>JAWOBZ010000020.1:0-5499 GCA_046484045.1 Thermoplasmata archaeon | reverse complement strand
TTCCTTTGCCAGTGCATTGGGAATATTTCTTTTGATATCTACGAAGGTACCCCATTCTCTTTCCTCTCGCAACACGAAGGGTGCATAACAGTATCTGCAGTTATGACTGCATCCCTTGTACGGATTCAAGGCGTAATCGGCTTCAAGTCCGGATTTCGATAGTGCTGTTTTACAGGTTATTTCCTTTATCTTTACTCCGTTAGTCTCATTCTTCGGCATTATCAATCCCATGCTTTTCCCACTCCAAAGTCTTCTAATCTGGTTTGATATATCATATCTTGTAATACGTCACTATTGTCGATCCAAGTGTTAATTTTTATATCCAATCTGGTCGATATATAAAATAAGGCTTCCTTCATAGTCTCGAAAGATCGGTACGATTGTTTCAATGCATTCCTCACGTTCTCTCTCACGTTCCATACTCCGACTGGCATGATGTAGCCAGGGTGTGTTTCTCTGAGTATCACCGCCCCCGCCTGCCTTTTCTCTTCCTTTAGCCTTTCGCAAACTGCCATCCGTGCAGCGTAAAAGCATCCACCGATTTCAGCGTATTTTTTCCTACCTTCGTACTTCTCGTGACTCGATATTATAGCGATGTCCTTGCCGTATGGATTCCAAGCAGTCTCTGGATACCAAGCTTCCACTAATTCGTATATCCATGTTCGCGGCATCATGAGGATGATCCAGCGATTATCTAACTCCCATGTTTCATAGACCCTGTAATCGTCTATCGGTCTATATTTTTTAACTTCCTCACGTAGTGTTTTACCGATTATATCATCCACTGCGGTTATGCTCCAGCGGGTTGGCACGAACCTCCTGTTATCTTGCAATCCAAACGCCCCGACGCTGAAGGCTCTCTGTATTTTTGAGACGTAGATATCATGGTCATACAGATTCAGAACGGCGCTCTGGGCCTTCAGGTCCGTGGCCTCATAAGCCCTGTCCATCCTCCTATCGATCTTCAAGGTACCCAGGTCGATCTTTTTCAAGGGTGCGGACGGACCGTAGGGCTGCACCGAATCTGAAAGTGCGATCTTCCCTGAAGGCCGCTTTGAGAAAAATGCTTCTACTTCAGCCGGTTCCCTAGACAATGCCATATCCCTTATATAATCCACTAATCTCCCACCGCTATCGAAATCGTCTATTTTGACCATGTACTTTCCCCGGATCAGTTGTGTTCTAAAGTCAACGATATCCTCTATGCTTTTACCGATCCAGGTTTCCGGCATATCCAATTGAGACGTATCGCCGTGATAAGGTGGTACCAGCGGCCCGATATTGACCTTAGGATAACCAAAACGTCCAACGAAAACACCCGGTGGTGACGAACCGGATATGTTAGTACTGTCCGTCAGCTCCTTGGTTTTCATCTGGGAGTAATATTTTACGAGAACCGGACAGCTCTTCCTGTTGCAGAGGTTCTTGGTCCCCCTGCATACGGCACACAGATTATTCCTTTCTACGAAGTGCTCCTTATCGGCTAGGTTGGGTCCCATCTATATAATTAGCACGTTCAAGGTTATTAATTCTTTCTGATTATCACGATCAGAAATCCTTTAAGATCTCTTCGAGGGCACCTTTTTCGTGGAGTTTCAATTCGTATGTGACATGGACCATCGGTTTACTTACATCGATTACCCTGTTCAGATCGATAGGTGTTCCAGACACGACGATATCACAGTCAGAACCTTCGATGGTCTTCTCTAGATCCTTCATCTGTTCTTCCCCGTAACCCATGGCCGGCAGAACTTCTTCCAGATGTGGAAATTTGATGAAGGTTTCTTTTATTGAACCGACGGCACTTTTTCTTGGATCAACTATCTCAGAAGCGCCGTACTTTTCCGCAGCCAATTTACCCGCACCGAAGGGCATCTCGCCGTGTGTTACCGTTGGACCGTCTTCTATAACGAGTGCTTTTTTACCTTTGATCTTCTCGGGACTCTCGACCTTCAATATTGAATCCGCTCTGAATATTTCAGCCTCTGGATTGAGTTTCTTGATATTCTCTTCCAACTTTTCGATATTCTCTTTGGGTGCAGAATCACACTTATTGATCACAGCTATATCCGCCATGTAAGAGTTCGTTTCACCGGGATGATATTTCGACTCGTGCCCTACTCGGTGAGGATCGAAGACTACGAAATGTAGGTCCGGTCTGTAAAATGGAGTGTCGTTATTACCTCCGTCCCATACGATTATATCCGCTTCTTTTTCAGCTTCCATCAAAATTTTTCCGTAATCCACACCGGCATAGATTATCAATCCTTCATCTATGTAGGGTTCGTATTCCTCTCTCTCCTCTATCGTACATTCATGCTTGTCCAGATCATCGTAATCTGCAAATCTTTGGACTGCTTGTTTTTCAAGATCACCGTAGGGCATAGGATGTCTGATAGTGACGACCTTTTTGTCTTTCTTCGTTAGCTCCGATACGATCTTCCTCGTGGTCTGGCTCTTACCGCTTCCTGTCCTTACGGCACATATAGATATCAGTGGTTTCTGGGACTTTATCATGGTCTCATTGTTCCCCAGTAGTACAAAATCCGCACCGGATGCGTTCACTAAAGAACCTTTGTGCATCACGTATTCATGCGGCACGTCGCTGTAAGAAAATATGACCTCATCTATGTGCTCATCTTCAATAATCTGTGACAATTTATTTTCATGTACTATCGGAATACCTTCAGGATAAAGGTCACCGGCCAACGAAGGGGGATACCTTCTACCTTCTATATCCGGGATCTGAGTTGCCGTAAATGCAACAACTTCATACTTCTCATTATCTCTAAAAACCGTGTTGAAATTGTGAAAATCTCTTCCGGCCGCACCCATTATAACTACTTTCTTTCTTCTTCGTTCCATTTTTCCACCTTTATTATGGGCGCAAAAGGGGATATGTATTTTAATTTTTTGAAAGAAAGGGAAGGGAGTTGGTCCTGCGGATATATAAGATCAGCATTTACTATATCCACAGTTGGGACAGGTTCTACATCCTTCCATCAACTGCATCATGGAGCCGCATTCAGGACAAATCGGATTATATCCCTTCTTCATCATCTCCGCCATATCGTTCTCGGGCTCCTCCGTGGGTAAGGTAGCCTGTTCTCCGGTAGGTTCTCCCTCCATCTCCCACTTCAACGCCTTTGCTATGGCGTCCGGGATGGAGAATATCTTTCTCCCTCCGGGTTGGAAATTACCGTCAGGAGAACGTATTCCTTCTAATTGTTTAACCACTTCTTCTACGGGTATTCCAGACCTCAGGCAGAGAGATACCAGTCTAGCGATAGATTCCGTGAAAGATTGGGTGAAACCACCGGACCTGCCGATCTGCGCAAAGACTTCAAAGAGACCTTTTTCATCTCTATTGATAGTGATGTACAAACCCCCGCTTCCAGTAGGTATCTTTCTGGTCGTTCCATGTACTTTATGAGGTCTTTTTCTGGGTCTCCTCTCTCCCTTCTTCACATCTTTTTTCTCACCTTCGACTTCCATCACCTGTTCCTGCCTTGACCCGTCGCGGTATACAGTTATCCCCTTACATTTGAGGTCGTATGCTAGATCGTACACTCTCTTGATGTCTCGTTCAGTTGCATCGTTCGCGAAATTGACCGTCTTGGATATCGCATTGTCTACATATTTCTGGAAAGCCCCCTGCATTCTTATGTGCCATTCCGGTGATATCTCACTTGCGGTTATGAAAACTTTCTTTACCTCTTCCGGCACATCTTCAATATCTGTGACCTTCCCTTTCTTTGCTACTTTCTCCATCAATTCTTCGTCGTAGAAATCTTGTTGTTTTGCGAACTCCTCGAAAACCGAATCGGGCATTACTAACTTCTTTCCGTCCAACACGTTCTTAACATAGGATACTGCGAAGATAGGTTCGATACCACCGCTTGTATCTGCTATCATACTCGTAGTTCCCGTCGGTGCTATCGTTGTTGTAGTGGCATTCCTCATCGGTTCTTCATATTTTGATTCATCCCAACTCGGGAACGAGCCTCGCTCTTCTGCTATCCTCGAACTGACTTCTTTACTTTTGTTCTGGATGAATTTCATCACTTTCTCAGCGAGTTGGATGGCTTCTTTGCTGTCGTAGGGTATGCCCAAACGTATCAACATGTGGTGCCATCCCATAACTCCCAGGCCGATCTTTCTGTTCTCCTTCACATGCTTGGTGATGGCATCCTCTTCTCCATCGTATCCAACGACATCGGGGAAGTTGCTCGCATCGACTACGTTATCTAAAAATCTAACACCCATATCGGTCAGATATTCCAGCTTGTCCCAATCGACTTCTCCGTCCTTTACACAGTGATCCAAGTTTATATGACCTAGGTTGCATGCTTCGAAATCCTCCAACGGTTGCTCGCCACAGTTGTGGACAACGAATCCATTGGCTATAAAAGAATGTGTGATGGGTTCAGTTAGATCGTAAACGGGTTCGACACCTTGTTCTTCTAAAGATTCAAATGTTGCCTTAAAATACTCGTTGTAAGGACCTCTCGACATATTGTCAAGATAGTCACGCAATCTATCCTGTTTTTCATCTAAAAGGAATCCTATCTCATCGTTGAATCTTTCGAGATTAGATTTGCTTACTACCAACTCATGCTGGGCCCTGCATTCATATTTTTTCTGACCGCCTTTTCCATCGGGCATCAATTTTTTGTGGGCTGGTCTTCTGTCCTTGTATATTTTGCTTGCTATACCGAAATTAGTTAATAGCCTTTGAACTTGTTTCAACAGGGTTAGATCACTCTGTGATAATCTGATAGAACCGCCTTTTTTGAGGGAACCCTGGAAACTTCCATCAGCTGAGAAGAGTGCTCTAAGGAAACCCCGCTGCATCTGTTCACACCCTTGAAATACGTCTTCGGGAACCTGGTGTTTGTTTTCACATAGACCCATATCTTTAACTATACGAAGTAAACGTAGCGATTGAACTCTGACTTCATCTCTACCTTTGATGTCAATGGGAGCAACCAGATAGCTTCTATCTCCCTTTTCCATCCCATCCGTAGCTTCAGCGAGGATGGAGGATGATCGAGCGTAAGCGAGTTCTCCGCCATCAACTACTTTATTCACCATCTGGGCAAAACTCTTTGCGAGTTTCTTTTCTTTACCGAAGAAGGATAGAACCGCTCTGTCTGATTTTATCGTACCATCGCCTATCAACCATCCGAGGATCATCCCTAAATCTCTATTTCCAATGGTTCCGAAGCCCCCTTTCTTATTGAGAATATGGATCTTATCTCCTTCTTCTAGGTCTTTGGCTTCTACCCATCCTCTTTCTGTCTTCACCTTATGATTATCCGTCAATTTTACATCGTATCCTTCTACAGTACTGAGTTTGAAAACCGGTCTTTCTCCCGTTTTTCTCACATTCAATCCCTTGAGTGGATTAGTTGGATGCTCTCTTCCGTCAATAACGAGATCGATCTCGTCTCTTTCACAGAGATCACCGATGGATTTTATTCCTTCGTATGTGTAAAT
>JAWOBZ010000063.1:0-10085 GCA_046484045.1 Thermoplasmata archaeon | reverse complement strand
TCATTATCTCTTCTCTGTGCATAAGATCGGCTTCTCTCTCGTTCAACTCGTCCTCTTTGTACTGCATCTTCTCTCTGAGCTCGTTCAACTGCTCTTCTTTGAAGTTCAGCTCTTCTCTGAGTTCTTGGATGCGCTTGGTCTTATCCTCTACTTCCTCCTTTCTTGCTTCGAGCTGTTTGAGGAGTCTTTCGTCGGCATCGCCCTCTATCTCCTCGTTCTCGTAGGAGTCTATCCTTTTCTTCAGATCTTCATTTTCCTTTTTCAGTTCTTGTAGCTCTTGATTGTTAACTGCGACCTCACCGGCTTTGATCTCGCCGCCTCCCTGTTGAACCATCTTCATTTTCTGTGCTTTCAGGTACTTCAGCATGGCGACAGAGCCCTGTTTGATCTCTTCTATCTCCTTTTTCAGCTCTACTTTGTCCTGCTGGAGCCCCTCGATTTCAGATTCTAACTCGACTACCCTTTCTCTTAAATCGGCGTTTTCCTCTACGATCTCCTGGGGATCGAATTCACCGGATTCCAGTTCCTCTAAACGCTGCTCGAATTCCTGTCTTAGTATCTCGGCTTCATGCATCTTGGAGTCCAATTCTTTCTGGGTCTCCTTGAGCTCCTCTTGCTTTTCAGCCATCTCCTCTTCTAACTCTTCCCGCTCTTCCTCGAAGCTTTCTTCTCCCAACCACTCGGAGAAAGAGTCCTCTTCGCCGGTGAGCCAGGATTTGAGTGCTCCATAATCTTTTTCTACGCCTTCCTGACCTCCCTGTGATGCTCCTTGTGAAGGATTCGATTTGGTGGTTTCTCCCTTCTCTTTTGCTTTTTCGATCTCTTCACCCAATAATCCCCCCAGGTCTCCATCGGTCTCACCAGTGAGCCACTGAGCTAAAGCATCCTCTCCGTCATCGGTACTCTGGCTCTTCTTTTTACTTTCTTGGGGTTCGTCTTCCCCTTCTTCTTCGTCTTCTTCATCCAATATATCTTTCACTTCCGAAACTATCGTATTAGCCTTTTCTTCGTCCAGGGCGTCTATCTTGGACAGTTTATCTATATCGGTTTCTGCCAGCGCTTTCAAGCTTGTGATACCTGAATCGATTATCAGTTTAGCGAGGTCTTTATCTATTATAGATACTTTCTGGAATTTATGTATTATCCCCTCTACTTCTTTGTCGGACAAAGTGCCCGATAATGATGCTTCTTTACTTTCCGAATCAGTGTAACCTACATCAGAACTTCCAGCCATAATCTACACTTTCACAGACCTGCGAGGAGGGGGTCATGTACATATGATTAAAGATGCACATGTTATATATTTTTTTATTTCTTTTACATTATTAACGTGTTCTTCGCAACAAACTTCTGAGATAAGTCTGGTGTTTTTTGCTATTTAAGGTTTTCCCTCGTTTTTAAAAAATCTATCTCTAAATTGCTTTATCAACACCGGTACCAGCATCCAGATCAGTATGATCAGAAATACACCCTGGGCCTTAAGAAGGATCAATAATATTATTGAAATTATACCGAACATCAGAGCGATAGACGCCGCCTTCTTGTCTACGGGTTTCACCTGCATATCTATGAATTCCCATGCCATAAACGTTTCCATTCGACAGAATAATATAATAGATGACCAATGAACAAAATATGGAAGAGAAGGATATAGAAAGGATCACCATGGAACACGGTGCTGGCGGAGAGGTTATGGAAGATTTCATAGCCCAAGAGATCATACCTCTCTTCAAAGACGATGTGAGTGAAATCGGTATAGAATATCTAGACGATTCTGCAGTTATAAATAATGTAGTTTTTACTATCGACGGTCACACGGTGAAGCCGGTTTTTTTCAGGGGAGGAGATCTAGGTAGTCTAGCCGTATCCGGCACGGTCAACGATATATTAGCGATCGGGGGGCAGCCGGTGGCTTTATCGAATGCGCTGGTCATACCGGAAGGGTATCCTGTGGATAAGATCAGAAGGATACTCAAATCGACGGCAAGGACCGCTGAAAAGGCAAATGTGCCGGTGATCGCTGGAGATACCAAGGTGGTGGAAAAGGACGATCTCGACGAACCGATTATGACTACCGCCGGCATCGGGAAAAAACATCCTCGACTGGATAAAAATCTCGAAACCGCGGGAGGAAGGAAGAGCAGATGGCTCACCGACGACAACCTGAATCCAGGCGATAAGATCATCGTGAGCGGTACCATCGGAGACCACGGTATTACGATTCTATCAACAAGGGAAGGATACGGATTCGAAGGAGAGATCAAGAGCGACGTGGCTCCACTGGTAGATGTGATGGAAGCAGCATTGAGCACCGGAGGTGTGGGTGTTGCCAAGGATCCGACGCGAGGGGGGCTTTCCAACACTCTGAACGAATGGTCGCAAAAATCCAAGATCGGTATAGAGGTATGGGAGGACAGCATACCATTGAGAAACTGGGTGGTTTCCGCTTCAGACATGTTGGGGATCGACCCTTTGAACATAGGCAACGAAGGAAAGTTCATATTGGGGGTCAACTCAACGAAGGCCTCAGATGTTTTGAAAGCCCTGAAAAAGACGGAGAACGGTAAGAACGCAGCGATCATCGGTGAAGTGAAAGAGGAGATCAACGGCGTCGTTTTAAAAACCGAAGTCGGCGGTACGAGGATACTCGAACCGCCCGTAGGGGACCCTGTACCCAGGATCTGCTAGTTTCTGTACTTGAACCAGTAGAGACCCGACAAGACAAATAGAACAATTATCACACCTATGACGGCGAAGGTAGAAGTCGAACTTTGTTCCTCGACATCCAGACCTATTGAAAAATCTTTTTCTTCGACATAGATAACGGTTTCATCTACGTCCATGTTCCCTTCTTCGTCCACTACCTTCAATCTGATAGTATGTTCTCCCGTTTCTCTGAATACTTTGGAAACGTTCTCTCCGCTCTCTTCGTAGATCCCGTCATTGTTCAGATCCCACATATACTCGGATATGTTCCCGTTGTCCCACGAGTAAATTCCCGTGAAGTGAACTGCGCTTCCTTTCTCCACCTTTCTATCTCGTCCAGCATCCGCGATGGGCGGCGTGATATCGTTCTTCCAATCGGACTCGAATACACGAGCATAGTATCTCCCGACCTTTTCATTTTCTAATATCACCCCTATCTCCCTGTTGTTCAGTACGGAATTCTCGTTCCAGTTGATACTGGATATCAAGACCTTTTTATCGTCCACAACCATGCCTTTGTTGTGTACCTTGGTCAACCCATGGCAGTCATGGACCAATCTGACTTCGAGGTCGAGTTCTTCGTCCTGGGCTATGGAATTCAGTCTCCGTAACGTATCGTCGTTGTCGGTATCGTTCTCCTCGACATTGTACCACGTGGAATCGAGTAATATTTTAACCTCCACACCCCTCCTAGCAGCGTTTACCAGTGCTTCTAGATACGGGTTGGTACGGTTGTTCCATCTGTAAGCGTAGAATTGTTCAACGTAAATCCGCTCCTCAGCTCTTTGGACCATACCCAAGATGGTTTTATCCGAAAGAGAGTTGTCAGGAGCTAAAACCGGCGTGACTTTGACCCGGCCGTTAACATCCAGCGCTGAAAAGGAAGGCTTGTACGAGGGATATGCATGCAGGTCGGCTACGTACTCAACATTCTTCGTAAGATAAGGTTCCCCGTAGTACCAATCCCATGAGAATATCTCAGTGTAATAATCCGCGGCACTTTCACCCTTGAAGAACGCCCCCCATCCTCTATTACCTGAAGTCGGGTCATGTGGATAACCGGTGTTTCCGAAATTCTCGGATGAGATGAGTACCGTTTTGTTGTCCGCCACCATGTACTTGGAGTGGACGTAATTGTACGGCGAATATTTTTCCTTACCTATCAACCGAACGGTCACGTTGTTCGTTTTCAATTTATTCAAGCAGTACAAGCCCTTGTCAGAAATACCTGTGACCGGTACCCCTTCCACCAAGATTTTTATTTTCACCCCTCTTTTCGAGAGATGAACGAGCTCATCAGTTAGATTGAGACTGGTGATCTCGTAAACACAGATGGCTAGGTTCGATTCAACATTGTTAAGATAATCATCTATGGCGGTGTAGGCCGAGTCCGGAGATGTGTAAACGGTGGTGTTTCTAGATTCGAAGGTTTTTGTAGCGAAATCAGATTGTCCCACCCTCCACCTTCTAGTCCAATTCCAATCCTCTCTTGTATCGGTGTCTTGATCACATCTTTTTGCATAGTATCCGGAATTCAGCACGTCCGTACCTTCCCCGTCCCACCCACGCAGCTCACCGTCCCCGTAGAGAAAGGAATCGATGGTATTATCGTTATGACAAAGGCGCAGATCATCTCCTTTCTTGGCTAGATTGAAATTGGTTTCCTGTTCATCCCAAGTATAGTCGGGAGAGATCTGCCAGATAGATCGGTATGCCGCTTCGTTCTCTGCTAAGACGATACGCTCGTCTTTTTCCAACGTTCTATTCGGCAGAGTTATCATCCCTTCGCCGTCGTCGAGGTAGAAATCTGATATGTCCGTTTCCGCACCCCAATTTTCTATGACAACGTAATCAAAACCCTCCGAGCCGGAGTAATAGACTTCTACTATCTTGAGGTCTGTATCGCCGTCAACTCCAGAAACCGACATCGGAATAAAAAGCGGTACTAGTAGTAGAAGGAATACGGCTAATCGGCTCAAGGTCATATGACCTTCAAATAGAAGCCGTATAAAAAAGATTGGATAATCTCAACTCTTATATACATAACCGATGATGCAAAGGAAAATATCATCTGCCGAGGTGGCCTTCGTGGAATCCATCGGAACCGTGTTCCAACTCTCTCCACACCGGTGAGCGTAGAAAAGGCGTTGGCCTCGAGAGCTACTTAACTCTTATATACATAATCCATTATGCAAAGATATACTGTTGGCCGAGGTGGCCCAGCCCGGAAAGGCGGTAGCCTCGAGAGCTACTGGTGCTTTGCACCACGGGAGTTCGAATCTCCCCCTCGGCGTTTTTAATATCTATGAGCAAAGCGAATAGATTTAAAAATTAAAGGAATACGCAGTATTCCTGCAAACTTCTACAATTAGCGAACACAGTGAGGTAATTTAGAAGCAAGAGGCTCGCTCATTTTATTCGCTCACGCCTTCGGGCGAGATTCGAAAATCATTCAGAATGCTATCGCATTCTAAAAACTCGCTAAGCATAGCTTAGCTCGTCTCCCCCTCGGCGTTTTGCAATTTTTCGGAGCGTTAGTGACGGAAATTGTAAAACAAGCAGAATCTTTGATTCTGTAGCGTTTTTAATATCTATGAACGGAGTGAATAGATTTAAAAATTAAAGGAATACGCAGTATTCCTGCAAACCTGACGAGCTTGTCTCGGAAGGTATTTGGAATACCCGTAGGTTTTCCCGCTAACTTCTAACATTGCGAGTTCACGAGCAATTTAGAAGCAAGAGTCTCACTTCGTTCGCTTCTCGGGCTAGATCCTAAACCCAGGAAGATGGCTTCACTCTTCTTCTTTCTCTTTCTTCTTGCTCAGCACGAATATGATCGCTATCGCTACGATGACAGACACTATTATCTCGATCAGCAGGAAATTATCTGCCAGGAAACTGCTGGATGAGGAAGATGAATCAGAACCGTCGTTTGTAGTATCTCCACTACCATTATCTGTATTGTCCCCGCCGCCATCCGAATCTCCGCCACTTTCTATAGAAACCGAGTTGATAACGATGTCATTTACTGGAACGTCATCGTGACCTTTTTCCGAATGTGTTTCCACGTTAGCGATCTTATCCACAACACCCAACCCTTCAGTCACTTCTCCAAAGACACAGTACCCGTAACCATCTTGTGCTTTGTCCCAATCTAGAAAATCATTGTCAGCAAGATTTATAAAAAATTGAGATGTTGCTGAGTCCGGGTCATCTGTACGAGCCATGGCAATGGTTCCCTTCTTATTTCGGTGTTGGCTTATTGCAGCTTCATTTTTAATAGAAGGATATGTGGGAGTTTTTTCGGTCATATCTGGATTAAATCCCCCTCCCTGGATCATAAATCCTTCGATCACTCTATGGAAGATCAATCCATCATAGAATCCGTCCTCCACGTAATTGATGAAATTCTCCGCCGTTATCGGTGCATCGTTTCCATACAGCTGTATTTTGATTGTGCCTTTGCTAGTTTCCATCACAACCACAGAATCCTCTGCAGCTCGTGTCCCTTCTCCTCTATTAACCCCTGCTACACTTACTACACTCATCAATATCGATATAAACACAAACAACGAAACTAAAGTATTCTTTTTCATCTTATCACTTATCTCTTTTTATTAATCAATTTGTCAAGATCTCTTTTAACGAACCTTAAAGCTTTTTCTATGGCTTCTATCTTCTTGTAAACTTCTTTGATCTTCTGGTCCATATCTTCGCCGCTTTCTTCTTCCAAAACGATCTCGTCCAGATCCGTCTTCATATCTGCGATCGCATCGTCGAGCAGTTGAAGAGAATACTGAAAATCGCCTTCATCGGCTTTTTTCTTGCTGTTCCTTAGAATATCAAGGTATGCCTGAATACCCAAGCCTTTCTTATTTATCTTCGATATCATCTCTTTACCCAGCTGGATCTTGTCGAATATCTCGAAAATCTTTTCTGAATTTTTTAGAGAGTCTTCTATCTTTTCTAATCCTTCTTCGTAACGTCCCTCTTTCTGTGCCCGAACTGCCGTACTCAATCCTTCTTTGATATCGTCAATATTGATCTTAGTTCCCCTCAGGTCAGAAAGCATGTTTTTTGCTTTTTTTATCTTCTCTTCAAGTTCCTCTCTAGCTTCCTCTAATTCACTAATTTTATTTTCAATCTTATCTTTGATTTCATTCGCTTTTGTGAGAGCCTCTCCATAATCACCGTTTTTTGTTTTTTCTATGAGATCATCCAATTTTTCTAAATACTCCTTTCTTTTTTCTTTAGAATTGATCTGATAGATCAGCGAATCTATTTCTTTGAATCTGTCTTTTAAATTAAGTATCTCTTCACCTTTTTCGATCAATTCATCCTTTTTCTTTTCGGCTCTCTCCCATTCCTCATCTTTTATTAACATAGCTAATTCTTTCGCTTCGAGTTTGAATTCCGTGACATCCACCATGGTTTTCTTTGTTTCTTCCCATATCTCTCTAATATTCTGGAATTCTTCCCTGATCTGATCGTGATCAAATTCTTCTTCACTTTCTTCTTCGACTTCTTCCTCTTCTTCGACTTCCTCTTTCTCCATCAATGGAATCATGGCTTCCGCTAACTCGGCCTTATTTCCATAACTCTGCGGGTTTTCTATGCCGAGGTCTTCAGCTATCGAGTTCATCTCTTTACGAGTGTGTTTTCTCGTGATATCCTTCGTTTCCATGATTTATCTCCCTTTTCCTATGTTAATGAGATATTATATATCAAATTTTCCTTCGTATACAACGTATAAAAAATTCTATATTGTTGGAATATATCACTATTTGATGAATACTATGGAGATAGTCGAGATCGAACGTATCGTGGAAGAGACACCGACGATCAAATCTTTCTATTTCGATTGGAGTAAAGAGGTAGAACCAGGTCAATTCGTCATGGCATGGGTCCCCGGTAAAGACGAATTTCCCATGGCACTTTCGAGTTTAGGAGATGAAAAATCGATAACGGTCAAGAAAATAGGTGAAGGGACGAAGGCACTGCACGAAATGGGGGTGGGGGACAAGATGGGCGTTAGGGGTCCCTATGGTAAAGGGTACACAATACGTGGAGACAAAGTGCTTGTTGTCATAGGAGGTTACTGCGCTTCATCTCTTTATCCCGCGGCGCAAAAAGCGAAAGATGAAGGCATCGACATTGTATGCTGTCTAGGTGCACAGACAGCGGATGAGTTGATCTTCAAAGAAAGGCTGGGCGAGATATCATATCTGAATATATCGACTGACGACGGTTCAATGGGTCATAACGGCTATGTCACCGAGATTGCCGATGAATATATTTCGGAAGTTGATCTCGTGCTCGTATGCGGCCCTGAGGTGATGATGAAGAAGGTCGTTGACAGATGCATAGAGGAGGAAACTCCAGTCCAAGCATCTCTGGAGAGGTACATGAAGTGCGGTATCGGTATCTGCGACTCGTGCACGATAAACGGATACCAGGTCTGCCGGGACGGACCAGTGTTCTCCGGAGAGCAGTTGAAAGAGATGCCCGACTTCGGTAGGTTCGAAAGGGATAAAACAGGTAAGAAAGTGGAGTTTTGAGCAAAAAGATATAATTATAGGTTGGGATTTGAACGCTAATCGCTTTAGAACTTTGGGCGTATATCTGGAACAAATTTCTTTCAAAACGCCTGTTCACTCGCAAGCTCACTCCAACATGCGGGCAATCACGGTTTGCCTTCAGAGTTCGTTAAAACTCACTCTTGCGGGTCGACGTGGAAAGGAATTTCCACTAACCCGCAATTTTCACTCGTGAAAAACTCGCTCCAAATTGCGGGGTGAATATTGGAAGCTAAGCTTCCACAGGAATAGAATTCCTGTTCTCGCCAATTTTTAAAATTGGCGATCCAAATCACCCTCGTTGCTCATTAACATTCGCAACTGCGGGGGTACCCGAGCCTGGCCAAAGGGGCAAGGCTTAGGACCTTGTGACGTAGGTCTCCGAGGGTTCAAATCCCTTCCCCCGCATTAATTTACTAGTAAAAGTATATAAGGGAGGGATGCGTTAGAGTAGAGTATGAGCAGAGAAAAGACGAAGACCATAAAGAAAAGGGCGATATACGTTTACACCCCGTCTGAAGAGATGGCTCAGAAATGGAAGGAGATTGCTGATGAGAGAGAACAGTCAACCAGTAATTTTGTTGTTGAGATGGTTGAGGACGGATTAGCACGAGAGGAAGAGGAGAATTTTGAGAGTAGGCCTGAACTCATAAAGCAAAAAAGTGAATTGAAAGAAGAACTAACTGAACTCACTAAAGAAAACAGAAGATTAAAGACATTGATAGATAAACAGGAAAAGGAGCTACAGGAATATCGTTCAAAAGATTTTCTTGATGACGACTTTGAGGGGGCAAGGCAGTATTCTGTTGACTTGGTAAATCTTCTCAAAGATAAGGGAAAGGTGAGGTACGAAGATATTCATCCCTTATTAGGGATAGATGCAGGAAGCGATGCAAGTATAGCTCTTCAAAGACAGATTGAAGAACTCGAAAAATACGGGTTGATAGAACATACAGATAGATACCTCAAGTGGAGGGGATAAGTGTGCCCACAAAAGAAGAACTACTCAAAGAATTCGAAGACGACTGTAGACTTCGGGGGATGACAAGCGAGAGTATAAGGCGTTATTCTTCTTGTATCGGCATATATTACAATTTCCTAGACGATGAAGGATATGAACTACTAGAACTGAATAAGTCCCTACTGAGGGATTTTACGAAGTATCTGAGAGAAGATAGAGGTCTCAAGAAGAAGACAATCGAGAATTACTTCGCTGCGATAAACGCTCTTTACGACTATCTACAATACGAAGAAATGATAGACAACAATCCGATTATTCCCTTCAGAAAGCGATATCTGAACAGCTACAAAGAGGAACAAATAGAAAGGCAGGTGCCAGAGATAGGAGAGATGTCTAGATTCATCAATTCCATCCCGAAACTCAGGGATAAGGCTATTGTGGCCCTATTCGCAAAAACTGGCATAAGGCGAGGAGAACTCATATCAATCGATGTTGATGATATAGATTGGAAGGAATACTCTATTGAACTCAAAAAGAAAGCAAAGAGGTCGAATAGAATTGTGTTCTTCGACCATGAAACTGCACGTATATTGAAAAGGTGGCTCAATGTAAGAGAAGGATGGAATCCAAAGACTGATGCGCTCTTCATCGGTGAACACGGTGATAGATTGCACCGACACGGTGTATATGAAGCCGTCACTAAGTGGGCTGAGCAGGTAGGATTGCACAATCCCGATTCTGACACTCTGAAGGATAGCTTCAGCCCCCACTGTCTGAGGCATTGGTTCACAACGTGGATGCGAAGGAATGGTATGGAGCGGGAGTTCATTCAGGAACTTCGA
>JAWOBZ010000032.1:0-27952 GCA_046484045.1 Thermoplasmata archaeon | reverse complement strand
TCTTGTGTTTTCCAAAAACATCAACCAATCCTAACCGTTCAAAATAATTCTGCACGGCTGCGATTGTTCCAATCGGAAAAGATATATTGTTGTTCGGCTTTATCCTTCTTGCTCTTAGTGAGGTTAGTTTGGTTTGCATAAAACGAACTGAACTAAGAGCACTTTTTATTCCTTACTGTCAAACTTGGGCTCCAACAGGTCAGGAATCAAAGATTCATTCCCGAGCAGGAGCAAAGCTCCAACAGGTCAGGAATCAAAGATTCATTCCCGAGCAGGAGCGAAGCTCCAACAGGTCAGGAATCAAAGATTCATTCCCGAGCAGGCGAGAGGGGAGCGGGAGAGCCAGCAAAGGGAAGTCGGGAGGGAAAAGATTTCCCTCCGCTCGCAAATCACAGATTTACTCGTGGGCGGGGCTAGCCGGCAGACCCCCACCTAAATGTGTCTCTCGATGAATCTACCGTTCTCGAACTTACTCCTGCTCAACCTGTAAGCCAGCTCTGAATATTCGAACCTCAATCTGTAATGATATATGTAGAACAGGAACATTATAAAAAAATAGACGTAGAAGAATGTCTCATCAAATAATCCAAAAACGTATATCGCTAATATTATAAATAATAGTGAAAAAACCCCTTCTGTGATATGGACTATGTATGAAGCCTTAATCGGTCTATAGTTATTGATCATAACAGCTTCGAACATATCAAAGATCCTTAGGTGGTCTAGTACCTTGACCTCTGAATCGTTAATCCTCTTTATCATGTGAGCTAGTATAATTCCCCGCCTTCTGATATTTTCTTCATTAACACTTGAAAATGTCGATATAAAGAAAAATAAGAATATTATCACCGCAAAACAACAGTAAAAGATGCGAACATCATGATCAGCCAACCTACCAATATGAAAATAAATACAAAACCCATAACGGGTAGTGCTCTCTTGATATTCGTAGGGAAAGTTCCATAAATATCATACCATTCCTTAAAACTCAAAAAACCCTGTATAAAGAAGAGAGCGAAACACAGAGATAAAATCACTTTCCCAAACAGTACTATCATAAATCCCTAACTATTTAAATCGATAAAAGTTTTTCCTCCTACCCTCCCCACTCCTTCCACGCTTCATAACAGTTGTAGCATAGGGCGGAGTTATCGTGTTCCACGTGCACAGCCATCTTACCACACTTTGGACACCTATAAGTGCCTTCGAGTATCTCTTTACCTTCGTACTCTTTACTCCCTTTCTTATCTCTTAAAGTGTAGGACCAGTCCCTAACTTCTCTAGAATAAGGATCTTCCCTTCCTTTGGGAGGTCTGATTAAGTACCAAATCAAGTATATCGGCCAACCAAATAGCAACACAAAAATCACCCACAGCCAAGGGTTTCCACCTCTCTCCTTAACATCATGGTATATCCAGGAAAGGAAAGCCCATGCTAACACCCAACATGCAAGAATAAATATACCTAGACAGCAGCTTCCACACAGTTGATTTAAGGTCATCGATCCTCACAATATGATAAAGGAGGAAAATATTTAGACTTTCTGTGAAAGGAGACTACACATCAAAAGAACTTGTTTACATCTCAAACAAAAGACCTTCCCTCGAACTATCTCCTTTTGATCCATTCAGATATCGTTCTTATCTCAGAATCATTTCCGATTAGCTCTAACAACATATCTTTGAAGTTCCGGTTTTTCTCATAATGTGGGATCTTCTTTAATTCTCTTGGATCTGCGGGAACATCATACTCTCGGGGATAAATCTGATTTAACCTAGCTCGTGATATTATCCATTCTTCGAACTCCGGGCACAGCATGATCAACCTCTTTTTCTCGTCTCCCTCTTTCACTAAAAGTCTTATAGATCTCTTCTCGTCAACGGTTTTGTAGTTCCCTAAATCCGGGTGCTGGCTTTTACCCGAATCTTCATCAACAACTCCGACAACACGATCTCCGTCCCTGTATTTTTCTTTCATCAGGTTCAATATACCGGACCTACCGTTTTCATGGATAACTTCGACCCGCCCTTCGGTGAGAATTTTTATAAACTCGGTATCGGCATCACATTCTGTGAAAATCATGTTATCCACGGATTTTATCGATCCACAAAAAAGGATCATATTCCAACAATTTGGATTTTTGTTCATCGTTCAATCTTTTAACCACTGTTCGAAAATCTTGGAAAAACGTAGCGAACACGTTCACATCTTGTTGATCCCCCTTTTCTAATACCGTTCTAAGAAAGTATGGATTGTGCGTAGCGATGAAAAATTGATTTGATTTGTCCTCGGTGATCAACTCAGCCAGATATTTTACGTAATAGGGGAAAGCTTTACTTCCTGGCTCTTCTAAAATCAAAGTCGAGTTCTCATTTGATTCGACTGCGATAGTGTAAAATATCACCCTTCTCAAGGTATCTGAGATCAACTCCCACGGATAACTGATTATTATGTTATCTTCCTGTTTTTGAAGTTCAAATGTCCTCTCTTTCGTTCTGAGCACCACCCTGTATCCAAAGTTTTTGAAGAATCCGTCGATTATCTCTCTGTATTTATTATTCGCCATGATAACGGCGAACATATTTTCTCCATGTGGATGTTTCAGATTGTCTGATTTTCTATCGTTAAACTTCGACATCTCTTTAAAGTCAAAATATTTGATAAAATTGAATTTTCCGTGATTCGGTGATCCGATATCACCATGGTAATCCACACTCTCTAAAAATTTTTGCCCAGCTGAAAATTCGAGCTTGAATATGTCATTTTCGAAACGTAACTTTAAATACATATCCGGTGAAAGTTCTATCTCAACCTCGTTTTCGATCAATTCATCATAAAAGAGGTTGCTCATCTCTTTTAATCTGACAAAATCCTTTAACTCACCATAACCGGCTCCAGCCCAACTGAATAATGATATCGCTTCCAATATATTCGACTTGCCAGTATTCGGCTCACCGATGAAAAGATTGATCTTATTACAATCTAATCTTAATTGATTTATTGATTTGAAATTATTTATCGATATATTTTCGATCATGTTTAAAATTCCTATACATTTATTATAGTTTAACTTTTTCCTATTAATTTGAATGGTTTTTAGGGAATTGATCCCCACAGCAAAGAGACGGAGGACTAGTTCCAAAGTCCTCACTATCGTTCTGGAAATAGAGGAAACTTCGTTTCAACGAGACAGGCAGTTCCCCACCCAATAACAGAAATATTGCCGAAATTTATTTATAGTATTTCGACTTTTTTTCCTATATCATGTTCGAATACCGACTTTCGACGAAGGAGATCGCACTGCTCAATTTGATATGCAAAAAGAAAACCACGATAAGAGAATTGTCTGATCAGATCGCTCTTTCTTACTCTAGAACTAGTGAACTAGTCACCACACTAAAACAAAAAGGTTTCGTCACAAAGTCAAAAGGACTAAAAAAGACCATAAAAAGGAGTAAAAACGAACACACACAGAAATATTGCAGTTTAACGAACACATTCCCACATATAGATTGGAAACAGAACCTATCACATTCTAAAGCTGAGATACTAACACAGACATGTTACGAACAAACAAGCATCAACACATTAGCAAAGATCACAAACAAAACCAAAAAAACTATCAGGAACAATATAAAGAAGCCCATGGAGATCGGGATAATAAAGCAACAAAACAAAGAATTAAAAACAACAGAAAGATTCTCACCTCTCTGCTCTTTTCTAAAAAGCTGGAGATACTACTACGACCTCTCTCTCGTAGAAAAAACGGCACCGGATTCCACTATCATCGAACAAGCGGGTCTGGAATTTATCATAGAGTCCGAGTCACCAATTAAATCAAAACACTTCACGGAAACCGGTCCATCCTACCTAACGAAGATCGACGACCATCTATTATACACATCGTACACGTACATCCACACCCATAGAGAGATCAGCTTGAAAGAACATCTAATTAACACAATAAAGTTAACTTCAGACAAGCGTATATACAACACAACAAAAAGGATTGCAGAAGAGAATAACATCCCGATGGAGGACATCTCATGAAATTACACGAAGAAGAGAAGATAAACGAAATATTCCGATCCATAGATGAACTTTTAAACGAAAAAGTGACCGCATACCTTTTAGGCGGTGGTGCGATGATCCACCACGGTTCAAAAACATCTACGAAGGATATAGACCTAGTTCTGGATGATTACCACCAATTAACAATTCTCACGGATACTTTAAAGAGGATGGGATACGAAACCGTGACGGAACTAGAAAGTCCGTATGAAGAACTCGGAGCTAAGACAGTATTGGAAAAAGATGGTTACCCTAGGTTCGATATTTTCCTAAACATAGTTTGTAAGAAACTGGGTCTTTCAAAAACAATCAAAGATCGTTCAATCGAAGCTTTCGACTTACATGATCTAACCATCAATGTACTCTCTAAGGAAGATATCTTTCTTTTCAAAGTTGTAGCCACTCGAGATAGAGATATTGAAGATGCAGGTAGATTGGTAGAATCAGGACTGAACTGGGAAATCATCCTAAAAGAGGCTGAGAAACAATCTGAAATAACCGATAGGAGATGGTTTCCTATACTGTACCAGGTAATAGAAGAGCTAGAAGAGGAATATTCGCAAACTTGTCCCATCAAGGATGAAATATACCGGAGAGCTATCACTGATCTAGAGTCTATTGATTGAATAAAGCTATATTCCCGAGCAGGAGCAAAGCTCCAACAAGTCAGGAATCAAAGATTCCTTCCCGAGCAGGCTCGAAGGGAGCGTGAGAGCCAGCTCAGGGAAGCCGGGAGGGAAAAGATTTCCCTCCGCTCGCAAATCACAGATTTACTCGTGGGCGGGGCATCCGCAGGAAGTCGGAGACTTCTGAGGACATAGAGGAAACTTCGTTTCCACGAGCGTTGGCAGACCATCACCAAACCTTTCCCCAAAAGATAAACTAATCTACGTAGTTTTTCACCATATCTATGATACGCCCCACCTTTTTCTTCCATTCTAGAGCATCGGATCTACTGAAATATTCTCCATAGTATTCTGCGGAGCTTTTTTTCTGAAGTACATGCTGTATCGTCCTCCTGTACTTGCTTTCCTCACCCTTGATCAGGTTTTTCTGAAGCAGTTCTTTGAAGTAATCCGCTGCCTGATCGTGCTTCCGTGGAACCCGACCGAGCTTCTCTGAAAAAAGGGCGTCTAATGCCTTTATCATTGCATGGGAAAATTGAGCACATGCAACCCTAGGATTTTCCTCGATCACTGAACTGGCTGTCTTAAACCAAGTTTCCGCATCCTCCAAGTCATCGTTCATAATTTCACTCCTCGTACAGTGTTATTCCTTCTTTTTCGATATTCTCTGCAAAGCTATCGTTGTGTTTTTCCATCAACTCAAACTTATCTTCTTTCAAGATATCTGGGGTGATCCTCACGGATTCTTCCGAACTCACCCTTTCAGCTATCTGTAATATCTCATCCTCCACACCCTCATCTCGAAGCAGCACAAGGATATCAATGTCGCTGTTAAGGTCGGCTGTCCCCCTCGCTACCGATCCAAATAATATGCATTTACTGACTCCTTCGATACCCTTTATCTCCTCAACAAATCTTCCAGCTACTTCCTCCATCTCATCGATCTCCGCTCTAGAAAATTTAAGGATCCTCCTCAAAACATCTCTGTTCTTCACATTGACCATGGTTGATTTACCTACCTTCGATGTGTATAGGAAATTCTTTTCTTCCAACCTGTTTACGGCCCTCCATACTGTCGTTTTCGGTACACCCGATTCATCAGATATCTCTCTAAGAGACCAGTTTCTATCCGGGTACTCCATCAGAGCTCTGATCACTTTCAATTCATTCTCGCTTTTTGGTAAATACATGGTTATTTCACTTATGAAACGATTGTTTCACTAATGAAATTATAGTATATGTAATTATCGGTGAGGGAACACTATCAACAATACCCTACGGTATCTGGAAAGATATTTTCTGAGAACGTAGAGGAGCGAAACACATGAAGGCCCTCATGACCGAAGCGAGTTTCACACTACGAGGCAATCTTGATTGACGAGTTAGTGGAAATTAATTTCCACCCAACGTCGGCAGACCACCCACCAAAACCCCACCGCTCATAAAACATATATGAATCAACGATCTCATTACTAACAGTACTGCCTTTAATCATCCCATACCTGATTCCAGAAAATGTGTTGATCGGATGATTGATAAAACAAGTACCCAGATGATGAGTTCAAGGTTACATTTTGACTGAATATGTACTGCAGCCCATACTCTCGACTGCTGTTTCTTAGAGCAATGCGATCGACCTGATCGGGTAGAGAACTGCCATTAACAGTTCCATTAGAAGAGATACCTACCATATTCCATCCATTTTGTAAAAGTATCTTCGTCCTCGCCGGCGTGCATCCTTTTACCGTAAGATCGTCGGGTGAAGTCATGTGGATCCAGAAGCCCATGGACCTGTTCAATAGGTGGAGATCATCGTATTTCCCAGACCTGTACGGTACGAAGGTTTTCCACTCCCTCTCACAACTGCAGTAGTGCATCACCTTATCGTAGCTCCCAGCGATCGTAGTTAAAAAATCCTCGACGGACCTGTTTACCAGCACCAAACCGGGAGATATGAATTCCCAATCCGAGTCCAGGCCCAACGTGATATTGTGTTCAACAACGCGGGTCGTATTCATCAGCGGGTCGGGATCCAACCGGTAGAACCCGTCTCCGTGATCTATCTCGGGATACGGCAAAAGGGTATCACCGACTCCGTCTCCGCCGTACCTGCCCGAACTCCCGTTATCCTTTCCATCATAACCACACCAGTGATTACCGTCACCCAGTCCATCAGACCAAGTGTTATCGTATGAAGAGTTATCGGGTGAATAGACCGGTTTGACGTTGTCGATCAAGTTGTTATGGTGTATCTCGTTCTCTCTAGATCGGTGTATTTTGATCCCCTGGCTGTTGTTCATAAAGGTGTTGCCGATAAACCGATTTTTGCCGGAGTAAGCCATCAGTAAACCGACCTCCGTGCCCTCCATTTTAGAGAGAGAAATAACCGAATTGGTCACATTAAGGAGTATTACCTGGCCAGATCTTTCCTGTAAGAAAATGTCTGTTTTATTTGTAAAGGCGATTATTTCTCCACCATCACAGGTGTTGTTGATCAACCGATGAGACGTCCAATGTAAAGGATCATCACCATCCAGGTTCAATCCATTGGAGATGTGGCTGTCCTCTACATGAGTATTCACGGATTTGTAGATGTACAACCCGTTCTTGTTATCGGTCATGATGGAATCCCGTATCTGAACACCCCTGGTTCTACTCAGATATGATGCGTAATATCCGCTTCCGGAGACATCATTCCGTTTCAAATCAAGTGATGTGGAATTGAGACATCTTATCGAAAAGCTGGTCGTGTTGTAGAAGGAGTTATCAGATAACTCGACGTTCTGGCTGTCTGCGATATGGACCCCTCTATCTCCGCCGTCCAGTACACAATTAGAAATATACGTACCGCCGGCCCCCGAAACCGATATACCTATACCGTAATTTTTCAAGGTCATACCGCTCACCGTGCAGTTATCCGATCTCACGTCTAAACCGACGCCCTCTTGATCGACGCTGACCATCTGAACGCCGTCTTTATAGGTCCCCTCCAAACTGAGCTCCTTGTCGATAACGACATCCTCTTCATAGGTGCCGTTGTAGATCAATATGGTATCCCCGTCTTCGGCGTTATCAACCGCTTCCGAAATAGACGTGTAATCTTTACCTGGGTCGTCGTCCACCTCGATCAAGGATCCCTCGGCACCGTCCGCATGTATCACCACCAAACTAGAGATGATCAACAAGGTGACGCACAGCACGGATAAGCTAGGTCCGATATGGATTTCAAATGGTGATCTCATATTCACGGCTTGGTGAAAAAAGAGGGGTTATTAAAGCTTGGGAATAAATCAATTGATCAATATGTAAACGATACCGGACAGCATCCAAGCGATACCGATAAGCGCCAGGGAGATGCCGAACCTGTAATTGTCATCCCTCATCATCCTAACCCTTTCATCGTCGTCGTACCCCAAAAAAGAACTCGTCGTTCTTCCATGGTCCCCGACGTAAAAATTTCCGGAGACGTCGCAGGCACATGCGATCTTGTCTTCAGCGTTGGTGACCACCCTGTTCCAGAATACCCTGCTGACGTAGATAACTGGAAAAGATGCGATGATCAGTACATAGGGTGAAATCAGAAGTAAAAGGATACCTATGAAAGAGAATGGCAGAAGATACATCCTCCTGTTCATGTTATATATAATGCAAACGTAGCATATAACGGTTTCTTTGCTCTATATTCAAATGTGTGAGAAATACATCAGGTACATTACACCGCCCAACACATACAATATCCCGATCACATAGAAAAAATCCGTGTCCTCTATGATTTCTGAATTCTCGATGTCATCGAAATCCTCTTCACGTTCGTATTCCTCCATACCGTATAAATGGTCAAGATAGGCCTTGTCGGAATACCTCTTCGAAAGATAGGGTTCCGAACTCCCGAATATGATGTAATTCAACACGATTATGATGATGCCAGTTATCGGTAGAGCGAAGGGATTCCAGACCAGCATCAATACACCCGCGACAAGCGCGGCTGCGGATATATATGTAAATACTCTCATCGGATGATTATATGTAATAACGGTATTTAATCGTATAGTTACCATCATCTAAATCATGATAACAACAACTGCTGCTAATATCCAGATTCCTCCGATTATGAAAACTAACGTGACCGTATCGTAGTCTGTATCGTCTCCCGTGTCGTACTCCTCTTTGTACTGTTGGGTCTGAGCCCAATTTGGTACATTATCCATGGCCATCCTCTTGTAGGGATTACCGGAAGCAGTCCCGCCTCCGTATGCCCAGGCACCGACCCATAAAGCGATAGCTGCGACCACGGCGATGTATGGATTGTATATGCTGAGCAGGACACCTAGGGTCATCAATACAATTATTATGGTCAGCTTCCTGTTCATCTAATAGGATAATGAAGGATGTTATTATTTACTTTATCGTAAGTAGTTTCAATCAATACGAAACATTTTTAATAATCCCGTTTCTGTCAATAACTGGAACTGATACCGATGGATATGTCGAAAAAGCAGGAATACGAGTTCAAGAAGACGCTTGATAAGATCAAAGAGCTGAAAGGCAGAGGCACGGAGCTCATTTCACTCTACATACCTCCAGATAAACAAATCTCCGACGTTACCGCTTATCTGAGGGAAGAGATGTCCCAGAGCTCCAACATCAAATCGAAGAATACCAAGAAGCACGTCCAAGGGGCTTTGAAATCGATATTGGCCAAGCTCAAGTACTTCAAGAAACCTCCGGAGAACGGCGTGGTGTTCTTCGTCGGCCACATCTCTATAGAGGGGGATCAAACAGACATGATATCCGAATCTCTGGAGCCTCCTCAGCAGATAGAGACCTTCCTCTATCGATGTGATTCGGAATTCTACGTAGAACCGTTGAAGAACATGCTGGGAGAGAGGAAAAAATTCGGTTTGATCGTCGTAGATCGAAGTGAAGCCACCATCGGACTGCTCAACGGAAACAAGGTAGAATCACTGAAAAACATACAATCCCTGATACCGAGTAAGCACTCGAAAGGTGGTCAGTCGGCTCAGAGGTTCGAGAGATTGATCGAAGGCGCGGCCCACCAGTACTTCAAGAAAGTGGGTGACAAAGCGAACAAACTCCTGCTGAGCGAGAACATAGAAGGTTTGCTGATAGGGGGACCCGGTGCCACCAAAGACGAGTTCGCCGACGGAGGATTCCTTCACCATGAACTCGAAAAGAAAATCATAGACAGGTTCAACACCGGCTACACCGACGAGTACGGTCTGAGAGAACTCGTGAAGATGGCGGAGGACACCTTGGCAGACCTAGAGGTTATGAAGGAAAAGAAACTTGTGACCAAACTTCTAGAAGAGATAAAGAAACCAAAGGGAGGTCTAGCTACCTATGGAGAGGAACAGGTAAGACACGCACTGATGATAGGTGCCGTTGATAAAGTCCTCATCTCCGACGGTATGGACAAAGAACGGGTTCATTTAAAGTGTGATTCCTGCGGCTACGAAGATGAATTAACCGTAGATAAGGAAAAGAACATAGAGGAATGCCCCGGATGTGATTCCTCGGCGGAGATAACGGACAGAAAGGACTTGGTGGACGATATCTACGAAGAGGCGGAGAAGACCGGGTCCGACGTGGAGATGATATCCGACGAATCCGAAGAGGGCGAGCTGCTCCTAGACGCCTTCGGGGGACTGGCCGCACTGCTCAGATTTCGGATAGAATGATGTGAGTATATGGTATATGCACTGCTGGAATTTAAGAGGGAAATAATAGACGAAGTGAAAAAGATCGTAAAGGAGGATATAGATTTCCAACTGGAGGTGCCCAAGGAAGAAAGGGGAGACTACGCACTGCCCTGCTTCCCCTTCGCATCCATCCTAAAAAAATCACCGGTCGAGATAGCTGAATACATCCATGCGAACATAGAGTTGAGTATGGGAAGATCAGAAACTTCCGGCCCATACATCAATTTCTGGATCGATGATAACTACATGGTTAAAAACACCATAGAGAACTGTATGAAGATGAAGGATGGTTACGGAAAATTAGAAGAGAAAAATACCAAGGTCATAATCGAACACACCAGCGCGAATCCCAATGCTCCCCTCCACGTGGGGAACGCTAGGAACCCTATCATCGGGGATACCACGGCCAGGATCTACGAGAGGGGAGGTTACGACGTGGAAACCCAGTACTACGTGGATGATATGGGGAAACAGGTTACGATCATGGCTTGGGGGGTGAAAAACCTTGATCCAGATGATGTTATCGTAAAAAAATACGACAAAAAGGACCATGAGATGGGACGGTACTACATAGAAGCCAGCAGGAGGATGGAGGATGACGACGAAGTCGAAAAACAGATAGCCGACCTCATCAACAAGATAGAGATGGGAGAGGAGGATGCATCGAAAGAGGTATCAGATTGTTCAAAGACGGTGATGGAGGGTATAGAGCAGTCACTTGCCAGACTGAATATCTATCACGACGAATACAAGACTGAATCATCACTCATCTTGAACGGAAACGTTGATGAGATCTTGAAAGAACTGGAAGAAACCGGTAACTGCGGTTACGAGGAAGGTGCGCAGTACATAGAAGTAGACGATAAAAGGGTCTACCTTAGGAGGAGCGATGGAACCAGTTTATACCCCGGTAGAGATATCGCTTACCACGCATGGAAGGCAAAGAGATGCGACGTGCAGATAGATATACTGGGAGAGGATCATAAACTGCACGCCAAATCCATCGCAACCGCGCTCTCACTCCTGAACATCGAACCTATACCACAGTTCATCTTCTATTCCTTCGTAACATTCGAGGGAGAGGGGATGTCCACCCGCTCCGGCAAGGCGGTCACCCTGGACGAGTTGATGAACATCGCACAACAAAGGGCTAAGGAAGAGATCGAAAATAGGAGGGAAGACCTCTCGAAAGAAGAATCCGACCAGATCGCCGAGACGGTGGGCATAGGCGCGGTGAGATTCAACATAATCAAGGTACAGCCCGAGAAGCATATCGATTTTAGATGGGAGGAAGCGTTGAATTTTCAGGGTGACAGCGCACCCTTCATCCAGTATACCTATGCAAGGGCAAGCAGCATCTTGGAGAAAGCAGGATGGGAAGAGAACAAAGACGTTGATAACATCAAGTTGAGGGAAAAAGGAGAGATCAAACTTATCAAAAAGATAGCCGGTCTACCGTCCCTGATCCAAAAATCGATAGGATCCAACTCACCTCATCTGATAGCTAAATATGCACTGGAACTCGCGAAGGAATTCAACCAGTTCTACCGTGATTATCAGGTCCTCGACTCCGAAAAAGAGGATGAAAGACTTATGTTGGTCGCATGTTACCGTCACTGTATGAAAGCTGTTCTTGATCTATTGGGTATTGATTCGCCAAAACAGATGTAGGATCAACTCAGGAACAGGTATAAAGAAAAAAAAAGGGATTTGGAAGTGTTTTACTCTTTACCGAACTTTTCTTGTATCTTGTCCTTGTAGAAGTAGAGTACCAACGATACACCGATTATGATCACAGGTACAGATACGTATAGGATGTATTTTCTCCACGTCGGCGGCTCGACGTTCACCGTTGTATCCATCTGGTTGTCGTAGAACCAAGAGCTCGGTTCGTCCCCATCCGTAACGTTGGCAGTCAGGGTTTTCTTGCCGTCTTTATCGGGGGTCCAATCGAATTTCACCAGCTTGTATTCCCCTTCCGGGATGGACGTAGTATTAGATTCTGTCTTCTTGTTGTCGTAGAGTTTCCAGTTCACCGACTTTACCTTTCCGCCTACTTCGAAGGTCACGTCTATGTTCTCTGCTATGTCCGTACCGTAGTTCGTGACGTTAACTATCACGGTCACCTTTTTACCGGAATTCACCTTGTCCGATGAGAGTGTGATGTTGGTTACCTCTAGATTAGGCGTCGGTCCAGGTGTCACTTCGATGGATCGGGATATGTTGTTGTAGTTACCTGCATCGTCCGTTACGTTCAGATGAACCTTGTAACTCGTTATATCAGTGAATGTGTATTCGACCTCTTCTTCCGTGCTCGTCTCTTTGACTTTCGTTATGAACCATTTAACGTCCACGTCTCCTTTCATACCATCATAACCCGCTGGGTCGTATGATTTTTCAGCATTGAAAACGATATTTTGGTTCCTTTCCAACCTGATGGTGGTAACATTGGGGCTCTCGACTGTTTCCTCCCCATAGGTGGCATTGAATGTAGCTACGGGATCCGTTATATCTTCAACTGTTATAGATTTCGTTTCAACGTTCCAGTTGCCGACTATATCCGTGACATTCACCTTTACTTCGTACACACCGTGCAGGTCGAATACGTGGGTTACGTTGGCGCCGGAAACCGGTTCCGTTCCATCGCTGAAGTTCCACTCGTAATCTCTTACCTTTCCTTCGTCTGTAAAGTTGAACGCGCTGAAATCAACGCTCTGTCCTTCGTCGACGGTGTTCATGTTAGTTTCGATGGTTCCATCCGGTCCGGTTCCATCCGCTATCACCGTAACACTAGCTGAGGTAGTAGTACCGCCGGTTTCTTCTATCTCTACTGACAATTCGACCGTGTCCTCATCGGTGAACTTATGGACGATCTCTTCACCGTACTTGTCTAGCTGCGAATTATCAACTAACCAGCTGTAGTTCGCTTCTTCTTCACTACCTACTGGATCGGTGAAATCTACCGAGCATGTAACGTTCGAATCCAATTTGACCACGTAGGTATCATTACCTTTATAGTACACGTGCTCGTTTTCCTCCAAGGTTATGTCGGCTTCGCCGGACTCTGAAGCTCGTAAATCAAATGTGAGATGGGATTCCGTAGTTGAAGCCTTGGGATCGATATTGATCTCTGTATATCCACTGACTTTGACGCCTGAAGGAATAACTTCTCTTTCAGAACGTACCCTCTCGTACTCAGCGGGTATCGTTATGTTGTAAGTGTAATCTAAATTATTTCTATCGTTTTTCACGGTGAAATCCATCAAGTAATCTTCCCCGTCAGTCAAATTATCTACAGGTGAGAAGTCCACTGACGAAGTCACTGTCATCTCATGAGGGGTTGTATCGTAAACACTACCTGCAAGATCATCTAGAGAACCTGCTGAATAGGTCGATGTATCCATCTCGTATGACACATCACCCACGGTCAAGAAAGCTTCGGTGTTCGGTATCTTGGCTTCCATGTATTCTAGCCTATCTTTGAAGGCATCGATTTCAGTCTGGTTAAGATCAAAATCTTTGTTTCCAAAGGCCATGTCGATCTGCATCTTGAGATTTCCTAAATACCAGTAATCGACCTCGGTGATGCTGCTGTCAACCTGTAAGGTTCTCGTTCTATCGAGGGTCAAGTCATCCCATGTATCAAAGTTGAATTCAGTGGAGATCTCTTCAGTTGGTGACTCGTCAACGAACACCCTGCCTAGTGCAATATTCTGTGTGGATGATCCGACGACAACGGTTTCATTGATGTATGGGCTGTAGCCGACCGCATCTACGACCAGGGTATAATTTCCAACGGAAGCGCCTATA
This sequence comes from Thermoplasmata archaeon, assembly GCA_046484045.1. Lineage (GTDB taxonomy): Archaea > Thermoplasmatota > Thermoplasmata > Halarchaeoplasmatales > Halarchaeoplasmataceae > CAZHUM01. The sequence continues at coordinate 13,725 of JAWOBZ010000032.1, read as the reverse complement.
CTGAACCATGGATTCCCTGCTTCCATGGTTTCTCGCATGATCTTTTTGGTCGTTTTATTGATCAATGTGACCTCGGTCGTCGTCCTCACAGCTTTCTCTTCACCGTCGATATCCGTCCATAGATAACCGCTGATGAGCGGGGAGTCCCACAGTTCGATATCCAAGGTGACATTATAGTTATTGAACGCTTGAGCGGTCACATCGATTCCGAAAGTGTAGTTTGGTGCAAAACCCTCTGCTTCCACTTTAAGATCCACTACACCGTCGTAGGCCCTTATCTCAAAGTAAGATTTCGTCTCATTATTGATGAGTTCGGTCTCAGTAGAGGACGTGTAATCCTCTCCATCCATGATATAAACGGTGGCGTTCTCTACCAGGTCACCTGTATTGTGGTCAACCACGGTTCCATTGATTATGTAGTTAAGGGTCTTTGCGGTCACGTCTATCTCTTCGTAAGCGCTGCTACCAGCGGTTACTTCGAATATGTCAGACCCACCTTTGAAAAACGCCTTGTTATGAGTTTGATATGGAGCATGTATCTGATAGTATCCAGCCTCGACCTCTGTAAATTGGAAATAACCTCCTTGCTCCGATGAGGTATCTATAATATCTCCATCGTGAAGATCTATGAGTTGTACTAAGTATCCTTCTGGTATGACACTTCCGTCGTCAGCCTGAACTATACCTTCTACAGTTCCCAGGCTGTTTTCTTCTGCTCTTGCATTCCATTGCAGTACCATCGCGCTCGACAGCACCGTTAAAAGCACCATCAGAGCGGTAGCCAATTTGCTTGCCGTTTTATGTTTCATTTGTAGTTCCTCCATGGACATTTAATACATCAGATAAGCTAATTGATGATTTGCGGTTGTCATTATGGCGCCCCTATAAATATTTTTGCGATTGTAGAACTAGCCCTGGGAAAAAAATAATTATCCCTATGACTATTGACGGCATAGGTGTAAATTTGAAACACAAAAGGAAAAGCAAGGGCAGGAAAAAGACGTGCGACGTGAAGGGATGCGACGGGAAAAAGAAAAAATCAGTGCCTGCCAGTAAAGCGAAGAACAAGGCTGGTTTGGACGTGGAAACCGATAGTAGCAACGCCTACTTGTGCAAAAAACACTGGAAGAAGTACAAAAAAGCGACAAAGGAAGACAGAGAGATGAGACAGCTCGGTTGGGATTAAAAGTTTGAATATATATTATAGATATATACATCCTTAGTGACTTTAATATAAAAAGATATAATTACGAAGATCAATCTTATACTCCAGATGGATAAGAGAAGGGTCGTTCTGGAGAGTTTGCCTTTCCTACTTCTGGGCACCATGGGAGGAGCGCTGGCAGGTATGATCTTAGGAGGTATGAGAGACGTTTTAGAACTGCTCCCGGGTCTTATCGCCATCGTCCCCGCCATAATAGGTATGCGGGGGAACATATCGGCCTCTATGGGGAACAGACTTGGTTCCGCTTACCACCTCGGTTTTTTGGATGAGGGTATCACTTCAAACATAGCAGTCCAAAACCTTAAAAGTTCAACTCTGTTGAGTCTGTACGTCTCTTCGATACTACCTCTTTTTCTGCTGATCACGAACGGCCTCCTTGGATTTCATATAGATGCTAGGATCCTTCTTGCGTTGACACTGATATCCGTGATGACCGGGCTGAGCTCAGGGGTCATCCTGTCCTTTCTTGCATTCTTCATCATCACCCTCTCCATAAGATATAAGATAGATCCAGATAATGTCACCGGACCTATTTTGTCCACTGTCGGTGATATTTTTTCACTGTTATTACTCTTCGCTTATGCGTCTTTGATAGGGGGTGCGATGCTGTGACATACGATTGGCAAAAGATATTCAAGGAGAGCGCTCCGCTCCTCACGTTAACCGCTTTCATAGGGGTGCTCGGAGGGCAGATACTGAACTCCGTAGATAAACTCATTATCGAACTACCAGTGCTTCTTTTCCTATTGCCCGTGATGAACGGATTGGGAGGGAATATTGGAACGATCCTGAGCGCCCGGATCACTTCTGGATTACACGCAGGTTATATTACGTCCAAGATGAAAGATAAAGAATTGAAAGAAAACATATATGTTGGTCTGCTCCTCGGCAGCGCTACCTATCTCATAGTTGCTGTAGCAGTCTCTACTTCCACAACTGTTATTGATTTAACCCCGATGGCTTTAGAATTGTTCCTTACCATAATAGGAACCGGAATGTTGATATCCGTGTCAATCATATTATTGACCGTGACCTTGGTGATATACTCTTACAAGAAGAGGCTTGACCCGGACAACGTGGTCGTTCCCGTTATCACTACACTGGGGGATTTTATCGGTATCTCATGTTTGATATTCATGATTTGGTTGGTGATACTCTGATAAAAAAAATTTTGGAAAAAGAAGTAAAAGAAGAGCACGCCGAGATTCCATATGAGGATACATCCGTTAGAGAACTGTTGACGTTGATGAAGGACAACTCTGAACTGATCACGGACCTGGCCTACGCTGCCATCGCATTCGATAGCAAAGAGCTGGCTGAAGAAGTAAGGCACCTTGAAACCGAGATGGACAAGATGATGTATCAGATCCGTTTGAAATGCATGCTGAGCGCCAGGACCATCGAGGACGCCGAGCAGCTGAGCGGTCTGCTGCAGGTGGCCTCCGCAGCGGAGAAGATATCCGATGCGGTGGAAGATATGGTGGAACTGCTGGACATGGATGTGGAACTGAGACCGATACTGCCGCATATTTTGAAGGAGGCCGATGAGAAGATCCATACCGTCAAGATCTACAAAGATTCCGATATCGCTAACAGATCCATAGGGAGCCTACAATTGGAATCTCACACGGGGGTAAGAGTTATAGCCGTGAGAAGAAAAAATAGATGGATATACGGACCCGATGCAGATACCATTTTGAGAGCTGAGGACCTGATGGTCGTAAGGGGCGTAGAAATGGGATATGAAGAGCTACGGGAAGTTGCTCATGGACAAATTAGCTGGAGGAGCGTGATATAGATGGATAACGTAGAAAGATGCCTTTTGGACATGAAAAACAATTCGGAACTCATGCTGGATTTGGCTTATTCCGCCCTTCTTTATCACAATCGTGATATCGCTAAAGAGGTCGTTGAACTGGAAGATACAACAGACCAGTTGTATGAAACGATCCAGAAGAAAGCGCTTGAGATGTGTGAAAAAGGAGATGCTAAGAACCACGCCCTACTGCTGATAAAATTGGCTGATTCGATCGAGAGGATAGCAGATTCTGCCTTGGATATAGCGGATGTTGTGTTGAGAGATATCGATCTACACCCGGCATTGAAGAAGAGCCTCGAGGAATCGGATGTAGTGGTTTTAAAGAAACGGGTCGAAGACGGGTCTAAACTCTGTGATAGATCACTGGGGGTGACGAGGCTCGCCAGCGAAACAGGTATGTGGGTGATAGCTGTAAAGAGGAAGAATAAGTGGATCTACGGCCCTACTGAAAAGACCGTGCTCAAGGCCGGAGACATCATATTTACCAGGGGCCCAGAGGACAGTGAAAGTATTCTTGAGAAGTGGGTAAAGAGCTAAAAACATGGTTAAACTGAGATCTATTTGGTGGTGGAGTTAACGGAAAGTTTATCAAAAAATGATGATGCCAGCAGGACCTGAAATTGATGATACCAACACATATAAATATCCACTAAAACATTATGGGCAATACAGAGATTGTTGAGAAACACCAGAGAAGATGCAATGAGCTAAATAAATGATCCAGTTCTGAACGCTCTCACTCAGTGATTTAATAGTACACGGAACTTTGAAAGTTAGAGAAAAAGTTTATTAGCGCCGGTGTTTTTCACTATATGGCAGTGTGGTGTTATGGCTGATACTACGAAGGGTAAAACAGAAAAGAAAGGAAACAATCCACTTACTCGCTTGACCAACATTCTAAAATCACCGTTAGGTTTCAATAAAACACCTAGAAGGGTGAAATTAGCAAAATCAGAGTTGGAAAATAAAGAGAAAGTAGAAACGGGAGAGGGAGGCTGGATATCACCGTATACCCAGATACCTGAGATCACTGATGAAAATATCGCCGTCGAGGAGATATACGGTATAAGGGAACCCTTCAGCTTCGTTAGGATACTCAACGATAATAATCGGAAGGAAACAATATACGAAGGCATTGAACCCACACTCACGGAAAAGGAAGAGGAATGGCTCCATCTTATCAAAGATACTTTGGATAGGACGCTTTCCTACGACTGGGAGAGCATGGAAACCAAAGACAAGGAGGAATTCATCGAAGAATCGGTTGAAAGTTACATCCGTTCCAGAGGCCTAAATATAGAAGAAAAATCCAAAAAGCGATTGATATATTTCATCTTGAGAGATTATGTCAGATACGGTCCCATAGATGTGATTATGAGCGATGATTACGTAGAAGATATTTCATGTGACGGGATCGACATACCGCTTTTCATATATCACGCTAAATACGAATCCATAAGGACTACCGTAAAATTCGAGGACGAGAAGATCCTCAATTCTTTCATCATTCAATTGGGTCAGAGATGTGGAAAACAGGTGTCCGTTTCCGACCCCATACTAGACGGCACTACCAAGGAAGGCCACAGAGTCCAAGCGACCTATGCAAAGGAGGTCTCGACCAGAGGTTCATCCATAACTATCAGACGATACAAAGAAGAACCGTTCACTCCGGTCGATCTCGTAACATACAACACTGCATCTCCCGAGATGGTGGCTTACATGTGGCTCATGGTGGAGAACGGTAAATCCATGATAGTCGCGGGAGGTACAGCCACCGGAAAAACTGCTACGCTCAATTCGGCTACCTTATTTATACCTCCAGGTCCGAAGATAGTCTCCTTGGAGGACACCAGAGAGATAAATCTCCCCCAAGAGAATTGGATACCCAGTACGACTAGAACAGGTTCCGGAGAAAGTAAGGGTGGAAGAACACAGGGTGAGGTCACCATGTACGACCTTGTAAGAAACGCACTGAGACAGAGGCCCGACTACATCATCGTCGGTGAGGTGCGAGGCAAAGAAGCACACACCATGTTCCAGGCCATGGCTACCGGTCACACTACGTACAGCACCATGCACGCAGATTCCGTAGAATCCATGGTCCATAGGCTGGAGAACGAGCCTATCAACTGTCCGAGAGTTTTACTTACTGCATTGGAGTTCGTCATCATCCAGAACTTCGCAAGGGTCGAAGGCGAAGAGGTAAGGAGGATCCAGGAGATAACGGAACTGGTAGGTTTCGAACCGGAGAGCGACGAACTCATCACCAACACGGTTTTCGAGTGGGAAAGGAAAAGCGATGGATTCGTCTACAAAGGTCACAGCTTCAACTTCGATAATATCATGGAGATGAAGAACATGACCCAGGAAGAGATGAACCAAGAGTTCGAAGATCGTATAGAGATAATAGAGTATTTGGTTGAACAGAAAGGTATAGATTACAGAGAGATATCAAGGATAGTCACTTCTTATTACAAGGAACCTGAAGAAACACTAGCTAAGATAAGGGGTGAAGAGATGAAAGATGAGGGTGAGGATGATGAGGAAGATGAATCAGGGGGCGAAGAATAATGGTAGAAATAGATGATACCTTCAGTAAACTGAGCGTAGGAAAGAGAGGTTTTTTGAGCACCAAGAGGGTAAATCCCAGTGACAAAATAGAAAAGTACGGCCCACACATCGTTCGATTACCCAAAGCAGCCGTACCTGAATACCTAAACCTAACGCCATACCAACAGTTCTGTTGGAAAGTTATGGGGCCGTTTATTAATAGTAGAGATATCGAGGACGAAGATCTTGAAAAAAACTTACTTATGGCTCACATGAAGATCAGGTTGAACGAATACCTGGCATACGTGTACATGAGTACTTTATTAGCGGCTATAATCGCCCCTATCGCGGCTATATTCGCAAGCATTTTCGTACTCGGTCCATTGCTGGGCATGTTCGGTTATATCATCGGTCTCTTGATAGCCGTTCTGACACCGCTTCTAACTTATGTATTATTAAAATTCATCCCGGGTTCAACAGCTAGCTCTCGGGGTAAAAAGATAGATAAAAAACTCCCTGATGCCATGAGCTTCATCGCAGCTATGTCGTCCGCTAACGTAAATATAGATCTCATTTTTAAGGAATTATCCAAACAGGTTCTTTACGGAGAGGTGAGGGAGGAAGCCGAATGGATAACCAGGGATACCGAACTCCTCGGCATCGATATACTCAACGCTCTTCAGAGAGCCGCTGACCGTACACCTTCCGAAAACTTTAGAGACTTTCTGCAGGGCGTTATCACGACATCCAGTTCAGGAGGGCAGTTAAAACCTTACTTTACATCCAAACTTCAGGAGTATCAAGATAACAGAAAACTCGTTGTCCAGCAGAAGATGGAAACCCTTGGCATGATGGCTGAGAGCTTCGTTACAGTCGTTGTTGCATTCCCTCTCTTCCTCGTTGTTATCATGGCCATCATGGCCCTGATGGGGGGTATGGGCGGAGGAAATCCCATACCTATGCTTTACGGCGTTGTTGGTATTATGATACCGGGGGCTCAAGCAGGTTTCATAGTTGTTATTTGGTTGATAAATCAGGATTAGTGATATTATGCCGACGATAGAGAAAGAAAAAACTAGTTTCGAGAAACTGATGGCCTTAGGGAAGACGAAGGAAATCCTGATGATCTCATGCGTAGCGCTAGCGGTGCTTCTATTTATCTTGATTTTAGACGCCATGAAGGCCGCTCCCATACCTTTAGAACCCATCGATTGGGCTATGCTTGCATCTATGGGATTTCTAGGCCCATTCGGATTCTACGTCAGCCACAAACAGAAGGAGATAGAACAGATAGAGAGGAGACTTCCTGATTTCCTGAGAGACGTGGCTGAAGCGGGTAGATTCGGTATGACCCTCGCGGATGCTATCGTGGTATCAGCTTCAGGTAGGTATGGAAAACTAACCCCCGAGATCGAGAAGATGGCCGCCCAGATATATTGGGGCGTACCCGCTTCACAGGCACTTGGGAATTTCACCGAACGTGTAGATACACCCTTGGTGAACAGAGTCGTAGCAATCATCATCAAAGCCAACGATGCAGGAGGCAACGTGGCCGATGTTCTAACCATGGTCTCTCACGATACGAAAGAAGTTCATCTTTCAGAGGATGAACAGAAGATCGCCATGACCTCGTATCTGGCAGTTATCTACATATCATTCGCAGTTTTCATCGTGGTCATCATAATTCTTAACACGCAGTTCTTGGCCCAGATGGCCGAAGCAGGTGCTCAGATGGAAGAGAGTGCCATAGAAACAACCAGTGGTGCTGGTGGGGCTGAAATCAAAGCCGAGAACATACCGACGATCAAGTTCATATTTACGCTTTCAGTTTTCGCACACAGTGTCGGCGATGGGATCGTAGCTGGCGTCCTTCAAACAGGGAAGATCGCCAGCGGTATGAGACACAGCTTCATACTGACGCTTATGGGTTTTGTAGCCCTAAGAATACTGTTCGGCGGGATGACACTTATGGGGTGAATAAGAATGGCATCGATAAGTGATAAGATAAAAGGAAAACTTCTTGCACCAAGCTCTGGCAAACCGAAAAAGGTCTACATGCCCTCCTCGAAGAAAAAGAAGGGCGGAGATGAGATCACGCCGATACCTAAGATAGTGGAAGAAGGGGTAAAAGAGATAGAAATCAATCCAGTCAAGGAGCCATACTCCTATGTTAGGATCAGATACGATAATAAAACAAATGAATACACATACGAAGTGATAGAACCCGACCTTGACGAGGATGAAGAAGTCATCTTAGAAACGGTAAAGAGTAAACTTGTAGAAAGCGTAGAGCTCGTAGAGATCGAAGGCGAGGAAAAGAAAGAAGAATACCTCCAACACAAGGTTAGAGAGATTTTAAGCGATATGGAGGTTAGGCTAAGACCCGTGTCCGAACAGAGGATACAGTACTACGTTAAAAGGGACTTCCTGGGTTTCGGACCTATTGAAGTTATCATGAATGATGTAGATCCAGAGGATATATCGTGCGACGGCGTCGGTGTACCCATCTACGTTTTCCACAGAAAGTATGGATCTATGAAGTCCAACGTCGTATTCAACAAGGAAGAGGAATTGGATAATTTCGTCGTATGGATCGCCCAGAGAAGTGGTAAGCACATCTCCGTAGCGGACCCCATGCTCGATGCAACGATGCCGGACGGTTCCAGGCTTCAAGAAACATTGGGGACCCATGTTACTCAAAGAGGGTCTTCATTCACCATCAGGAGGTTTGAGGAAGAACCTTACACACCTATCAATCTGATACACTTTAAAACCTTCAATCCGGAGATGATGGCTTATGCATGGATAGCCATAGAGAACGGTCAGTCCATGCTAATATGCGGGGGTACGGCGTCAGGAAAGACGACCACATTGAACGCTATACTGCTTTTCATACCTCCGCAGATGAAGATCGTGAGCATCGAAGATACGCGTGAGTTGAACCTCCCCCATGATAATTGGGTTCCACTTCTTACCAGGAGTGGTTTTGGAGAAACGGATGAAACAGGTAAAAAAGCAGGCGAGATAGACATGTTCCAGCTTCTTCAAGCCGCCTTGAGACAGAGGCCTCAATACATGATGGTCGGTGAGGTAAGAGGTGAAGAGGCTTTCGTCGTTTTCCAAGCTATGGCTACGGGAAAAGCTGCTTACACGACTTTCCACGCAGAGAACGTTCAGACCATGGTTAACAGGATGGAGAACGACCCGATCAATCTACCAAGAGCCTTGGTAAGCGCTCTAGATATAGTGCTGCTTCAGGCTAAGGTAAAGGTCGGGACCAAGATGACTAGGAGGATCAAAGCCATCACCGAGATCGTCGGGGTCGATCCGGATACGAATGAGCTTATAACCAACAACGCCTACAAATGGAACCCCGCGGACGATTCTTTCAACTACTCTGGCCACAGTTATGTATATTCAAAGGTCGCACAATCCAAGAACTGGACGTCTAGGGAGATGGAGAGAGAAGTGAAAAGGAGAAAGATGGTGTTGGATTACATGGATAAGTGCAAGATAACTAACTACAAAGATTTCGCTGATATAACTTCGTCATATTACAGAGATAAGGATTCGGTAATGGACACGGTAAGAGAGTATTTAGAAGAAGAGGGAGGTAGATAGTATTAAGAGAAATACCCTCCTAAAAAAGATCCAGGCACGTAGAAGGATAAGCGATTCGGATGAAGGTGTCGCCACCACCGTCGGTACTATAATGGCCCTATTGATCTTTTTGAGCTTACTATCCATGATATCCCAGCAGTATGTTCCCGTGTGGATGGAAGACAAAGAGGCATACCATATGGACGAATCGCTGTCTCAATTCTCATATCTCAAGGGCAACATAGATAATTTGATAATGAATGATCACACGGATTATCCGCTCTTCTCCACGGTGAAACTCGGTTCCGAAGGTGTTCCTTTGTTCGCTAGTCAAACAACCGGAATCCTCAGCGTGAAACCCCATTTCGGCGGGCTTCAGCTGGATTTCTTTCAAAATTATCCCGATAATTCCACAAAGAACGACGTCGATTGGTCCCTCTCGGGGCAGGGCAACATATCTTTGGATGTAAATAATCGCTATTTCGAACCCCAGACCGTCATATACGAAAACGGTGCGATAATATTGGAACAGGACGCGGGTTCTATAATCAGAGGTGCTCCTCCCTTAAGGATCGAAAAACATTCAGATGGTAAATATTCCGTCTCTTTAACGGTCATAGATATGATCGGTGATGAAAGACGGGTGATGGGAGCAGGTTCGGTCGGAGTGTCTACCGAGCTTTGGAGCAACACCAGGAGGACCTTTACGGATAATACGGAGTACGACATAGAAGATTTTAATATAACGATCTCCACAAAATATACGAAGGCGTGGGCCGGATGGCTCAGGAATGAAACGGATTTAAAAAGTGAGGATATAACCGTCACTAATAATCGAGTGGTTATCGATCTAGGAAATAACACCTCAGATATCAGTGTTACCTACTCCAAGGTCAATGTGAAGTTATCTGTCTGATCGAAGACGATATTATGCTAGGAGACAATAAAAGACCTAAGTCTATGTGTTAAACTAGGTATAAATCAAAGGGAAGTTTAGATCAACAACATCTGTTTATCCTATTTTGTATCGATTCTAGATGTGACACTCTATTCTACAGATTCCAGATGTAAATAAAAAAACGATAGAGAGGAAAGGGGTTTTGAATCGCTGCTGCTGTTCTTGGTGGTTTAACTATTCCTCTTTCTTGGGCTTCTTCTTCACCTTTTTTACGACTTTCTTGGGCTTCTTTGTACTGGTTTCACTCTCTTCGCTGCTCTCTTCGCTTTCGCCCTTTGAGACTTTCTTGGGCTTCTTCTTCACCTTTTTTACGACTCTCTGGGGCTTCTTTACTACTTCCTTCTTTTCCTCTAGTTTTTCTTCCTTTTCCCTTTCTTTCTTTTCTTCGTCTTCTTTCTCTTCCTCTGGCGTTCGCAAGGTCCTCTGTACCGGTCTTTCTACTTTGATGAGTGAAGTACCGCATTTCTGACAGATAGCCGCACCAGCAGAGTTCAGAGTTCCACATTCAGGACATTCGATGCCACCTTCTCTTCGTTTCGCCTCTTCTTTCTCCAACCATTGGTCGTATGTCATATAGGAAGGTTGTCTCCTCCACCAGTCTATGAACTTGTCTTCTGTGAAGTTTTCGCCCCACTTCGATTTGGCCTTATTTCTAAATTTATCTACGTACTTCTCGTATTGTTTCTCCATGGCCTCGCCGTACTGTTGGATCTCCTTTCCGGTGGTTATGAATTCAGCACCACAGTGTGGACATTCCCTGGAATCCATAGATATCCATTCGCCGCATTCGCTGCACTTGACCGTTTCCATCTCGAATTCAGTACCGCACTTGGGACATACCTTGGAATCCGCTTGTATCGTAGCACCGCACTCGCCGCACTCGACCCATTCACCGGCACCTTTCCACTTGAGATAGAAGATAACACCGCCTACGGCGCCGACTGCTCCAAGAACGGCAACCAATATCAACCACCACGGTAAGCCGGTAGTAGTACTTTCCACGTCGAATGATTGTGAAGTCGTATATGTAGCGTCGCTAGCATGATCTGCCTCCAATGTCACACTGTAGGTTCCTGCTTCTTCGGGTGTTACCAACTGTAGTTGGAATTCACCATCGGCATTGGTGGTAGCCGTTTCTTGATCTGCCGTCACGGGGTCCCCATTCTCGTCTACGATGTAAGCCGTGACCCTCATGCCCTGTATCGGTTTGTTATCACCGTCTCTCAAGAGATAACCGGTCACATAGATGAACTCTCCTGATTTTTGTTTCCCCGTCGGGATATTTACTCCTGTGAAACTAGGTGTCATCTGCTCTACTTCAATTTGAGATGATATGCTTTCCGAATATTCTGGATCCTCAGCAGAGGAATTAAGCCATATTGAAAGTGGTAGCGTAACTGCCTCATCTGTTTCTACCCAGTCATAAACCGCTGTCCATTTGGAAGTAAAGTTGATCTCCTTGTCTAACGGTAAGTCCACTGTTTTCCTGTTGACTACCTCGCCATCGATGACCAGGGTTATCGATGCGTTGTTAACGTAAGTACCTCCCGTGTTCATCAGGTCGATACTTATCGATACCTCGTCCATCTCCATAACCGTATTGTTAACTACCGTCTTTCCAGACATCCAGACTCTTATGTTATCGGATAAAAATTCCAATTTAGGTGGTGATCTCACTTTGAAATTTGTTTTCGCATCATTGTTACCTGCGTTGGCATCTTTGAGAGGCTGTATCTCTGGGTCCACCATAACCATGACTGTCTTATTTTCTTCCTTAATGGTATCGTCATCCATGGTGGATATCCATTCAAATTCAACCGTTTCATTACCCAAAGAGGGTATCATGGATTGCGTGACCGTTCCTAACAGTAGATCCTCACCCTCTTGTACAAGGTAGAAGTGTACGTCGATGTCTTCAGCATCAACTTGACCCTCGTTCATAATATTTGCAGTGATGGTGATCGGGTCACCCATGGTCACTTCGCTCAAGTCCGTAGAAACATCGGAATCCGTGATTGATAGATCGGGTATCCAAAGGGATTCAAATCGTATTGTCATGGACTGTTCATACGTGGTAGATGGATAATTAGGGGACGCGTACGATATAGTATCCGCCGTGTAATTATCGGTTTCCTCTAAGTAATATGCTTTTAATTCGTAATTACCTACGAAAGTACTTTCCGTGCTTGTCAACACGTCGGTCAATAACCTTAGATAGGTCGTACCTTGTGAATTTGTGCTGCGCCATATACTGTAGTCAGTGCTCGTTGATGAAGCGCCGACCCTGGCACCGCTTATAGGTATAGAACCGTTGCTTACGGTTGTGATCCTCATCCAACGGTATATCTCGATCTCAGAATTGCCTGTCATGCTGATCGAGTTGGTAGACGTCGCTGTCAGCGAACCCGTTGTATCGTGGAAATCGTCTAGATTGGCAGCGAAGCTTGCGTTCATACATTCTATGTAGGAAGGGTTGATATACAGGTCATCGGACGTATATTGACTTCCTGATGAATAGAAATTCTCACCCATTATCTCTACCGGTCCTTCTACAGATGTTTCATCTATTGTTACGGTTGAATTATCAGTAGATTGGATGGTTATCATATCGTAAACCATACTCCGATTTCTGATCACCAATTCACCTTCATCCATCACTAGTACGTTGAAATAGTAGCCCGAGTACAACATAGAATAATCTATGTTCAGCGTGCCTTGATCCTTCACAATTATACTGTATTTATTGTCCTTATCCTGTATCATCTCGAATTGAGCACGGCTCTGGCTTCCATCGATGTTCAATACACCGCTCTCTTCTACGAGTACGTATCCAGAAGATTTGTATGTACCTATAGATTGCGGTGTGTTAGCATCGTTCACGATTAGATCAAACCTGTAATCCGTGCTGAAGATAGCTTTTTGTACAGTGGCAAAGTTGTTGGTTAAGTAGGTTTCATAGATATCTTCATAATAATCTACATAAACAGTTATCTCGTGATTGCCCCTCGATTCCGGTGTCCATGTGATGTTAGCTTGGGTGCTGTTACCCGCTGTTATACTTATCGTATCTTCACCGATTATATTAGCCGCCGATATCTCTCCTTTGAAAAAGGTCACTTTTGTATTGACATCTTCGCCGCCGTTATTGTAAACGAGGGCCGTTATCTCTACTGGGTCATTCACTTGTGATTTGTCGGTAGAGAATTCTATGTCGTTGGAATCGATTGACAGGTCTGCTGGATTCTTGATTTCCAAGGATATATTACCGTAGTTGTTCCCCATTACCTGCTCCGATGTGACGGTGTAAGGGTCGTTAACTACGACGGTTATATCTCTGTCCTCTGTCATACCTGGTGTGACCATCTCTGATTCCCAGGTTGTCGAGTAGTATGAACTCGTGCTACCCGGAGTGAGTCCTGAAACATAAATGGTCCCGATGGCTTCTTGAGTTGGTTCTCCCCTGTCCACATAGAATGTTACCGGGATCGTAGATGTAGACGCCCCGCCAACGTTACTGACCCGCGTTTCTAGGGTCACCGTTTCTCCGTCGTACACGCTGCTGACTTGTGAGCC
>JAWOBZ010000092.1:0-3897 GCA_046484045.1 Thermoplasmata archaeon | reverse complement strand
TCGAAATTTTAATATATCATTATAAAGGTATTTAATAATATATAGGAGGATAATGAGATGAAATCCAGAAAAATCCTTGCGCTTGCTTCTTCGATATTGATAATTTTTCTTTTAGTGGGGTCTTCCCAGGCATTTTATTTTCGACCTATCAAAATAATAGAATTGCCTATAGATATAGAGAAACCAAGAGCGGACCTATCTGTCTACAATCTTTGGGTGGAAAAAGGAGGTTTTATTGGAGATGATATCACTCTTCATTGGGATGCCAATCCGAACGCAACAGAATATCATATCTATCATACGGAGGACCCTTATACCCCATGGGAAAGCTGGAGTTGGATCGGAAATACAACGAACAATTACTATAGTGATTCAGGGGCATTGGGAGGAGACGATTATTACATCGTGAGAGCCTATTCTGGTACTACTGAAGGACCGAACTCGACCATGGGGTATGTAGAAGAGAATTTTTATGATTCAGACTATTTATTGTATTACACATCGGTGCCGAATGGAATGGACTATAATGGAGATGGCTCACTAACGTCGTTTGACGTGATAGAGAGTATTACAGGTTCTCTCACTACAAGAGGCAATCTCGCTAGAGTAGTAAAATGGAACAGCCAAGACAGAGATTATCAGTATTTTTCGTATTTTAATATGATACCAGGCTTGTGGGAAAGTGAATTTGATATCGACCCCGGAGATGGAATAGGTCTCGAGATTGATGGAGATATAACTTGGTACGTGAACGCAACCTCTGGACCACACCCCACACAACAGTGGAACCAGACCTTTTACGATTCCGAGTACAACCTGCACTATACGTCCCTTGAGTATGATTTCTATGATTATACTAATGATGGACAGTTGACATCGTTAGATGTTGTAAATAGTATCGAGGGTGATCTAAACAGCAGTACAAAGATAATGAAGGTAGTCAAATGGGATGCATCAACCAGGGGGTACAGTGAAGTGACATTCTGGGACGGAATAACAAGAGATTGGTACGGTGAATTTTCGATAGATCCCTCTGATTGCATAGGGTTGATGATAATAGACGACCTGAATTGGGGAAGGGAAACGGTAACACCAGTGATTTCAAAATAAGATTTCACTCGTATTCGAGCGGATCTTCCAGACTGGCTTCCCTGAACCCCTTCAACCGGAGCTTGCACGAATCACACTTCCCGCATGCCCTTTCTCCACCCTTGTAGCAGCTCCACGTTAGTTCTAGCGGAACGTTCAATTCATCCGCTTTTTTTACTATCTCTCCCTTTGTCATATCGATCAGAGGATATCTTATCTCGATTTCCTTCCCTTCCACTCCACTTTTGGTCCCCTTCTCCGCCATCTCTTCGAATGCGTCGAAGAACTCCGGCCTGCAGTCCGGATAGCCGCTGTAGTCCACCGCATTCGCACCGATGTAGATCGCCTGGGCGTCGATACTTTCCGCGTAGGAGAGGGCGTACGAAAGCAATATGATGTTCCTGGCTGGAACGTATGTAGACGGGATATCTCCACCGATCTCCTCTCCTTCTCTATCGGGTATATTTTCTCCCGTTTTGAGGAGCGAAGACTTGCTTATCCCTTCTAGTGGGATATCCAGGATGATATGATCTTTAACGTTGTAGTGCTGTGCTAAATCCTCTGAACTCCTGATCTCTCTGTCGTGCTTTTGACCGTATCTAAAGGTCAAGCAGAAGATCTCGTCGCACTCCTCGTCGGCTATACCAAGAACAGTGGAAGAATCCAATCCACCTGACAAGAGAACGACGCACTTCTTCATTCAGAGTTCCCTCCCCGCCCACGCACCCTGACCCCGTGATTCGTCCACGCCGATCTCCACTTTTATGATATTTTGCGGAAAGTCGATCTCTTCCACAGTCCTTTTCAAGATATACTGTGCGAGATTTTCGGTGGTCGTTGAATCGATGTCCAAGATGAAAACATCGTTCTCCGGTATAACGTACCGTCCATCGTTGGCTTGAATTATTATCTCTCCGTCTTTCTCTTCGTAGCTTTCCATCCCATCTGCGACCAGCATCCTGTGGTCCAGCTCGCCCGAGATCTTTCGAAGGACCTTCTTAAGAGGCAGAAAATCGAAAACGAAGCCGTCCTCCGTCTGCTCTCCCTCGATCCTGGCGCTCACCGCGTAGTTGTGCCCGTGGATCCTCCTACACTTCTGATGACTCGGGAGTATATGAGAAGCTGAGAAGCCGATATTGGCTTCCCACCCGTTGATTTCTAATCTGATCATATTTTCACTGATTTAAAAGGTAAGAAATCTGAAGGATTAATATTTTTGGTTAGAAACTTTTACCGTTTATGAAAGGACACGCGGATATACAAGTCGAACAGTCACCGCCGTTCTCCACCCAGAATCTGTAGCATCTCTCCACGTCCACCGCCCACCTTTTTAGGCCTTTATTGTTGCTCTTCGAGAACGTCTTGAAGGACGGCTCTTTCTCGAACTGGATGGCATCCACTTCGCAGGCGTCCGCACACTTTTTACAATCACTGCATGCATCCAGCAAATTGTATCCTCGGGACACGTCTGGTACAAGGGGCATATCGGTGAAAACCTTGCATATCTTAACCGAAGGACCCAGTTCCGGCGTTATCAGCAGACCGTTCCGACCCAGTTTGCCAAGCCCAGCTTTGACCGCCAGCGGGATGCTCAGAGCGGTGTCGTTTCCCATGGGTATCGCTTTGTAACCCAGTTCTCTGACAAACTTAGCCATGCATCCGATCACGAAAGCCATCTTGGAATAAGTCAGGGCGTTCTCGACACCAGTTGTCATGGACGGGGATTTGTCTATTATGTCCCGATCCATCTCGATTAGGAGTACGATGGCGTTTTCGTAATCTTCCGGTATAGAGATGCGGTTGCCTTCCCTCTCATGGGTGTAGATCCATCTCTCGTCTATCTTCGTGATGCCCACCTTGGATGCACCGTATATCTTACCCGTTTCCTTTACGAGTTCACTCATCTCCTTTTCATCTTCGATCTCGTATCTGTGAACCGGTGCATCCTCCATCACAGTATTTGCTTCGGTCATGCCGTCCCAACTGAATGCTTGGTGGAAGTGGTTGTAAACCGCCCAAGCACCTTGAACCCTGGCGAAATCGATATCAGTGTATCCTTCTATATCCTGTGAACTTATCTCTCTGGATAGCTCGAACATCGAAGTACGGTAAAGAAAGAATTCAGGATCATTGAGTAATCTGCCGAAGATGTTGTTCCTCTGGTCGAATCTACCATGGACCTCTTCGTCGATCTCTATGGATGTCCCCTGCATCCTATCCTTCTTTGACATGTGTGGATATTCAATGGCTAACCCTCTAATATATTTTATTTAGAAAAGCCTTTAATGGAAAGAGTGTATACTTATCAGGAGGAATAAACTATGCCAGTAAAAGAAGGAGACTATGTAGAAGTGGATTACACCGGTAGATTGAAGGACGGCACGATCTTCGATTCGTCCATAGAATCTATAGCTAAAAAAGCGACGTACTACGACAAGAACAGAGATTACGAACATTTGGGTTTCACCGTTGGCGAGGGTAAATTGATACCCGGATTCGAGAACGGAGTCAAGGGTATGGAAGTCGGCGAGGAAAAGGAAGTTGAGATACCACCGGAGGAAGCTTACGGTAAGTCTGGAGACCATCCCCTAGCCGGGAAGACACTGATATTCGAATTGGAAGTAAAGAGCATAGGCTAGACCAGTAAAACGTTGATAAGAAAAAGGGAGGGAGGGTGATTATCGTGATAACATCCATCCCGAAGAGGCGACAACCCCCGTGCGCCGCGTGTGCTACAACGCGGCGCACGGGGGTTTTCGCCTCTTCGGGATGGATGGCATCGCGCAAGCGCAGGATGTTGGCCTTCGG
>JAWOBZ010000104.1:0-20007 GCA_046484045.1 Thermoplasmata archaeon | reverse complement strand
CCGGTTTTTCGAAAATATCTGTTCACGCCGAGATTCAAAGCTTCGATGGCTGTTTTTTCTGTTCCTTTCCCTGTCAATATGATGAATGGCACCATTATTTTTTTCTCTCTAATGGTTCTAAATAGCTGTAGTCCGTCCATCCCTGGCATCTTGTAATCGGAAACTACTACGTCTATCTCTTCCTCATCCAGTTTTTTTAAGGCGGTCATCGGTGAAGCAGCCGTGCAAATATCCAATTGTGTTTCGGCCCTCTCAAGGAATATCTTGGTCTGTTCCAAGAACATCTCTTCATCGTCTACCAGCAACACTCTCATTTTTACCCAAGCTAATTTCACCCTCAACCTATATAAATGTTTCACCCATTTATCAAACTAAGTTAGGGTTTATATCATTAAAGTGGCTTAGATCGATCGTACCTTTGTAGTTTGACTATAAATTTAGCTCCGCCGAATTCTGAATCCGATACTCGGATATCACCCCCGTATATACTGATCAGATTCTTTACTAGAAACAATCCCAAGCCTGTCCCCCTATCATTATCAGTTGTATAACCCTTTTCGAAGATGATGTCTTTCTTATCGTCGGATATCCCCACACCATTATCTTCTATTATCACCGTCACATCCTCTTTGCAATCAACACTGATCTTTACCAAACTACCGTGTGAATGATTCAATGCATTCTCAACCAGATTGAAAAATAATTGGTCCAACAAAGTATTTGCTCTTACAGTACATCTTTCTACATCTGAGATATCGATCTCAATCTCGTCTCGGTCTATCATAGACCTCGACTGTTGCACCACTTCTTTTACACATCTATCGATATCCATACCTCTCAACTCTTCCTCCTCTGCCCTTCGTAAAGCTCTAACTTTCTCTATGAGATCTATATTCTTTTCAATGTTCGTTTTCATCTTCGAGATATAATCATCCGCCTTTTTTGGCAGATCAATATCTTCTATCAGCTGTAGGTATCCTAAGGTCACCTGTGTTTTGTTCCTAACGTCATGTCTAAGTAAAGAGTGCAGCATGTCCACTCTTTCCTCCACCTTCTTCCTATCTGAGACATCCCTGATGACCCCGGTCATCCCCACGACTTTACCTTCATCGACTATCGGTTTCCCGTACTCTTCGATGTGAACGATATCACCATGTGCATCGATCACCCTTGCTTCAATCGGAAAATCAATGTTCTTATCTATCGTCGTTCTAAACTTTTCAGCGACCTTTTCCTTATCTTCTGGATGTACAAAATCGATGATGTTTTTCCCCATCAAATCATCGGGATCGAACCCGTATCCTCTGACCGCGTTCGAAATGTATTGTATATCACCTTCCCCATCTACGGAGTAAATTATATCCTTGGTGTTCTCAAGGATCATCTCATATTCCTTTTCACTCTTGGCTAGTGCTGTTCCGATCTGTTTAAAATTAGTTACATCTATCAATATTATCATAGCTGCTTTTCTCCCTCGATATTCTATGGGTATGATCTGCTCCATGACGTAACCTGTACCCCCGTTCTTCTTGATGTACTCGTGCTCAAAGGGTTCGGTTCTTTTTCCGCTCAACATATCCTTTACTAGGAGTTCGATGTTTTTTTCCTCCTCCTCAGGAATAAAATCCAACGGGTTCTTTTCTTCAAGCTCTGTAGGGCTATATCCAGACATGAGCTCAATACCTCTATTGAATTTCACTATCTTACCGTTCTGTACTATCAAAAAACCGAAATGGCGGCTTTCCATCAACCCGTCATGAACATCTTTGAGATGCCTCTTTTCAGTTACATCCAACATAGAGCAGACACTCTTATCCGTTCCGGGTATCATATCCACATTCATCCGAAACCAGACGACCTCACCGTCTTTATGGATCAAACGGGCTTCGTACTCCTTGAGCACTTTCTCTGAGTTATCCCTTCTTTTTTCATGATAACATATCATCCTTTTCAGATCATCTTCATGAACGAAATCCGTCCATTTTTTTTTTCCTTCTATCTCTTCCCTACTGTATCCAGATAACTTCTCGAATTTCTCATTGACCAGAGAAACGGTTTTATCCTCCTCTATCAACAGCAGTGCGGTCCAGCTGTTTTCGAAGATGGCTTTGTAATCGTTCATCACTTTACGGACACGTTCTCTTTCCTTTTTCTTCTCCGTTGCATCCCTGGAAACTATCAACAGCATATGTGGATCATCTTCTTCATCCATTATCAAACGAAAACGATTTTCTATCCATTTGTAGCCTCCCCCCTTACTCAATACCCTATCGTGAAATGTCCCCTCGGTATAACCCTGTCTGTGCTTGGCCTTTATCATCTCTTTTATCCCGTCTTCATCCTCTGGATGTATCATCTGGAAAAAAGGTTTTTTGATGATCTCATCGGGCTCGTATCCCAATAGTTTCTGCACTGCGTGGCTGATGAAAATGATCTTGTCATCGTTCAGATCGACCAATGTAATCATATCATATGGATTTTCAGCGATCATTCGATACATATCCTTCTTCCTTTCCAGTTCCTCGCTTGTATGCCTGTGTTTTACTTCCTGCCTTATGGCTTGAGCCAACACATAGAATTGCGATCTGGGATCTCCTCCCTTCTGGATGTACCTATCAGCTCCAAGGTTCAACGCTTCTATGGCTACGTCCTCCCTCCCTTTGCCCGTGAATATAATAAAAGGTGTTTGAAAATCTTCCCGGCGTATAATCTTTAAAAGGTCGAGTCCGTTTTTATCTGGCATCATGTAGTCTGATACGATACAGTCTATATCCCCTTTCATGATGAAAGAGAGTGCATCTTCAACTGAACCCGCCCGTTCAACCTCGATCAATGGTATCTCTTTCTTTAGGAAGAGGTCGGTTTGTTCCAATATTGCCGCCTCGTCGTCTACCAATAGTACTTTCATCATAATATAAATCGTGTTGAAACGTATTTGAAGATTGTTCGTATATTAAGTTTCGATTCGGAACACGAAACCTGATTCCCCCAAACCGATATTACCAAAAATCTTATATCTGTAATATTTATCGAGGATTGACCCCAAAATCCCAGAACCCCTAGATTACCACTTCCAGGAGGTTTTCCCTTTGGCATTGGACGAGATAAAGAAGATAAAGAAGGCCGAGAAAAAGGCCGTTAAAAAGATAGAGGAAGCGCAGGATGAAGCAAAGAAACAATTGAAGAGGGAGATAGAGAAAGCCGAACAGAAAAAGGCGGATGAGATATATTCTTTGAAAAAAAACCTAGACCAAAAGGAAAAGGAAAAAAAAGAAGAGGCTGAAAAGAAGGTCGATGAGATAGAAAAACAGGGGAAAATAGATATTGAGCTTCTAAAAAATCAGGCGGACAAAAATATTGAAAATGCCGTTTCTCATGTTGTATCTAGATTAGAGGAGGAATGAAAATTCTATTCCCTGAGAGGATGAAGGATCTAACCATCGTCGTTCATGATGATTATATAGAGGATGCTGTTGAGGGGCTGCAGAAAGAAGGCGTAGTCGAGATATCAAGTATAGATAGGGATAGAGACGTAAGGTACCTTGTGGACCCAGGATCCCTCTCGGAAAAGGTCAATAGATGTACGGAATACGATATTAAACTTTCTTCAGTGATCGATGTGCTGAAGGGGATAAAAAAGGAGGAAGCAGGGTTGATGGACTTCTTTAAACCTCGTGAGATAAAAAGGGTCAAGGGAATTGAAGAACCATTGGATGCCATCCTCGATGAAGCTGAAAGTCTATTGAATAACAGCGGTAAAAAAATACTCGCACTCTACAGAAGGAGAGGAAAGATCGTAGAAAAAATAGAAGATCACGAGAACTTGAAAGAGAACTTGACATCCCTTCTACATTTAGACGTTGAATTGAGTTACTTCGGAGAATCCGAGTACACCGTCATCAAAATTGGGAAAACCGATGAGCCTGACAAGTTCAAAAAAGCGATATCGAAGATCGATACCTCCTTTCATCATATAGAGAGAGCGGGAGAAGAGGATTTTATCGTGGTAGCTGGGACTTATATTAGAAGGAAAAACAAACTGGAAAGTGCCATGAGAAAGGGAGAGGTTAAACAGATAGACGTCGAGGGCATCCGAGGAACCCCTAAAACAGCAAATAATAAATTAGAATTAAAGATAAAAGAACTCGAGGATGAAAAAGATAAGATCACGGAAGAACTTAAAAAATGGAAAGCGGAAGAAGAAAAGAGATACCTCGTGTTGAGAGAGGAGATCGATATACACAGACACAGGAACGAGGTCGTACAGAATTTCGGTAAAACGGATGCGGCTTCAGTAATCAAAGCCTGGACTACATCGGAAGACGTCGACAGGGTAAAAGATATAGTAGATAAGAAAACGAAGGGATGCTCTCTAGTAATCGCTGAGGACCCAGAGGACATGGACGACGTACCGACTTCACTAAAGAACCCTAGGTTTATTCGACCTTTCGAACTCCTAACCAATATGTTCGCCCCACCGAGTTACGACGAAGTCGACCCGACGTTCATCTTAGCACCAGTATTCGTTTTCTTCTTCGGACTGATGTTGGGGGATGCGGTCTATGGTGCCATAATAACCATCACCGCGGTGGTTCTCGTCAAAGGACCTGGGAGAGTTTACAAGGGGATCAAAGACTTCGGATGGATACTCCTAGCTGCCGGGATATCGACGATATTTTTCGGTATTATCCAGGGAGGTTTTCTTGGCCCCGGTAGGTCGGATTATCCCAATCTACTGGGACACTTCGGTATACATCTTCCGGTACTCTTGGACACCCTGAAAGGAGAAGGGCCGCTAACACTCCTTATAATCTCACTTATCATCGGTCTGGTTTACATAAATACTGGGCTGGTCCTTTCCTTGATCAAATACATCCATAAAAGGTATTACAAAGACATACTGATGGAAAACGTTTCCTGGTGGCTGCTGCAGCCCGGTGGTTTCATCCTGATATCAGGTAAGCTCTTCGGATGGTTCGCTTATTCAGATATCATCTATACGGCGGCATGGTTGTTAGTCGCAGGCGGTTTACTCCTACTGATCATGAGAGCCAAAGGATTATCTTTTTTCGAACTGACCGGTTTCATAGGGGATTTCCTTTCCTTCGCCAGGATACTGGCTTTGGGATTGGCCACGGCGGGGATAGCCCTTACGGTCAACGTGCTGTCGGACCTGATATCCGGTGGAACAATAGGTATTATCGTAACGGCACCCATCGCAGTTGCTGGATTGGTATTACTAGGTTTAAGTAGAGTTAAGGATAGTAAGAAAATGATGATGTTGGGTGCTTCGCTTGCCGTCTTCGGGGGGCTGGGTGTTATCAATCCACTGTATCCCTTTTATATACTCGCGATCATAGTTATCATAGGAGGACATCTTATCAATTTAGTCCTCCAAGCACTGGGGTCTTTCGTACATTCACTTAGACTCCAGTATGTAGAATTCTTCGGATATTTTTACGAAGGAGGGGGTTCACCTTTCACCCCGTTTAAACAAGAAAGGATACACACTGAATATAATGAAAAGGAAGTGATCGAATGATGAGAAGATCTATCGTTGATAGAAAACATTGGATGATGGTCGGTTTGCTCGTATTGATGTTCAGCTTGACCTTGATCCCGTTGATGGACGCTGAAGCCGCAGACGGAAGCGGCAGGTTGAATATACTAGTGAACGAGGAAGATCCAGGGGTGAAAAGCTTGTACTACATTGAAACATCCAAAGGGGTCGAATTAAATTTTCAGATACTGCTCAACAATTATACGTTCGACGACATAGAGAGTGTAAACTGGGATTTCGGAGACGGTGAAAGTTCACAGGAGATCAACACCAGCCACATATATAAGAACGAGGGGGAATACCGGGTTACTTTGGAAGTTAATGATGGAGAATACACTGACTCGGTACTTTTAGAGATCAAGAAGGATGAACGCGGTACTTTTCTAGCTACCATCGGCGCCGGCCTTGCCGTTGGTATAGCGGGCATGGGCGCCGGTATCGGTGTGGGTATTGCAGGTGCTGCAGGTGCGGGCACCATCGCAGAGCAGCCCGATAAATTCGGTAGATGTCTTGTTTTCCAAGCTCTCCCCCAGACACAAGCGATATACGGCCTTCTTATAGCCATACTTCTGTTCCTTTTCACCGGGATCATCGGCGGAGGCGGTTATGTTTCCTTCCCGGTAGGTTTGACCGCTATCGGTATTGGATTGGCTGTGGGAGTTGCGGGATTATCTGCGATTGGACAGGGTATAGCTGCCTCTGGTGGTATAGCGGCTTACAGCGAGAACGAAGATCTTTTCGGTAAAGGAGTGGTTTTCTCGGTGCTTCCTGAGACCCAAGCGATATATGGTCTACTCATAGCCATACTTCTGATGGTTTTTACCGGACTTCTAGGCGGTAATCCAAAACCGATGATGGCGGGTCAGTCAGGTTACAGTATGGGACTAGTGGCTATCGGAGCGGGGTTAGCAGTCGGTATCGCCGGACTATCAGCCATCGGACAGGGCATCGCAGCATCGAGCGGGATCGCTACCGTTGCAGAGAGAGAGGATATGTTCGGTAAAGGTATGGTTTTCTCTGTACTGCCCGAAACTCAAGCAATCTACGGTTTATTGGTGGCAATTCTTCTGATGGTTTTCAGTGGCATGTTCGCAGGAAAGGCAAGTACCACCGTTTCCATGGGGATAGCAGCACTGGGAGCGGGGCTAGCCATCGGTATAGCTGGCCTCTCGGGTATCGGACAGGGGATCACATCCGGTTCCGCTATCGCAGCAGTTTCCAGAAGAGAGGAAACCTTCGGTAAAGGCATGATATTCAGCGTGATGTCCGAGACCTTCGCCATATTCGGTCTCCTGATAGCGATATTCATAATCGTATTCCTTGGTTTCATGGGGTGATAGGATAAGCGTAGAAAACATCATAAAGAGGATAAAAGCCGATGTGGAACAAAAGATCGAACATATAGAGGAACGTGAGAAGCAGAAGGAAAAAAAGGAAATAACCAAGTTGGAAAGAGAGAAGCAAAAGAAACTTGATCAGATCAAGAAAGATTGGGAGCGAGAGATGGAGATCATGAAGAACCGACTTATCTCCCAAGCCAACATGGAAACCCGAAAAAATAAGCTCGAGGTAAGAGAAGATATCTTTCAAGAAGTTTTCAAACGTGCACGGAATAAATTAAAAGAGAAATCCCCTCTAGAATATGAGGAATACATCAGAAAAGCGATCGGAAGGGCTTCAAAGATCTTGGAAGGGGGGATCATTATCCACTGCAACGAGAACAGTAGAGATATCGTGGAGAAACTGTCAAAGAAGATCGATCCCGAACTGGATGTCCAAGCCGACTTGGATTGTTCCGGGGGCATAAAAGCGGTCTCCCGAGAAGGAACGGTCTTGGATATGACCTTTGAAGCAAACTTAAAAAGAATAAAGAGAGAGTTGAGGAAAGAAATATCCGACATATTATTCACGGGGGAATGATCAGTGCTGGAAGAAGCTATAGGTACCATGGGACTCGTGAACTTCGCACTCTTGACGGTCGCATTATCTTTGCTCGTAGTGATAGTTTTGTTCATGAGTTATTTTAGAACACTGATATCTATAGCGAACTTCGCTTATCCTAACGCAAAATTCAGAGCTAGGGGGAACCCCTTCATCGAGGAAGAAAATGTTGATAAGCTCATAGAAAGCGGAAACCTGAACGAGATCTTTTCCGAAATCAAGAAAAGTGGTTATCAACTTCCAAAGAAACCATCTGCTGAACTAGAAACCTTCGAAGAACAACTCGATAAGAGCAATATAGACCTGGTAAAGGAAGCATTATATGCTGCACCGGATAGGTTGAAACCTTTCGTTAAGACGTGGCTGTTGAGATACGATGTATTGATGGTCAAGAGAGCGATAAGATCGGCGAGCCGAGGAATCGATAAAGAAAAACTCGAGGAAATATTGTACCCAGTGAACATCGTTGATAGAAAGGTGATCGAGGATATATCAACTTCAAAAAATATACAACAGATATTCAACTCCCTGAGTGAAACCAAATTCGGAGAGGTTTTGAAAGAGAGAGAATGGAACGGTGATTTTTTCAGATTAGATACGGATCTTGACAGGTTCGCTTTCAATGAACTAAAGAAGGCTACTTTAAAAGTGGAGACCGAGCAGCAGTCAGTGACCAGGTACTTCGTTGGAAAGTACACCGACCTGATGAACTTGAAGATAATATTCCGTGGTTTGAGAGAAGATATAGATAAGGAATCTCTCAAAGAGAGCCTTCTCCCG
Organism: Thermoplasmata archaeon; assembly: GCA_046484045.1. Classification (GTDB taxonomy): domain Archaea; phylum Thermoplasmatota; class Thermoplasmata; order Halarchaeoplasmatales; family Halarchaeoplasmataceae; genus CAZHUM01. Next base: position 11,726 of record JAWOBZ010000104.1, on the reverse strand, counting down.
GATGGACGTGAGATCGCCAGATGGAAACTGGAAAATATGGTGGAAGCGAAGAACATGAAAGAAGCTCTTGTTGAACTCGATGGTACATCTTATCAAGAGCTGGGTAAGAAGGATGTATCCTCATCGGATTACGAGATAGAGTGTTATCTAGACATTACGCTGATCGAACTCGCATCGGAGATAATGAGTCAGTATATATTGAGCATCGGTCCTATACTAAAATACCTGATCGGTAAGGAATACGAGCTCAGGAATCTAAAAGTACTGGTTAGAGGTGTGAATGAGGGTGTCGATCCCAACCGCATCAAGAAGATGATGATATTGGAGGGAAGTATATGAGGAAGAAAGTAGTTGCGGTTGGGAAAGATGATATCACATTGGGATTTTCATTGGCGGGAGTGGACGAAGCATACAATCCAGAGAATGAATATGATGCTTTCAAGATCGTAGATCGATTGGTCGAATCACCGGATATCGGTGTCATACTGATATCGGAAAGGATAGCCGATGGGATAAGAGATAAACTGAATGAACTCGTGGATAGAAAAGATCTATACCCAGTGATCGTCGAGATACCGGATAAACGGGGTCCGATGAAAGGAAAAGAAGACCCGTTAAAAAGCAAGATCAGAAGAGCGGTTGGAATAGATATCACAGATAAGGAGGAAAATTAATATGATTGAAGATGCAGAAAAAAGTATCGAACATATCTCCGAACCCCAGGAAGGAGAAAAAGGTACCATAATAAGGGTAGCCGGTCCCGTCGTACAGGCGGATAACCTGCGTGGTGCGGAGATGTACGAGGTCGTGGAGGTAGGAGACGAAGGTCTGATCGGTGAGATAATCGAATTGGAAGAAGATATTGCAACTATACAGGTCTACGAGGAAACGGGTGGTATCAGACCCGGGGAACCCGTTGTGAGAACCGGTGAACCCCTTTCCGTCGAGTTAGGACCGGGGCTAATCCAGCAGATCTATGACGGTATCCAGAGACCTTTGGAATCCATCAAGGAGAAAACGGGTGATTTTATAAGAAGAGGCGTGGAAGTATCGCCGCTTGACAAGGAAAAGAGATGGGAGTTCGTGCCGAAGGTGAACCAAGGTGACGAGGTTAAAGCAGGTGACATCCTGGGGACCGTCCAAGAAACCCCTGTTGTGGAACACCGGGTCATGGTGCCTCCGGGTGTGGAAGGCACAGTGGAAGAGATAGTTCCAAAGGGGGAGTACACCATCACCGAAAAGATCGCAGTGATCAAGGGAAGTGGAGGAAGAGAAGAGGTACACATGATGCATAGGTGGCCCGTTAGGATAGGGCGTCCCATCGAGAAGAAAAAGGCTCCTATGGAGATCCTGGTAACGGGACAGCGTGTGCTGGATACCTTCTTCCCCCTTGCTAAAGGTGGAACTGCGGCTATCCCAGGGGGGTTCGGGACTGGAAAGTGCGTAACCGGTGAAACATCCGTCCTTCTGGCCGACGGTTCTAAGAAACCTATAGAGGATATCTACGAAGAGTACAAGCATCAAGGAAAGAGAAAAGACAGGCCGGGAGAACATGAAGAATTGATAGAACTAGATCGACCGATAGATGTTATTTCTATGGAAGATGGAGATCTTGTAAAAAAGCAGGCAACATGCCTTTACAAAGGAAAAACGGAGTCCACTGTTGTGATCAGTACTAGATCTGGTCGTAGAGTAGAACTGACCCCCATTCATAAACTGTTCGTACTAACCCCTCAGATGGAGATAGTGCAAAGACCTGCAGGAGAGATAAAACCGCGTGATACTCTACTAGCACCGAGAAAACTGACCTTGGACGACATTCAGACGAGTGAAACAATAGATGTAGAAGAGCTGTTGCCCGAAAAGAGGGTGTACGGAAAAGACTTCGATAAAGTCGTTAAAGTGATCCGAAAGCTCGAAGATGAATACGGGGGTAGAAAAGCGCTTGCAGAAAGGTTGGAGATCAGTGAAGATCTTTTGACTGGATATGCTCTTGGAAGGAACCGACCGAGGGTAAACTTGGCATGCAGGATTTTCGATGAATCAGGGATCGATCATAAGATAAGGAACATCAAAGCAGAGAGGAGGTCTACTCCTATCAAGGTGCCTTCCAAAGTGGATGATAAGTTCGCAGAACTACTTGGTCTTTTATTGGGTGATGGTATGCTCAAACCCACGTCCGTACATTTTTATAATAATGACGAAGACCTTCTTTCAAGGGTTGAATTTCTTATCAAGGAGCTATTTAGAGTGAAAACCGAAAGAGAGTACGTGAACACTGTTAATTCTGTTAAGGTCAACTGCAAAACCTTGAGAGATCTATTGGTATCCCTAGGTTTTCCAGAACATGATAAGTCTAAAAGATGTCATATCCCACGTAAGATTCTTAGAAGTGAAGATGACATCTTAGCGGCCTTCTTGAGAGGATACTATCTCTCTGACGGGAGTTTCAATCGTTACGAAGCTGAAATATGCACCTCTAGCAGAAGGATGGCGAGTGATCTAACCTATGCTCTAACGAGGATAGGCGTCGCCCCTCGACTTTCTTCCAAGGATACAAATGTGAATATAAGTTACAGGTTGAGGATCTCCGGTGAGGAGCTTGAAGAGTTTTATGAGCGAACTTCGATAGATCATACGAAATATGATGTTATAAGGGAGTATCTCCAGGACAGCACAAGACATTTCAGAGGAGTGAACTCGGTTAACATATCACCAGAACTGGTGAGGGAGAAATTTGAAGAAAGTGGAATAACCAGGAAGATATTCAAAGAGAGCGGTGTCAAGATAGCAAATTACACGACCCATAAAGAGAATATGAGTTTTCCCGTGTTCAAAAAGTTCTCTTCCATGACAGGTGACGAGAGTTTGATAAAGATGGCCGAGAACCATCTTACTCACTTTCTTCCCGATCCCATAGTGTCAATAGATGTCAATGATGAAACAAAGGATGTTTATGATCTTACGGTCCCGGGCACACATAACTTCGTAGGAGGGAACGCACCGATGATCCTTCACAACACTGTCATCCAGCAGCAATTGGCCAAGTGGAGCGATGCGGATATCGTCGTCTACGTCGGCTGCGGTGAGAGGGGGAACGAGATGACAGAGGTGCTCAGAGATTTCCCCGAACTGGAAGACCCCAGAACGGGTGAACCGCTGATGAAGAGGACCCTGTTGATCGCAAACACAAGCAACATGCCCGTAGCTGCAAGAGAGGCGTCGATATATTCGGGTATCACCCTGGCGGAGTATTACCGTGACATGGGCTACAACGTAGCCCTCATGGCGGATTCTACATCTCGATGGGCGGAAGCGCTCAGGGAGATCTCCGGTAGGTTGGAAGAGATGCCGGGTGAAGAGGGTTATCCGGCCTATCTGGCTTCTTCGCTAGCTGCGTTCTACGAAAGAGCGGGTATCTGCGACGTTTACGGTGGAAGGGAAGGTTCGATATCGGTCATCGGAGCGGTGAGCCCCTCGGGCGGAGATTTCTCCGAGCCGGTGACGCAGAACACGCTCAGGATCGCCCAGGTTTTCTGGGCATTGGACGTCGAGCTCAGGAACAAGAGACACTTCCCGGCTATCAACTGGCTGAAATCATATTCACTCTATCTGGATCAGGTACAAGAATGGTGGGACGAAAACGTTAATGAAAATTGGTATCGATTGAGGAGGGACAGCATGAGACTGCTGGAGAAAGAATCAGAGCTCCAGGAGATCGTTCAGCTGGTCGGCCCGGATGCACTGCCGCCTTCGGACAGGTTCTCACTACAGGCAGCCAGGATTATACGAGAAGATTTCTTGCAGCAGAACGCTTTCCACGATGTGGATACATTCTGCGAGCCCGAGAAACAGTTCAGGATGCTTGATATAATGATGGAATTCTACGACAGGGGCATTGAGGCAGTGGAGAAGAAGGTATCAGTCGAGGATTTGAGCGATATGGATGCCGTTGAAAAATTGAGCAGGATGTCCTACGTATCTTCCGAGAACTACGAAGAGAAATTCTCCGAGATCGAGATGGAGATGAACAAAGAATTCGAGAAGTTGATGGAGGAGGAATAAACATGGCGGAAGATATCTCTAAAAGGGCTGAATATCAGAATGTGAAGGAAGTTTCTGGTCCTCTAATGGTGGTCGAGGGAATCAGCGGCGTGGCTTTCAACGAGATCGCGAGGATCAAACTGCCCAGTGGAGAGGAAAGGCTGGGGCAGGTTCTTGAAGCGGAATCGAACAGAGCGGTGATCCAGGTTTTCGCTGGTACCCGCGGTTTGGACACTAAGGATACTTCAGTACAGTTCACCGGTGAAGTGATGAAGTTCGGCGTATCCGAGGAACTTTTGGGCAGAGTGTTCAACGGTGTAGGCGAGCCCATCGACGACAGTCCAGATATCATACCGGATGAAAGAAGGGACATCAACGGAGACCCTATCAACCCCTCTGCTAGAGAGTTCCCTAGAGAGTTCATCCAGACCGGTGTTTCGACCATAGACACCATGTTCACCCTTGTTCGTGGGCAGAAATTACCGATCTTCAGCGCCAGCGGTCTGCCGCACAACAACGTTGCAGCCCAGATAGCCCGGCAGGCGAAGGTGCTCGGCGAGGAAGAGGAGTTCGCAGTGGTGTTCTGTGCCATGGGGATAACCTCGGAAGAGGCTAACTTCTTCATCAATGATTTCGAGAGGACCGGTGCCTTGGAGAGAGCGGTTCTGTTCTTGAATCTAGCTGATGATCCCGCTATCGAGCGTATTATCATACCGAGGATGGCACTGACGGCAGCTGAATATCTGGCATTCGAAGAAGATACTCAGGTATTGACCATACTTACGGATATGACGAACTACTGCGAGGCTCTTAGAGAGATCGCAGCCGCTCGGGAAGAGGTACCGGGTAGAAGAGGTTATCCCGGATATCTTTACACCGATCTGGCCAGCATCTACGAAAGAGCGGGTAGGATCCTTCAAAGAGAAGGTTCAATCACGATGATACCTATAATCAGTATGCCCGACGACGATATAACCCATCCAATACCCGACTTGACCGGTTACATAACAGAGGGGCAGATAGTGTTCTCCAGAGAGCTGCATCGTAAGGGGATAAGACCTCCAATAACTCCGGGTGGAAGTCTTTCCAGACTGATGCAGCAGGGTATCGGGGAAGAGAGGACGAGAGAGGACCACTCGGATGTGAGTAATCAGTTGTACGCCGCTTACGCAGAGGGGCAGGAGCTCCGCGATCTCGTGGCCGTGGTAGGTGAAGAAGCTCTCAGTGAGAGGGACAATAAGTACCTCAAATTCGCCGGTGAATTCGAAGAAAGGTTCATCGCCCAGGATGAAGACGAGGACAGGACGATAGATGAATCACTGGATCTAGCTTGGGAACTACTTACGATCATACCGAAGAGAGATCTCAAGAGAATAGAAGAGAAGTGGATAGAAAAGTACTATCCAGGATGATGATAGCCGGGGTTACTTCGGCACCCACGTTAGAGTGAATTCGATATATTCGTCACCTTCTAGCGGGCATGCCGTGTGCTCTATTTTTCCACCGAGGTCGAGCATCTCCATGTCCTTCTCTATGCTGCCTTGGAAGTAGTTGCATACGTGATCGTTTTCCGGAAAACCGTAGTACCTTATCACGGCTTTGCCTTCCTCCATGGAGGTCAACTCGATCCTTCCGAAGTCGTAGACCTTATCCCAATTCTGTTCAGCTTTTTGAATGAGTTCTTTAAGTCCTTTGGCGTGAGTAAGGTACTCGAAGTGTCCAAGGCTTTCGCTTATGTGCCTGCCTATATCTCTACTCCTGGGGATGTCAGACGTATCATCACCAAAAAGTTCGTTGACCACGTCAAAAAAATCCAGCACCAGATCGTACTCCACGAACTCACCGGTGGAGTAATCCCTTTTCACCTGTTCACCTCTCTTTTCGTCGATCTTTTCCCACATCTTCTTCTCGCCCAGTACTCCTTTTTTGTTCTTCACGTATTTAATGATGTTCAATATGTGGGTCCCTCTTACATGTCTAGTCATAACAGGTGGTTATTATTACAAAGGTATTTAAAAATATCCATGTTGTTTAGATAATATCTCCATGCGTTTTAGCGGTTTAGATAGGTGTCTCCTGGCGGATACTGGCGTTTCGTACCATCCTTCTTCCAAGGCTCTATCCACTTTTCCCATCTCGACCTCGTTCTCTCCCGCCTTCGTACTGCATCTTTTACACCTGTACCCGGCATCCTTGCCGATCGAGGACATGCGCTTTCCGCATTTTGGACATACTGGATTCCCGATCTTTTCGCATTTTTCTTCAATATGGACGATCTTGATTTTTTCGATATTCAGGGTTTCAGGCTCTTCTCTCACACCGCCCCAGATTTCTATTATGTCTCCGGGTATCAGGCTCTTGATTATCTTCCTGAAATCCTTAGTCGGCTCGTAGGCTGCCGCAGTCACTTTTTGTCCGTTCTTTAGGTCTATGAACACGTGTCCACCTTCTATCACCCTTGGCTTCGATGAAACCGCGGCCCTTACGTGAACGGAGCGGTAAGGTTCGATTTCACTGATGTCGGAGTCCACTATATGATCATCCGTTCCCTGGTTCGTCAGGAAGAGAAGCCACCTTTCCGGTTCTTCTCCCCCGACGAGATCCAATGATTTTTTCAATTCGTCGGGGTCGTCTCCCCTCACACCGTAGAGAACTGGGCACGGAGAGTTCGGAGCTATAGTGGAACTGGATTCTTGATGATCGTAGCTGTCGAAGGTGCTTTTCAAAGTGTTATCGAGTTCGATCACATCTTCCTCTGGCATGTCCCTCCCCGTCCCCCACAGCTCTTTTTTCCTGTATGATATCAATTCGTAGGTGTGGTCTTCCGGGATCCACGACATCGCCGCTGCAGCACCGATCAGTCCTCTCTTGTTACCGTATCCTTTGTAGCAGAACTCTCCCGCGTCCAATATGTCGATTATTTCATCCAGTTTTACCACTTCTCGGACCGTCTTCCAGTAAAGCTCGACGGGGGGTTTTTCTCTTCCTATAACTACGCCCGGGTTGGTCCCTTCTATATCGAGCTCTCCCCATTTATCGACCAGTTTTATAACACGGAGAAGGATGGTTTCTTTTTTTTCCTCGATATCCTCGCCCTTTTGCGCTTTGGCTAATACCGGTTCTTCTATATTTCCTACTTCTATCTCTCCGATCCCTTTTTTCCCTAGTTCTATGACCACCGCACCGTTCCCTCTGGTCTTCCAAGGTATGTTCGGGTTTAACCTCACCAGCCTTGGGTAATGTATGACCTTGTATTCTGAAAATTCTTTGATCAATTCCGTGACGAGAAAGGTGGTACACATACCGTATCTGGAATCCGTATCATCCACTGCGATGTACATAAAAATCTACTTTTGGTTTTCTTTTTCCGAAGGGGGTTTGGACCTTCTTAGATGACCCAATAAGAATTCTTCCACCCTGTGGGGTTCGTGCTTGCTGATTACCGTAGTATTGGCGACTCTGTCCAAGAATCTCTGCCTCGGGTCTCCAGTAGTTGCCATCCCGACCATGGTATCCAGGAAGAGAAGTAGTCCTTGTATCTTGCTGAGATTTCGGATTATAGTTTCGTGGAAGTCGAGACCGTATTGGAGCGTTTCCACCCTAAGGTTCACCAGCATCTTGCCTATCGTCCTTCGGTTCGTGTACTCTAAGATGGCCGAGTAGAATACCTGTACTAAACCTGCCACGAAAACGAAGGGCATCAATGAAGCACCTGTCAGACTAAAGACGAAGAATGCCATCAGAGATAGTGCACCGAAGAGCAGTATAGCTATCACGACGGATATAAAAAAGTCTATGATGTAAGCTGCTATCCTCCGGATCCAGTGCTTCTGCAGAGGTTTGTTGCTCCCGATTAGGTCGAATGCCGTTACCATCCTATTCACGTCCAATGCCCATCAGACTGCCCATCAATCATCACGATTCAGTTTTGGATTCCTCATCATCGGGCATCCTGGTATAGTTCAGGGCTTTCTTAAAACTTTCTGTTTATGCGAATGATTTATTAGACTCCGCGAGCGTATTCGTGACCATGGACTTGTACGTCTACGATTTTGGAGAGTGCGACCCGAAAAAGTGCACCGCTAAGAAGTTGATCAGAACAGAACTGGTCGATGAGTTGAAGAACGAGTCCGGACTTGGTGGGAACGGGGTCTACTTGACTCCACTGGTGGACAAGGCACTCTCTCCCGGGGACAGGGAAAGGGCGGAAAAGGGGGGAATAAAGGCGGTTGACTGCACCTGGACCGATGCGGAGCAGAAGATACCCGTGTTCGACAACGGCAGGGCACTGCCTTATCTGATAGCGGTGAACCCGGTGAACTACGGTAAGCCCATGAGGTTAACTACGGTCGAGGCATTAGCGGCCGCACTTTATATCTTGGGAGAAAAAGAGCATGCCCGAGAGATCTTATCAAAATTCAAATGGGGGGAACACCTGTTGGAATTGAATAAGGAGCCTCTGGAAAGGTACAGCGAAGCCGAGGACAGTACGGAAGTGGTCGCTATCCAGATGGATTATCTTTAGAGGGTGTAAAATAATCAGCCAGGAGGTATCATGTCAGGGATGCCTTCTTTGATTTCGTAGGTGATATCGCATTTACTGCAGAAAAGGGTGCCCTCTTTGATCTCGTCGTCCTCCTCTTTAACTTCAAGCTCTAGCTCTCCCTTGCACTTCGGACATCTGAGTATGTCTAATAACTTTCTTTTCATAGATGTTGATTAAAAAAGAGGTATAATTTAATTTCGATTTCAGAAGATGTCGATCTCATCCGGGATATCGTTCTTTCTCTTGAGGTAGCTGATCTGCGTCCTTGTGTACCTGTACTCGATGTCCGCTTTCTCGTCCTGAAAGCTCCAGGGTTTCACTATCAACAGATCTCCTTCCCTCATCCACATCCTCTTCTTGAGCTTACCGGGGATGCGGCCCATACGTGATTTACCGTCCTCGCAGATTATACGTATCCTTCCTCCGCCTAACATCTTATCCGCTATTGCGAACATCTGTCCCTGGTTACGTCTGGGGTACGGGACTCGTACTACCTCTACGTTATCGTTCTTCTTTCCACTCAAAGTATCATCTACTCTATCTAGTCCATTATTTATATAATCTTCGCAAGTTAAAATGCCCTATCACACCAAATCTTTCAGGTAAGGTTTTAACACGTAAGAGATGACCGCCATCAGTGTGGCTAGGAACATGAGGATGATGAATGCTTCTATGTTAGGGGTTAAAATCACAAATATCACGGTACCGCCTGCAGGAGGGTGTTCCAGATCCAAGGTCACCATGGCGAATATAGCTACGCCTAAACCCAAACTGATGGCTACCAGCTCCGGTAAAAACAATGCAGACAACCAAGCGAATAAAAAGCCAATCAACCCAGTGACAAAATGAGAGCCGATTATGTTTCTGGGTCTAGCCGTCGTCCTTTTCGGCATGGCGAACGCGACGAAGGCGGTGGAACCTATCGCGGCGATCAGTACTGCGTCGGACACGAACGGTAGGTTCAGCGCGAAGAACAAGATCAGGGCGGCCAGCATGCTCTGTAAAAAGTAGTTCTTTACATTTTCTCGACGCAGTTTCTCGTCCAATATATCTATCATTCACGAGTGTATCTGATGATTGTTTATAAATAATTTCATACCCAACAATCCAAAAAACGTTTATATCGGAGTCTTTGATGGGCATCTATGTCTCTGAGAGACGAGATCCTCGCTGCCAAAGAGGAAAAAGATCTGGTACTGGTGGCGCACAATTATCAACTTGGCATCATCCAGGATACTGCGGATTACGTGGGCGATTCTTTCGGTTTAGCCAAAAAGGTCAGTGAGATGGACGTACCTTACGTTGTTTTCTGCGGTGTGGATTTTATGGCGGAATCGGCCGCAGTTCTAAACCCGGAGAAAGTGGTCATCCATCCAGAAAAAACTTCCAGATGTCCCATGGCAGCCATGGTGGATATCCAGGAACTGAGAGATTACAAGAGAGAACACCCGGATACCGCCGTCGTCTCCTACGTGAACACTAACATCGAGACAAAGGTGGAATCAGATATATGCTGCACATCGTCCAACGCAGTCAAGGTGGTTGAAAGCGTAGAAGAGGACAGGGTTCTATTTCTACCCGACAGGAACCTGGGCAGCTATGTTAAAAGGTTCGTCGATGATAAAGAAGTCGACCTGTGGGATGGCTACTGCGCTACCCACGATAACATCACCGTCGAGCAAATCAAAGAGCTTCTCGAAAAACATCCGGATGCAGAGATAGTCGTCCACCCGGAATGCAGACCTGAAGTGGTGGATATCGCCGACCACGTCGGTTCAACAGCGGGTATCTTGAAAAGAGCGAAGGAATCCCCGGCAAAATTCATGATCATCGGAACCGAGAGGGAGATGGGACACAGACTCAGAAAAGAAGTGCCGGACAAAACGTTCCTATTCCCCGGAGAACCGGTTTGCACCAACATGAAGAAGATAACGCCTGAAAAAGTTTTGAGATCACTGGAGGAACTGGAACCGAGGATCTCTCTGGATAAAGAGATGATGAAGAAGGCGAGAAAACCGCTTGAAAGGATGGTAGAGGTTGGTCGAGGTAAGTGACTGAAAGCGAAATAAAACTGATAGCCACGGATCTAGATGGGACGTTGGTTCATAACAAAAAGATGAGCCCGCGCGATAGAAGAACTTTAGAGAGGTTGTTATCCAAGGGCATCCCCGTGGTACCCGCTACTACAAGGATGAGATTTTCGTCTTCCGAGATATTAAAGAACACCAACATATTCGACCATCCAGTCGTATGCATGAACGGTGCTCGTGTCGTCGGACCTCGATGGGATCAACATGACGATCACGAAGATTGGATGGTAACACACCTGGATGAGAGCACGGCAGGAGCCGTTTCCAGTTTCGCCGATGAGAACTCTTACGAACTCACTACTGTTTTCAGCGAGAGAAAATATTGGAGGAAAAGAAGAGATCAATCCGTCGGTCCTCACCTCAAAGAACCGATAACATACCTAGTCAACAACAACATAGACGCCTTAGAAGATGGGCCTCCCATCAGTTTCATGATGCACAAAGAGAGAAACGGTTCAGAGGGACTGCGAGATATGGAGATTTACGTGAAGGAAAATCACGGAAAAAAGACGATCACACACAGGCATAATTATCTGGGTGAATGGGTGGCACTCACGATCTATCCATACCAGATATCCAAGCTGAAAGCATTGGAACTCGTCTGCGAAAATATGGATATCGGATTGGAAAACGTTCTAGCCATCGGTAACGATTACGTCGATCTAGACATGATAAAAGGCTGTGGTATCGGTGTGGCTATGGAGAACTCACCCGATGAGGTAAAAGAAGCGGCGGATTTTGTTTCGAGTTCGTGCCTAGATAACGGTTTTTCATGCGCCGTCGAACATTACGGACTATAGTTCTATTTCTTGTTATCGAGGAAAAAATTATAATAGGGGGCCGCTTCAAATACTATTGTTACCATGAAACTGAAAGAACTCTACGAATTAGCCATAAAAAAGGGCATGGAAGCTGACCCGAGGGGAGAAGAGGAAGTTAAGAAGGTCATCGAAGATGAGAAAGAAGAATACGAAAAACTCGAGGGCAAAGATAAAGAGGTCTATGACACGGATAGATTGTTCAATCCTTTCTACGACTCGAGGCTG
>JAWOBZ010000069.1:0-13876 GCA_046484045.1 Thermoplasmata archaeon | reverse complement strand
AATCCCGATGCGGGAAAAACCTCTTCGCGATATGAATCGGTGAACGTCCAATTTACGGTCAGGTCGTCGGCACCCTGGTCGTACACCTTGTACGGGAAATGAACTATCGGATTTCCATAGCACTGGTCTATATCGGGCGCCTGCAGGCATTCTGGTTTAAAGAAATATTGGTTGAGAGGTACTTCCCACTCGTGTGTATCCGGTCTCACTACGTTGAATGGATGCTGGATCCACCTGTAAGCTCCACCTTCGAAATCGAGGATCAACCAAGCGGGGTTAGCACCATTGGGCTGACCGTTTTCTGGGTCGTCCTCCGGAGTATATTCCGCATACACCTCCCATTCCTCCGTCAGATCGAATGTGATATCGGATATCGTCTCGGTCTGCGGTGTGGATACACCCCTGGTAACGTTCATATATCCGTAAAGCTCGCCGGATTGGTACAGCCATAACTCTACGTTATGCCATCTTTCACCGGCGACCCTCAAAGTCAAATTGCCTTTTATGTAAGCACCGTCAACGGCTACTTTCGGTTTGGTATTAGCAACATTCACATTCGCCACATCGTTATCCGTATCATCGTCGTCATCCCTAACAGACACGCTCGGCGAATAGCTTCCATCGTCACCGTAGAACTCCATCGCTCTTTCACCGACGTATCCATTGCTCCATCTATATCTTATTCCCTCGGTGTCGCTGGGATTGTCCATACTATCAGAACTATCCAAGAACACCGGTCTTCCCTCTTGTATACCGTATCCATCACCCGCATCTGCCGTCGGGACGGGATTTTGTACCGTTACTGAGATATCTTTGAACGAGCTTTTTCCTCTATCGTCTTCGACGGACAAGTTAACGTTATAGGATCCGCTATCCGTGAATGAATGAGTGACAACGTCACCGTACAGAACGTCACCGTCTCCGAAGTCCCACGTGTAAGAAGATATGGAGGAATCGTCCGTGGAACCGGAAGCGTCGAAAGTAACGTCTTCGTCCTCGTTGACGTTGTACGAATCTTGAGTAACTACTATATCCGGTGCATGGTTTTTAACAACCACCTTCGAAGTGGCTATATCCATCTTCGCATTGGATGCATTGACGAACAGAGTGACATGATAGATTCCCTCATCGGAAAAGGTATGTGATATGGAGGTAAGATCATCTCCCATCTCGATGGCGTTATCATCGTGAAAATGCCAAGCATATGAATTTATGTCTCCTTCGCTACCGCTGGCATCAAAATCAACCGATTCTCCAGGATATATTTCGATCTCGGATGGTGTCAAATCAGCTGTTGGTGCCGCTCCCGAAACGAATACAGCATATGCTCCGGCGGTCATCATAATCACGCTTAAAAATGCCAACACTTTGTACGATATAGGTACTCCTTTAAACTTCTTCAATATATCTGCTCTGTTCATTACAATTCCTCCAAACTCCTTCTTTTGAAGGAGGGAATTGGACTCATCGAAGAATTATTTATATCTTACTTTGTATGAATGTGCACATGTACAATGACTCAACGAAATTAAAACAATTGAGATGTGGGATATTTGAATATGGAATGAAGATAACAATACCTTATTCCACCACATCACAGACCACGATCGTGGTAAATTTTACTTACTGGAGAAATAAGCGATTTATCACCGATTTTCGTTGGCGGTATAATCGTCACAATCTTACCTTAATGAAATGATCGGAGCTTGAGCAAGGATATCTGTTATCGTTGTTGATTTTGGAGAATAACATACTATAAGATATCTAAACGATAAGATTATATGTAAAGTTACTATTGAATGTGAAAAGAAACACAAGTGGTAAAGATGTTTAGGAACACCATACCAGGATTGGACAGGGTATTCACGACCGATATCGACGCTCCGAAAGTGGTGCTTATCACTGGTCCACCAGGTTCTATGAAAACCAGCTTTTGCTACAGTTTGATGACCAGGTACGTTGAAACATCAGGCGCGTTCGGTTTGTATACTACATTGGAAGAAACCGTGGACAGTCACCTGACCAACATGCAGAGTTTGGGTATCGATTTGAGTTTGAACATGCAGATATCCGATATCACAGACCTCAGAGAAATAGACCAGATCGTGGACGAGGACGAAGAGACAGACTATGTCGATTTCTTGGAGAAGATGCTTAGACATTTTAAAGAAGAGAAAGGAGACAAATTCAAAGTCTTCGCTTTGGACTCTTTGGGCGCACTTTACTCGCTCATGGAACACCACGAAAACATGAGGAAGAAGATGTTCTACTTCTTCAAATTACTCAGAGACCTTGACCTCTACAGCTACGTGGTGATGGAGAGATCGATGACCGGTGAAGCGAACCTACTGGGCAACGAAGGTTTCTTGGTCGACGGAGTTATCATGCTGGGCATCGACAGGAACAGAGGTAAGCTGACTAGGTACCTGCAAGTAGAGAAGATGAGAGCGTGCAAGCACTCCATGGAAAAACATGCGATAGACGTCGGTAAAAAAGGATTGAAAGTGTTAGGTCCTATATTCGAATAGATAGAATATAAAATGTTTCGTAAGTTATATAAAATAGAAAGGGTATTAACCCCTTAACTCAACAGAAATATATCATGGGGGAATAAAATTGGCAGAAGAAGATTTCCTATCAGAAATGGAAGGCTTCATGGGCAAAATGAAGCAAAGGCAGGCAGAGCTAGACGAGAGAGAGAACGGATTAGATGAAAGAGAGAACGAACTCGAACAGAAGGAAGAGGAGATAAGAAATAAAGAGAGCGAACTTAACGTTAAAAAACAGGAATTGGCTAAAAAATCAGATGACCTGGACGATCTCAAGCAGAAGATAGAGGAGATGAGGAGCGAACTCGAAGGTGCTAGGGAAAATCTAGATCAGGAACGTTCGGAATTGAAGTCCGTGAGAGATACTTTATTGACGAAGGTCGAAGAGGCTGAAAGTTATAAGGAAGACATCGTAGGTAAGAAAGAAGCTCTCATAGAAAGAGAAGAAGCGATCGTTTCTAGAGAAGGAGATCTCGATGAAAGAGAGAATATCATCGTGCAGAAGGAAGATGAAATCTTGGAACAAAGAAAGGATATCCTGGACACACTTTCATCACTCAAAAATACCCTCAGCGAGACAGTGAACAAGAGTCAGGAGATAGTGGAAAAAGAGAGTCAGCTTTTGGACCAAGATAAACAATTATCCGATACTAGGAGCCGCCTGTTAGAAGCCCATCGAAAGATGCTGGAAAGAGAAAAAGAATCTATAGAAAGTGGAGAAGCCATGCCGTCTTTCGAAGTTCCCTCTATGCCTGAAAGAGTAGAAGTGGAAACCGGTGAAGAGATAGGAGAAGTCCCCGAAGTTGAGGAACCAGAAGAAGCTGAAGAAGAAGTTGAAGAGCCGGAGGAAGAGGAAGTTGAAGAGCCAGAGGAAGAAGAAGCTCCTGAAGAAGAGGAAGAAGCCGAAGAAGAGGAAGTCCCCGAAGAAGAGGAAGAAGCCGAGGAAGAGGAAGAAGCCGAGGAAGAGGAAGAAGGAGCTATCTCCTGTCCTAACTGCGGCACGGAGCTCAGCCCTGACGCTGAAATATGCTACGCATGCGGTACGGAACTCGGCGGAGAAGAAGAGGAAGGTGGAGAAGAAGGAGCTATCTCCTGTCCCAACTGCGGCACGGAACTCAGCCCGGATGCCGAGATCTGTTATGCTTGCGGTACCGAACTCGGCGGCGAAGAAGACTCTGACAGCATCAGCTGCCCAGTATGTGGTACTGAACTGAGTGCTGATGCCGAGATGTGCTACGCTTGTGGAGCTGATATAGACCAAGAAGAGAAATCCACTAGTAAAAAGAAGGTAGTGTAGGATAAATCCTTCAGAAAAACTTTTTACTAACTCCTTTATTTCTTTTTTTTATCAGGGCTTAATTGCGGAGACGGATATGCTATCGATAATATTTCATTTGCTTTGGGGTATATCAGCCAATGGGTCTGCAGATACCAAAGGATACGATAAGATCGTGGAAAGAGCGGATGCTCTTCATGATGCAGGTGATATCAAAGAAGCGATAAAACTGTACGATAGAGCTCTAAAGATCAAGAAGGACGAAGTAACCGCAAACAACATGGGAGTTGCCCTAGATGCCGTCGGAGAGCACCGGGATGCCATCGGGTGCTATGAGATGGCTGTATCCATAGATGAGGACTATTACACCGCTTGGTCGAACATGGCAAACTCCTATCTTTACCTTGGAGAGTTTGAAAAAGCGGTAGAAGTCTACGACAGAGTGATATCCATGAACCCGTCGTTTGCACAGCCCTACTTCGACAAAGCACATGCATACATATCCATGGGAAAGGGAAAGAAAGCAAGAAAGATCGTCGAGGAAGCATTAGAAAACGCAGAAGAAGAACAAGGCATCCTCCTCATGATGAAGGGAGAGATACTCGAGGAATTGGGCGATTATGAAAACGCTTTGGATATATACGAAGATGCATTGGACATCGACCCGGACAATGTGGAGGTCCTCAAGAGGAAAGGAGACGCCCTGCTCAACATGGGATATCTGGAAGGAGCTTTATCGAATTATGACGATATACTGCGCATACGTCAGGACGACAAAGAGGTGTGGAACAACAAGGGATATGTCCTTTTCTCCAGCGGGATGTACCAAGAGGCCAGAGTCTGTTATGAAACCGCACTTTCTCTTGACCCAGATTACGGACCCGCCCATTACAATCTTGGTTACCTGTACCACACACTCGGAGATTACAAAGAAGCTATCATATGTTACAAAGAGGCATCAAAACACGATGGAACCAACGAGGTCCTGTGGAACAACCTGGGAAATGCACTGTACAACATGGGTCGGTACGATGAGTCGATACCCTTCTTCGTAAAATCGATCGAAGTCAACCCGGATTATGAGATCGCGTGGAACAATATAGGGAATGCCCTTGACAAGATGGGTGAACACGATCAATCTTTAGAATACCATGAGAAAGCATTGGAGATAAAACCGGACTTCGATTATGCTCAATATGCCCTTGGCTATGCTATGGCTAAAAAAGGTAAATTAGAAGAAGGGTTAGAAAAGGTTTCATTATCTCTCGACCTGAATCCAGACTATGAAAGTGCATGGTTCGCCAAGGCGGATATCCTTAGGATGATGGGGCGTATAGAGGAAGCTCTGGAGACATTGGAGGAGGCCCTGGAGATAGATTCGGATTACGGCAGTGCTTGGCAGATGAGGGGAGAGATCATGGAGGAACTTGGGAAATATGATGAAGCAATCATAAACTACGAGAGGGCTTTAAGGGCTTACGAGAGAAAATTCGAACTTTTCATGGATTATTCAGCACTTTACAATAAAGCAGACCTTCTCGAGGACCTGGGTCGCTTCGAAGAAGCCCTGCAAGACTACGATAAGATACTCAACAATGAGAGGGGACACGCCAAGGCGTGGCACAAGAAAGTCGAGATGCTGATCGAGATGGACAGACCGAAACAAGCCGTTATAACCGCAAATAAAGGACTGCATGACGTCAAAGATCCAAGATTGTACCTATCCAGGGGATACGCCTACCAGAGACTTGGGAACATCGATAAAGCTATAGGTTCCTTTCGAAAAGCTGTAAATGATATCGGAGCCGATGCCCGGATCGCTTTAGCAAGGTCGTATGCCGATCAGGGAGAGTACGAAAAAGCCCTATCCATTTTGGAGGATGAAACGATAGACGAGAGGGAACTACGGGCGAACATCGAGCTGGAAAGAGGGAGATTGGTAAGAGCGAAGAAACTGTTTTTAAAGCTCTCCGAGGAAGTGGGGACGGACTTCAGCGTATTCTACGGATTGGGGAGTACTCTTTTCAGGATGAAAGATTACAAGGGGGCACTGAAAGCATTAGACACCTGTATCGGGATGAACGAAGACTTTGAGCCCGCTTGGTACCTGAAGGCCTTGATTTTCTACAAGATGGGGAACGAAAAAAAGGCAAGAGAGTACGCACAGATGGCTGTTGATATAGGTGGACATTTCCGAGAGGCAGAACTGCTGCTTAAGAAATTGAAGGGATAAATGTTTAACTAAATGTGTAATATCATCATAAGGTAGAGAAGATGGAAGTAGGATTAGTCGGTAAACCGAACGTGGGAAAAAGCACATTTTTCTCTGCAGCTACGAGGGCCGATGTGGACATGGCCTCGTACCCGTTTACGACCATAGAAGCGAATAAGGGTATCGGGTACGTTCGAGCTGAATGCCCTCATAAAGAGCTTAACGTTGAGTGTGATCCCAACCACACGCCGTGTATAGAGGGGACCAGGATGGTCCCTGTAGAGATCATAGACGTTGCAGGACTCGTCCCCGATGCGCACTCCGGAAAGGGGCTGGGCAATCAATTCTTGGACGACCTCAGACAGGCATCGACCCTGATCCACATCGTAGATGCCAGCGGTTCGACGAACATAGAAGGAGAACCGGTCCCGGTCGGTGAGCACGACCCCGTGGAGGACATAGAATTCTTGACGGATGAGATAGACTTCTGGTTGAAAGGTATCTTGGAGAAGAACTGGGAAAGGGTATCCAGAAGACTGGAAGTGGCGGGAGGGAAGGTCTGGAAGGTCGTCTACGAACAGCTGTCCGGTCTCGGTGTATCCGAGGCGAAAGTGAAGTTGGCTCTTCGAGAAGTGGATCTTGCCGATAATCCAAAGAAGTGGGAATCGGACGATCTACTAAGACTGGCGAAAAGCTTGAGAAAGAAGACGAAGCCGATGTTGGTAGCAGCTAACAAGGCGGACTTGACCACTGATGAGATGTTACAAAGATTCGACGATGTCGATTACAGGGTCACACCGACCTCCGCCGAGTACGAACTCGCGCTTCGAAAGGCATCGGAGAGCGGTATCGTTCACTACATACCGGGTGATGAAACATTCGAGATACTGAACAATGATATCTCATCGGCTCAAAAAGATGCACTCAATAAGATAGCCGCGTTCATGGAAAGGAACGGAGGTTTGGGCGTCCAACAGACTTTGGAGAAGGCCGTCTACGATCTGCTGGATATGATAGTGGTTTTCCCGGTGGAGAACGAGCATAATTACACGGATAAAGAGGGTAGAGTACTCCCCGATGCCCATCTACTTCCCAGAGGCAGTACAGCAGAAGACCTGGCGTTCAAGGTGCACACGGATATCGGCGAAGGGTTCATACGCGCGGTAGATGCAAGAACGGACAGGGTCATCGGTCGTGATCATGAATTGAAAGACGGAGATATTGTTAAAATAGTTTCAAAATGAACAGTTAAGGCGGTTCACGAGTATGGAGAAGGAAAAGGTAAGGATAATAAACGGTTCATACAGATCCATAAACGACGGCGTGATGATCGAACTTTACGGTAAGACCGAGAAGGGAGAATCGATCACTCTCCTTTACCAGGGATTTAGACCATACTTTTACCTCGTTGAACCTCCTTTTGATTTACTAGATGAGTTCAAGAAGGACGAAGAGATAAGAGGATTTGAGGATGAAGAACTATGGGTCGAGGGCGAGATTAAAGATTGTAAAAAGGTGATCTGTACCTATCCGTGGAAGGTCCCGAAATACAGGAACAAAGCGAGAAAGTACTGTAAAGTGTTAGCGGCGGACATACCCTTCATCCAGCGATTCATCTACGATATGGATCTAGGGGCTTCTGTGACCTCCTTAGGAGATTACGTAGACCTTGAAAGATACACGACTGACAAGATCATGAAGGTAGAAAAATTTGAAGGATGTGAAACGATCAAACCTCCTCTCAAATATCTCAGTTTCGATATAGAGAACAGCATCGAAAATGAAACGATACATACCATCTGCGGTGTCATCGAAGAAAAAAGAGGATTTGATTCTGATGAAGAGAAAGAAAGGGGGAGAAAGGAATTCAAGTTGTCCGGGAGTGAAAAGGATATATTGAAGGAATTCCAAGGTATAGTGAACGAGGAAGACCCGGATATAATAACGGGATACAATATCAATGGATACGATATACCAGTCATCTTGAAACGCTTGAAAAAACTCGGTATGGGAGAGTTGAAGATCGGCAGGGATGATTCTGAAGTTAAAGACATAGGCAACCGCATCTGGGGAGTTAACGGTAGGGTGATAGCGGACGCGTGGTGGAGTGTGAGGACGGAATTGAACTTGAAGAGGGAAACCCTGAATCACGTCTCCGAAGAACTCCTAGGTGAACATAAGGATGACGTCGACCCGTTGAAAATCGACGAGGAATGGGAAGATAACCCCGATAAGGTTATGGAATACTGCCTAAAAGACGCCGATCTCGCCTTGAAGATTCTGTATGAACTAGAATCTATCGATAAAGCCATGGACATGGCTACTGTATCCAAACTACCATTAGATGAAGGATTAAACGGGAGAACATCGACTCTTATAGACTCTATTTTGATAAGGGAGGCGGATAAAGAGGGCGTAGGCGTACCACTTACACACCACAGGAAAAAAACGGGAAAAATAAAGGGGGGCTACGTTCATTCCATCGAACCGGGATTGTATCACTGGGTTAGCGTCTTGGATTTCAAGAGTATGTATCCGAGCATCATCATCGAGAACAACATCTGTTTCACAACACTGTCTAAGTCCGGAGATATAGAGAGTCCCAACGGTGTAAAGTACCTCTCACCGGAAGAAAAAGAAGGGCTGCTTCCCGGCTTGCTCCGAAAGCTCATGGATGAAAGGGACGAAGTGAAGCAGAAGATGAAGGAGTCGGAGGGGGATAAGAAGGACTACTATCAGGGCCTCCAATCCGCCATAAAGATATTGATGAACTCTTTCTACGGCGTGTTTGCTTCTACATTTTATCGGTTCACCGACCCCAGGATAGGAGAGAGCATCACGGCGTTCGCTAGAAAAAATATAAAAAAGTTGATCGAGAATCTGGAGTCAGAAGGATTTCAGGTCATATATTCCGATACCGACAGCGTCTTCTTCCAGAACACGGAGGATGACCTCGATAGTGTTTTGGAACAGAGTAAAAAGATAGCCGACAACTACACCCAAGGCGATATGGTTTTGGAATTCGAGAAGGTCCTTGATCCTTTCTTCAGCCACGGTAGAAAGAAAAGGTACGTAGGTAAAGTTATCTGGCCCGAGGAGGGGATGCTTGTCAGGGGATACGAGTTGAGAAGAAGTGATTCTTTCGAAGCGCAGAACGAAGCATTGGAAGATGTTTTTGATAGGATATTGAATGATGACATAGACGGTGCAGTCGAAGTGGCAAAAAGCTGGATAAAGAGGACTAGGGAAGGTGATATCCCTCCGAAAAAATTGATCATCTCTCGTTCTTGTAAAAAATTCTCTAGATACGTTAATCCAGACAGTATGCCGAATGTGCAAGCGGCTAGGAAGATGGAGAAAAAGGGGTACAGGTTCACACCCGGTATGAAAGTCTCATGGGTGGTCATCGATGGGGAGAATACACCCCAAGAAGTCGAGCCTTGGCTTCCGGATTCAGAGTTAGAGGGAGAACCAGATCGGGAGTACTATGCCAGGAGGATTGCAAAAACCATCTCACGCGTAACGGATGTCTTCGGATGGAATCAAGAAAGTTTGATGTATGGAAACAAACAGTCGAACCTGTTCTCATCCGATTTTGAAAATGATGATAAAAATGAAAGGGGACCAGAAAGAACCGACGAGAACGTGACTTTAGAAGATTTCATGTAGTCGGATATCTTTACCAAAAATATTAATTAATCACTAAAAATATCAGAACCTTGATGGACAAAGGTAAGTTGACCGTGCTGCTGATCGCTATCTTACTGTTTTGCCAAACCCTCGTAGTAGTTGAAATAGGAAGATCTCAAGTAGAAGAGGAAAAAATACTTAGAGTTGAATTAACGGATCCAGAACGAGGTGACGTATGGAGCGGTAACAATTCACAAAATATTTCCTGGGAGATCGAGAGTACGTTATTGAACTCGAGCATAAACGTTTCCTTATCTTATGTATACAACGGGACGGGGCCGTTCGATATAACCGGTGGACTTAATGGTTCGGTGAGGAACCATACTTGGAACGTACCGGTTTTGAACTGCACCGATGTTAGACTTATAATACAAGCCGAAGGTGAAGGTTTGAAGGCATGGGATGACGTATCGTTCTCCGTTGATTCATCGATTCCGGAGATAGTATCATACTACCCGATGGATAATGAAACCATGCCTTTGGACGATAAGATCGTCATTTCATTCAGCGAACCTATAGATAGAGACGGCTTTGAGCAAAATTTCACTTTGAGCTCTGACACTGCTGATATTAATGGTACGTGGGATTGGAAAAAGCAAGAGGGATATTTGGTGGCAGAGTTCACTCCTAATGCTACATTAGAACTTGATGTAGAGTATGTATACACCATAATAGGGAACGTGGTCGATAAGAGCGATCCAGGTAACGTCCTCGACGTTAATAAGTCTGTAACTTTCACCGCCGTAACACCGATACCGACCGTTTATATATCGAATCCAGAATCAGGACAACAGCTGAGGATCGGAGACACGTATCAGATTAACTGGACGTGTGCAGGTGATCACTTAGTCGAAAATCCTGTGAACATCAGATATTCATTCGATCAGGGGAATTCATGGCGGTATATCGCTAGGAACATGGGTAGAAATGGAACGTACAATTGGACCGTACCGTTCAACACGTTGGTCGATTATCCGCTCTACGACGCTATCGTCAATGTGTCTTGTGAAAATCAGTACGGGTACGTTGGATACAGTACCTTGGATTACATAGATATCTTCCAGAACGTACCACCCAAGATACAGATATACTTCCCAAACCGAGGCAGAAATCTTTTTATCGGTAATGAATACACGGTAAGGTGGTGGACCCAGGACGACAAAACTCTACCAAACGAGACCATAATGATCACACTGTCTAGGGACGGTGGTAAAAGCTGGGAGATCTTGACTAAAAACGAGTTCAACGACGGTAGATGGGAGTGGGAAGTTAAAGGCTCTATCACGAACAACGCCATATTGAACGTGAGCGTGACTGACATCGACGGTAAAAAGAGTACGGCTCTATCTCCCTCGTTCAAGATTATAAGGGAGAGTCCCATCTTAATACAGATCAACAACACTGAAAGGACCTTTTCCAGCGGTGACGAGGTAAAGGTAAGATGGCAGTTGACCAGACAGGTCGAAGACCTCAACAGTTTCTGGATACTGTTCACGGATGACGGTAGACACTGGGAATTGATGGATGAAGTTGAAACTACAGAAACGAGTTACAACCTGAGTGCACCGCCCACATTATCTTCTGATTGCCGTGTCATGATCAGAGGCAGGGGACCGCACGGCACGATTTTCGAAGATACGTCTGATGAATTCGAGATATTCCCGGACATTATCAATTCGGGCGTAGAGAAACAAAGTGGTTACCACCGTATATTCGTAGTTTTCAACGGGGAGGTCGAAAAGGATATCATGGTGCGGGCGTTCAAATTGGAGAAGTGGGGTAAAGAAGTTGAAATCGATAGAAGCGATATCTACTGGATCAACGATACGAGCATGGTCTATGTCACCTCGGACCTGAACGACGGAAATTACAGGGTCCTGCTTAATTCATCAAAAGTAAGAAACCGGGATTTCGATGAGAAAGTTATTCTGGAATTCAAAGAAGGGAAACCAGAACTAGAAATCTTTTTCTGGGCTCTACTTTTGATCATACCTGTTGTTTTGATTATTTTCTACTATTACAGGGGCAAGAAGAAAAGGCCTTCAAAGATATCTAGAGATATGATAGAGCTAGAGATTTGATATGTCATCTCTCAGCAGTTATTACCCACGTGTTTGTATTTTTTCTCAGTGAAGAAGAGTCCGTCCCTTTGATTTTCGTGATATTCTCGAAACCGTTCTTCATCAGTGCGTCCTCAATCTCTTCTTCGGAAAAGAGCTGAAGTTGGATCTCGTACTCACCTATGCTCAACTCACCGTCGACTTCAACGTGCAGTTCCTCTCTGATCTCAAGCATCTGTGAATCCGAGTGAAATCCACTTTTATTTATCTTCCATACATCCATGTTTTCCGGTGGCTCTCTCAGTGGTTCGAATTTTTTTGGTTCGTTTTTGAAGTCGTCTTCTGGCATCTTGAAAAGTTCCAGCGCTAATGCCCCGCCGGGCTTCAGGTGAGCGTAACACCTTGCTAGTACCTTGTTCATGTCTTCTTCTTCAGTGAAATGATGAAAATCTCCGGTTGAGATGAAGATGAAATCGAATTTTTTCTTTATATCGAAGTATCGGGCATCATCGGTTTTGAATTCAACGTTTTTTGTGTCTTTCTCCTTCTTCCTATCCCTAGCTTCGTATATCATAGATTTTGTAAGATCGACTCCGACAACGTCGAATCCCTTCCCCGCTAGACCGACCGTTATTTCACCGGTGCCGCACATGAGATGTAGGACATCATCGCCGTATTTGGATGCTAAAGAGGACCAGAATTCTTTCTCTTCCGTTCTATCTCCGAAGAAAAGGTCTATGGTATCTGCTCGAAGGGCATAGATTTCAGTTAAATCCGCTGGGATCCGTCGTTTCATAGATATGAAAAAATTTCCTCCTTATTTAATCTTTTGAATCCTTTCCAATCAGATGGTTTCTATACCGTTCGACGTGAGCATGGTTTTAACGCGACCCCCTTCTGCAAGTGAACGGTGTTTGATCAGCGACCATTCACGGATATGCGGGCCTATGGAATCCACTTTGATTATGGTCTTTGCGTTGTGGTAGAGTTGATGACCGCCTAAGGATCTGTTCTCTCCGTCTGACTGGCTCTGGTAGACTTGGGACGTGATCACTACGGGAAGATTTTCTTTCCTAGCGATCTTGAGCAGTTTGATCATCTGCTTACCTAGTCTTGAGGTTATGTTCGATCGTTCGTCACTGTTCAACAGCGCTCGGTAAAAGATCGTCATAGAATCGACTATCACAAGACCGACGTCCATATTCTTCGTGAAGACCAGTTTCTCCGCCTGCTCCAGTACCTGCTCCTGCTCTTTGAAGGAATGGACTCTGAATAGGAGGAGATTTTTCAGCACCTTCTCCGATTGGTCTCCAGATATCTGGTTCAGGCGCTCCATGGAAACACCTTCGGTATCGATATAGATCACTTTCTTACCGTTGAGTGTTACGTTCCTAGCCAGCTGCAGACACAGATTCGTCTTGCCCGTTCCCCCACCTCCGAAAATTTCGGTGATAGTTCCGTACTCTATCCCACCTTGAAGCAAAGAATCTAGAGCACTGCATCCCGTGGACAATTTCATGTTCTCCGCAAGTAGGAAAGTCAATATTATGTTTTGTGGTCATGCTTTTCCAGCACTATAGTCAACGACACGCCTTTTTGAACTTTTTTAGGGTCGTTGACTCATTTCGGGAATGACATTCCCGATGTCAAAGGAAAGACCCTAGGGCTTTCCTGCAGATGCAGAGGAGTTCATAACTTAGTTCAAAACACTGAGGAATCCTTTGGATTCCTCATGTTGATGGAATTTAAAATAAATTCCAGTAGAAGTTATGAGTTCCACTATAAACTACAATCAAACTTTTATATGATTGAAAGTTTACGGATTTGATTGAAAGAGCGGATTCGGTAATCTTTAAGAAATCGCTTCACTCTTTCTCACAGAAGTTAGCAGGAAAGCCTGACGCCTTTCCAGAAAATCGCAATTTTCATTCGCTTTCGCTCACTCCAAATTGCGAGGGTAGCCAAGCATGGCCAACGGCGCAGGACTTAAGATCCTGTCCTATAGAGGTCCGAGGGTTCAAATCCCTTCCCTCGCACTTTTTTTAGTTCTGAAGCGTAGCGTAAGAAGTGAAAAAAGTGAGTGGAAGCT
>JAWOBZ010000011.1:0-4083 GCA_046484045.1 Thermoplasmata archaeon | reverse complement strand
ATTTCTTTTATGGCTAGTAATTCCCCTTCATTCCCTTTGTGTATACTTTCAGGCTCCTCTAAAGTTTCTAAAATATCATAATAATGGCCTGCCATCTCAGGATGACCTTCAGTTATATGGAACCATCTTTCTGTTGGCAAACGGATGGGAACCTGATTTACTGATTTTACACTTTCCATTTTTTTCCTCTTCATACTTTCTATAATCATCATTCGTAATTGATCTTCAAAAATCTTCACCGGTCACAGGGGCACGGAGAGGACGGGTCGGACCAGATCAATAAACTGTTCACAGCTCACCGTATCGTTTATGTGCTTCATCTATTGGAAGAATATCCGTTATCCTTACCTGCTTTTTCTTCTCCAATATGATATAAAATGCTGTCCAGGTTCTTCCAATATGTAATCGATAGATCTCTTCTTCACTAACGTTCAACTTTTCCTTATCACCGAGCCCTGATCCTGGGTAAGGATACAGTGTCAATTTTTTTAGATTATCTCTAAGAACCCTTTGACTTTTTTTATCCAAGGAATTCAATAACTTTTGAATCTCTTCAGTTATCAATAATTTATACGTCTCCTGTTTCTTCCCACTCATCGAAGTCAACTTCCGCCAGTTCTTCGTCGTCCATCTCTCTGATCTCTTTTGCCCTTTCAGCTAATTTCAATTTGTTGTGTTCTTCGATCAACTCTTCTAAAAGTCCATCGTAAGTTTGACCTGGGTTTTTTAAGTTATGTAATTCTTCCCATATTTTCTCAGTGACAGGTATCCTTTTTACAGCTTTCATAGTTACAATGCTTACAATGATTACAATATTTATAGTTTTTTCCCCGCATTGGATTGAAGATAGAAGTTAAAGAAATTAACAGTCACAAAGCAGAATGGACAAAAAACCTACACTCTCTTCACTCGATCTAGATCACGATCGGTGTGCCTCTCGAACAACCTCTTCAGCTCGTTCAGGATGAAACCGCTTGTTATCAAGAGCGAACCGAGCAGCACGAATATAAGCGTCAGTATGCTGAAACCCATAGACAACACTTCCTGTGTACGAGCGATATGTATCACCCACAAGCCGGTCACCAACGCAGCCGCTAAGAACGCCGCACCCGCAACACCGAAGAACAGCAGCGGTCGCCTCTCGACGGTCATCTTGATCAATTTGTTCAAGACCCCGAAGCCGTGCTCGAACGACCCCTTCGTACTCGGATTTTTGATGTCCTTGTACCTGCAGTAGATGGGGACGTTCTTCGTCTTCATTCCCTTCTCGTGGGCCTCTGCTATCATCTCCGACTCCACGGTAAAATCGTCGTGGGTGATCTCAATGTTCTCGATGGCCCTCCTACCGAGGGCTCTGAAGCCGCTCTGAGTGTCCTTGCCCTTTCCTCCGATGGTCATCCGGTCCAGAACGTTCTTTCCGATCTTCCGGAGCCATCCCATCTCGGTATACTCCCCCCAGCGAGTACCGATCGCCATGTCCGTCCGGGGGTTCACCACGGGAGACAGCACGTAGGGTATCTCGTAGGGGTTGTGCTGTCCGTCGCCGTCTATCAAAACCATGTAATCGTAATCGTGCTTTCTAGCGTGCTTAAAAACTGTCTGTATCGCTGCTCCCTTCCCCAGATTGTGAGGATGTTTTTTAACGGTAGCTCCGAAATCGTGGGCTATCTTTATCGCCTCGTCGTCCGGATGACTGCCGTCGTCAACCACTAGAACGTCGTAACCGAGGTCCATCTGGTTGATCTTCCAAAGCAAACTTGCTATGGAGATCTCTTCGTTGTAGGACGGTATCCCGACCAAAACGGATTCATCCTCTGAATGAAAGTGGATTTTCCTATTCGGATGAATCTTCTTTACCTCATCGATGTTCATATTAGATCACGTTCCGCCCTATCGGGACTCTTTAAATCTTTTTCCTTTTTTATATACTTTTCGCAAGCTTACATATTAATCAAAACTAATATATACAAGTAATTTTATATCACTGGTAAGGTGAAAATATGGAAGAAACGTCATATGGGCAGGAACAGGGGCAGGAATACCCACAGCAGCCACAACCTCAACAACAACCGCCACAGCAGTACTATCCTCCGGAAAAGAAGAACTTTCTAGAGGGTATGACAACCGATGACTGGTTGGCCAAGATGGTATTCGTGAGCTTTATCCTACTCCTGTTAGGGATGCTTTTGATACACGCCGCACCTTTCGTTACGAACTACGGCAGCGATGCACCGGACGATTATGAAGACCAGTTAGACGACCAAGCGACCCAGAACTCGATGAAATACATGGGAAATATCCTTTTGGATCTGGGTATTTTCATACTGTCCGGGTTCTTACTACTGGCAGCGTTCTACAGAGATGATTGGGACAAGTGGATGAGGATCGCTATAGCCGGTTTCGTATTGGTGCTGATCGTTTTCGGTTGGTTCGGGATAAGTGCCTCCTTAGGTATCGACGCCTCCGGACTGACAGGTGCGATCTTATAACCGATCAAACACCTTTTCCTTTTCTTTTTTTCCACAACAATCTTGCTATCTTCAGACCGTCCACCGTCCGAAGTTTCGATTCTCCCTTCCTTTTAGCATACTTTATAGGCACCTCGGCCACTCCTTTGCCAGCGAACACCGTATGCAGCCCGGCTTCGATCTGGAAACCGACACCGGGCACCGACCCGTTCAACGCTCCCCTTTTAAAGCCCCTAAGACCGGTACACAAGTCGGACACTTCTTCCGGATACCACTTGTTCGCCATGCGGGTCAACACACGATTCCCGAATTTATTCAGTTTACTCATGGAGCCGTCCTGTATCTCACCTAAAAACCGAGACCCGATCACCATGGTGGCACCGTTCTCCAACTTCTCCACCATTCTGACCATAACCGAGGGCGGATAAGATCCGTCTCCGTCGATCAAAAAAACATAATCCCCGTCGCTCTCCTTTAAACCCCTGCGCACCGCAGACGCCTTCCCACCCTCGTGAAGATAAACGTCGGCACCCATCTTCCCAGCCCTCTCCCTGGTACCGTCCGTTGACCCACCGTCCACCACCAGCACCTCCACGTCGTAGCCCATCTCCTCAAAACCATCGTACGGAATTTTTTCCAGCACATCGACTATGCCGTGGTTTTCGTTCAATGTGGGTATGATAACTGAAACCTTAGACATCTTAAAATCCTCTAGAGCATAAGCTGTATCCGCCGGCCCTATTCTCATCGCCCAAGGGCTCGATCCAAACCGACGGTCGTCCACAAGACTGGACAATCACTCTAGGTAGTACTCTATCTCACAATTTTTCAGGTCGGGTCTGTACTTCTGGAGGATCTCGATGAACCTTTCTTCTTGAGCACTGGCTAGGTTGCCGTAAAGATCATGGAAGATCTCGTCTTCCTGCATCTCCTTGACCATCAGCCTCTTCTGCGCTTCGGTAAGCTTGTGCTTGCCGCCCTTGTCGTGCTCGTTCTTCAGATAGCGCTTTATCTCAGAAAGAACCTCTACGTAGTAACCCAACTTCCTGGCTCTGTCCGGACCCACGTTCCTGACGATACCGCATTTGTAGCAGTACGGATGAGGGGCCAGTACCGACTCGGACCACCTTCTCTTGTAGAGCGGCAGCCAGTCGTGGTCGTAGCTCTCGTGGAAACATTCCAAGTTCTCATAGTCTTCTATTTTCTGGGGCTCTGTATCCTCCATTAACCCATCCATTATCTATTCTGATTTATATTTTTTTGGGAGATATCGCTAACACAACCATTAAATAAATTGTATCATAATCCCAAATTCATGGCAAATTTCATCGATCAAATAGAGTCCAAAAGCTTTCCGATCACATGCGAGGTGCCTTCACCCAGAGGGGGGAACGTGGACGAGTACATCAAAAAGATCGAAAACTATGGATTCCTCGACCAACTCTCTGGATTGAACGTCTGCAACAACCCGGTCGGCAAGGTCCGCATCGACCCATTACCGTTCTCATACTTGTTAAAACAAAAAGTCAGCGTCGAGCCCATACCGCACCTGACGTGCAGGGACGCCACCCTGAGCGGGTTGCAAAAATGGCTACTGGGTGCCGACTCTCTGAAC
>JAWOBZ010000079.1:0-21933 GCA_046484045.1 Thermoplasmata archaeon | reverse complement strand
AAGCCATTTACATCCTTAGTATATTCATTATTATTTTCTGATGTTTTCGCAGATACTGACTCAGTGAATAATGCATTACTAGCGATTAAAACTGAAATTACCAATAATACAATTATCCCTATGGTACCTAACTTTTCGATTTTCATAATATATCCCCGAAATATGCAATGATTTAGTAATATATAATAATTTAGCGTGATTCATAATTCTGGGTAGGTTATAATAATAGAGGAGGGAAAAATAAAATAAGTGGGAAAAAGATGCTGACGGTGGTTAAATTGTATGGGATGCCGTCAGACGTTTTTCCCGAAAAAGAAAAGGTAGAAGAGGTTATTAAATATTTTCGAGGGCACAATATACAGTTACTGGCAAGAATGAACTTTAGCTTTGTGGACAGTGTTTGCAGAAAGGTTGAGAATAAGAAAACGAATCGAGGTAGGAAAAAGGAATATAAATACAGCCAGAATTTTCAGGCTGTTATTTATGGACTCGTCAACGGAGCAAATAGTATTCGAGGAATAAGCAGAGTGATCGATACAAATCTAGTGAAATTTATAATCAGCAAAGAGAAGACCCAGAGTTACAGTACCATAGACAGATTCTGGAACTTCCTATCCAAAGTTATCGAGAAGATCTTTGAAGCTCTTGTGAAGATCATGACTAACTATGGAATGATCGGAAATGAGTATGCAATAGATGGAACTTCAATCGAAGTTCCACAAATAGACCCAGGGGGGAAATGGAACTACGATGCAACAAAAGAAGAGTACTACTATGGATATGGTCTAGCCATAGTAGTTGATGTGGAAACTGAGCTTCCTATTTCTGCAAAATTTACCAGACAAAAGAAACTGAACAAATCTGTTATGGAGGAAATAATAACTAAGGCTGTAAAAATAAAGAAACCAATAGAATTACTAGGTGATTCGGAGTTCGATGTGATCTCGATCATTAAGAATCTTATTGAACAGAAGGTTTTACCGGTGATAAAATATAATCCACGAAACAGTAAAGAGAATTTATCCATCAAATACAGAGCTGAAAAGATTGTTTCTGAGATGACTGATTCTGTAACTCTAAATAGAAAGGAACTAGACAAAGTATATCGAACTAAAAGACCTGCTGTTGAAAGATCGAACGGAATATTGAAAACACTTGGATTGGAATGCCCTCCAATCCAAGGGAAGAAACATGTCAAAACATGGGTTTACTTCGTGTTGATCGAACGAATATTGATAGCTATATCGAAATATGAGGAGAATCCAGAAGCGAATCTAAGGAGGATTACAATATGAAAGGGGAATTATGAATCACCCTCTTATAATATATTAAAAATGACGAAACCTATAAATAACACATTAACAATTGTGCTTATGCAAATAATATGCAAAACTAAAGGTGTTAAAGATGACGAAAGAATGGCCAGATGAACCGATAACAGTTACCGATTCGGATATGGATGAGTTCGTGAAAAAGTACGATACCGCAGTTATCGACTGCTGGGCTGAATGGTGCCAACCCTGCAAGATGATGGAACCTATTTTGGAAGAGGTGGCAGAGGAGATGAAGGGAGATGTAGCCTTCGGAAAGCTCAACGTAGATAGCAATCGAGCGAAAAGCGCGGAGTACGGGATATCGTCGATACCCACTTTGCTGATATTCAAGAACGGGGGGCTGAAAGACCAGTTCATAGGGGTGCTGCCTAAGGATGCACTTAAAGAGGAACTGAAGAAGCATATCTAAAACTACAAAATCTTTTCCCATTTTTTTACACTTGTTAACCGTAATATTCTTATTGTGTATCACATTACGCCTTAACGGGGATATTAAATGACCGTGAAAGTCGCAATAAACGGATACGGCACCGTTGGAAAAAGAGTTGCAGATGCCGTGGATGCACAGGACGATATGGAGATAGTAGGAGTCGCTAAAAGGAGTCCTACCTACGAATCCAGGATGGCAGTCGAGAAGGGATTTCCTTTCTACGCAGCATCGGACAAGTATCTCGATGGGTTCAAGGAAAAAGGGATACCGATCGAGGGGATGCTTGAAGACCTTCTTGAAGAGGCAGATATCGTCGTGGATGGAACTCCGAAGAAAGCCGGCTACAAACCCTTGTACGAAAAGGCCGGCGTCAAGGCACTGTGGCAGGGCGGAGAGAAGCACTCCTTAACTGGATTGTCGTTCAACTCCATGGCGAACTACGAAGAGGCTCTTGGAGCGGATTATCTGAGGGTGGTTTCGTGCAACACCACAGGTCTGCTGAGGACTTTGTATCCAATTCATCGTGATTTTGGATTCGAGAGCTGTAAAGCAGTGATGATACGAAGGGGAGCGGATCCATGGGATACGAAAAGAGGTCCTATCAATTCGATAGACCCGGTGTTGGACATACCGTCTCATCACGGACCTGACGTGCAGAGTGTCGTTCCTGAAATAAATATTCAGACTACGGCGGTCAAAGTACCGACCACTATAATGCATCTTCACAGCGTCATAGTAGATCTGGAGGAAGATGTAGATACACATGAAATTTTGGACACGTGGGGTGCCACACCCAGGGTAAAATTCTTCAACGCATCCCAGGGGGTCACTTCGACGGCTAAGATAATGGAATGGGCTAAAGACAGGGGTAATCCAAGGGGAGATATCAACGAGATCGCCGTCTGGGAAGACGGAGTCAAGGTCGAGGAGGGAACGTTGTATTATTACCAAGCCATACACCAGGAGAGCGACATCGTGCCCGAGAACGTCGATGCCATAAGGGCGATGATGGAGTTGGAAGAGGACAAGATGAAGAGCATCGAGAAAACGAACAGGGGCATGGGAATCGAATGAGCGACGACGAGATATTGATCTGTCCACTGGATTATAGATACGGTCGCAGTGAATTCAAACGTATCCTGAGTAAGAAGAACAAAACACAGAAACTGCTGGAAGTGGAAGCCGCTCTGGCGAGAGCACATGCAGAAGTAGGGAACATCCCTAAAGAAGCCGCTGACGTGATAACCGAGAACGCCACCACCGAGAAAGTTGACTGGAAGGAAGTCGAGAGGGTAGAAAAAGAGGAAACCAAACACGATATAATGGCGCTGGTCAAAGTCCTTGGTAGTTTCTGCGGTGAATCCGAGAAGTACATCCACCTCGGTGCAACGTCCAACGATATAATCGATACCGGGATGGCTCTTCAGCTCAAAGAAGCTGTAGAACTAATAGAGGAAGATCTGAAGAACTTGAGGAACACTCTGGCCGAAAGAGCTGTGGAGCACAAAGATACCATCATGGTAGGCAGGACTCACGGTCAGCACGCAGTGCCTATCACTTTCGGACTCAAGCTCGCGGTGTACATTGCAGAAATAGACCGACATCTCGATAGGATAAAGGATGCGAAGAAAGGGATCGCCGTCGGTAAGATGAGCGGCGCGGTCGGTACTGGCGCAGCCCTTGGAGATAAGGCGGAGAGGATACAGGAACTTGTCATGGAAGACCTAGGCCTCGGTATCGAAACTGCATCCGGCCAAGTCGTCGGAAGGGACAGGTACACGGAATTGATCTGTCTGGCGGCTAACATATCTGCATCTCTCCAAAAGTTTTCAACGGAGGTCCGAAATCTCCAGAGACCCGAGATCATGGAAGCGGCAGAATCGTTCGACGTTAAGAAGCAGGTGGGCAGTTCGACAATGGCACACAAGAAGAATCCGATAACGTCGGAAAATATATGCGGTCTGGCTAGGACCTTAAGAGGTTTTGTTTATCCCACCTTCGAGAACAATATCTTATGGCATGAGAGAGATCTGACCAACTCTTCATCGGAGAGGATCACGGTTGCACACGTTCTGATCTTACTGGACGATATCTTGATCAAGAGCGAGAAGTTGTTCAGAAACCTGGAAGTTTTTCCAGAGAACATGAAGAAGAATCTCAACATGAGCAAAGGTCTGGTCATGGCGGAAGCGGTTATGATGCATCTAACAGAGAAAGGGATAAGCCGTCAGGAAGCTCATGAGACACTCAGGGAGAGCTCTATGAAGGCTAGAGCCGAAGACAGATATCTCAAAGATGTACTCTTGGAAAGAGAAGATATCCTAGAGTTAACATCGAAACGGGAACTTGAAAAGGTCTTCAGACCCGAGGAGTACATAGGAAGGTCAATAGAGATTGTGGAGAAGGTCGTTAAGAAGTAATATTCAAAAATATATCTATATCACCTTTTGTTATCCATTCGACAAACATCAAAAGGGACGGTAATCAATCTAAAAAATCGAAAAAAGAAAAATGGGGTTTGGGGTTTTTATTTCTCGTCTTCCTCTCCTACATCCAACCTCTCAATCTCATTGAGTACCTCTTTCGCTCCTTTCTCGGCTTCTTCCCGTATCTCTTTTCTGCCTTTTCCCGCCGTGCCTTTCTTGACTTTCTTCTCGATCTCGTCGATCTCTTTGCGCATCTCTTCTCTGCCGGGTATCTCTCCGAGTATCTCCTCCGCTTTACCGACTATGTCTTCAAGCTCTTTGATCTCAGTGGGTTCTCTGCTCGGGACCTTTCTAGAAGCGCCTAGATATTCAGAAGCGCCTTCAACGAGTCTCGTCAATTCGAATGGGAAGATGATCTTCGTGGCTTCTCCGTCCGCCATGGCTTTAAGTGTATCCAGTGAAAGGTAAGTCAGTGCCTTCTCGTCCAATGTGTTGGCACCCAAAGCGAGCACTCTGAGTCTCTGTGATTGTCCCTGGGCCTCCAGTATCTCTGCCATCCTTGTACCTTCTGCCGTGAGTATTTTACTCTGCCTGATACCTTCTGCGTTGAGGATACGTGATCTCCTATTACCTTCGGCTTTGAGGATGGCGGACCTTTTGCTGCCGTCCGCTTCCAGGATCGCAGCCCTTCTCTTCCTCTCTGCGGCTGTCTGTTCCTCCATGGCCTGTTTGACGGTACCCACGGGGTCGACTTCCCTGATCTCTACGGATTCTACTCTGACACCCCATGCATCGGTGGCTTCGTCCAGCACCTGCCTGAGATGGGTGTTGATCCTCTCTCTGTTGTATAGGATCTCGTCAAGTTCCATGTCTCCGATAACCGACCTGAGCGTCGTCTGTGCCAGGTTGATGGTCGCCGCTTTGTAATTGGTTACTTCGAAGTACGCCTTGGAAACGTCCACTACCTTGATGTAGATGATGGCGTCAACGTTCGTCGGCGAGTTATCCTTGGTGATCACTTCCTGCCTTGGTACGTCGAGTACCTGGGTTCTCAAGTCGAGTTTGATAACTTGGGATATGAACGGTGCCACGATATTGACACCAGGGTCTAAAGTTCTTTGGAAGTTACCCAATTTGATGTATATCCCCTGTTCGTACGGTTGAATTATCCAGAACGCCGTTCTGCCTGCAACTATCGCAAATATTAAAACGCCGATCACCAGTATCGCAATCAAGCCAAAGTCTATCATAATTCTTTCCTCCTTATTCTTCTTTTTTCTTTACTACTATGTGGACGCCCCTACTGTCGGTGACGATCACCTTCTCTCCGATTTCGATCTCTTCTTTCTCGGACGTAGCACTCCATATCTGGTGCTCTATCTTGACCTTTCCAGTGATCTCATCGGGTTTTACTCTCTGCATCACCTTTCCCGTTTTACCAACCAGTGATGAACTCATGGTCGTAGTCGGTTTCGTAGGTGGTGATATCTTCTGATAGAATTTCATCGAGATCATCATCAGTGGTATCACCAAGACCGCGACGATCAGAGGCGTCCATATCGTCGTCAAAATATCGGGGTGGAGGACCGCGATCACCCCTAAAACCAACAGTACACCTGCTGGGATAGCGATGAAGAAACCGGGTTCAGCTGCTTCGATTATGAACAGCATGATCCCCAGTATCACAAGACCCAACCCGAACTCTATCATATTATAAGGTTAATCATTATATCTTATATTATTTTTTCCCTATATATACAGTGCTTCGATGCTTTTTCAGTAATCTTCAAATACCACCTTCAAATATCGACAAATAGGTGGTAAAGTGCCTATAGATTTGGATATATCAAAGTTACGTTACGGTTCTGAACTCGTGAAGAGAGGATTCGCTAAGATGCAGAAGGGCGGAGTGATAATGGACGTCACCAACGCAGATGAGGCAATAATCGCTGAAGAAGCAGGAGCGGTAGCGGTCATGGCTCTCGAAAGGGTGCCCGCTGATATCAGAGAAGCCGGCGGAGTCGCCAGGATGTCCGATCCAAAGAAAGTTAAAGAGATCTTGGAATCGGTGGACATTCCCGTGATGGCAAAGTGCAGGATAGGACACTTCGTAGAGGCGCAGGTGCTCGAAGCACTGGGCGTCGACATGATAGATGAATCCGAAGTTCTCACGCCGGCTGACCCGTTCTACCACGTTGATAAAAGCGATTTCAAGGTCCCGTTCGTCTGCGGATGCAGAGATCTAGGAGAAGCCCTAAGGAGGATCGACGAAGGAGCAGCTATGATGAGGACGAAAGGGGAGGCTGGAACTGGAAATATAGTCGAAGCTGTGAGACATCAAAGACAGGTATGGGGAGCGATCCACGAGCTGAAAGAGAAGGACAAGAACGAACTCATGGACGCCGCAAAAGAGTACGGATGCTCCTACGAGATCGTAAAAGAAGTGGCTGAACTCCAGAGATTACCCGTAGTTAACTTCGCAGCTGGCGGCATAGCGACGCCTTCCGATGCGGCATTGATGATGCAGATGGGCAGCGACGGTGTCTTCGTCGGCAGCGGTATATTCAAGTCCGAGAACCCGGAGAAGATGGGGAGAGCGATCGTCCAGGCGGTCACACACTATGACAACCCGGACAAGATCGCCGAGATCTCGGACGGACTCGGCGAAGCCATGAGAGGACAGAACATCGAGGACATACCGGAGAGCGAAAGGCTGCAAGAACGCGGATGGTAGAACCTGTATCACATCCAACGAAAAAATATAAATCAACACTCTAGCATTGTGACCCAATTCAAGGTGTTCAAATGGATAATCCATGCTATAATGTGATAACGGATAGAGAGATTCCAGAGATAGATGTACTGATCGCCGGTTTTCCCGGTACCGGGTTGATAGGTGGGATAGCTTCCGAGCAGTTGATAAATACATTAGAGTTGGAACAAGTTGCATCGATAAACTGCGACAAATTTCCACCGACAGCAGTGATATTCGACGGAGTCCCCAGGAGACCGGTTAGATTTTTTGCTGGAGACGGCATAATGCTGGTCAAATCAGATATGGTTATCCCTCCCGAGTTATCAGAATCTTTGTCCGAAGCTATCATAGATTGGGGGATGGAACACGGTGTGAAGGAAGTTATCATATTCGATGGGATCCCAGAAAGAGAAGATTCCGAGGAAAAGAACAAGGTATGGGGTGTATTAAGCACTCATGCAGCTGAAGATGAAGCAAGAGAATTAGACATAGATATCATCGAGAGAGGGGCCATCGCAGGCATTTCTAGTTCGATGCTCCTCTATGCACATGAAAAGAAACTAGAAGCAGTCGGTATGCTTGCAGAGGGGAAACCTCAGATGCCGGATCCCAGAGCCGCTGCTAAGATATTAGAGAAATTCTCCAAGTATATGGATCTCGATATCGAAATCGACTCTCTGATCGAAAGTGCAGAACAGCTGGAAGAGCAGTACTCGAAGATGGTAGCCCAGACGAAACAAGCTCAAAAAGATATGGAACGAAAATCCGCACATCCACCTCTTTACGGATAAGAGATCAAGTCCTAAGGTATTCAAAATATGAAAAGGAAGATAATAACTCTAACCGTAGTTTATATCATCATCGGATTGATATGTACTGGATACATGGCTTATAATACAAGCACATATTCGAAGATATTGGAAACCGAATCCAACTTTAACTATGTTATGAGCGATGTAAACATGGAACACAACATAGAATACAATGAAAGTGGAGATCTGAAAGGTTTTCTATGGATAAACACAACGATAAAACTTTGGAACAACGGCTCTTTACCAATAGAAGTCTATAACATCCAGTTCAAGGTCTTCCTTAACGGTTATTCGTGGAGCAACTACATCGGCAGTAAAGGTCCACTGCTTTACCAATTGGACGGGAACATCATACTGGAGCCAGGTGAGTCAAAAACATATGATCTTCCGCCTTTAACACATAACATATCGGAGATGATACATCACCCAGATTGGCAGAATCCCACCACATACCCATCCCCGCTGTTCGAGACTTTTAAGAACGACGGCCCGTGGAACTTCATATTCGTGGATAAAAGGGCGAGATTCTTCTATCCCGAATTCCGAGAAGAGGGATGGGCCAGAACATCAAATGTGAACGTTGCTGGCGAATTTATATATTATCCGTTGGAACAACCGGAAGGAGGGGGGACAAATGGATAAAGAACATATGGAAAAATGGGGTGACGTAACATTTCACGCACTCATAGATGGCTTGACCATCTCATCCGTTGGAACAGCATATATACTAGCGGATATCAATTATATACAACTACCCAGCTTACCTTTGGAGCTTTCAACGATCCTGTTTCTCACTCCGTTCCTTATGACGATGTTCATGGGTTTTCTACTCAGCAGGTATTCATTTAAAACGATCTTCGCATCCTGTATCTTGGCTTG
This sequence comes from Thermoplasmata archaeon, assembly GCA_046484045.1. Lineage (GTDB taxonomy): Archaea > Thermoplasmatota > Thermoplasmata > Halarchaeoplasmatales > Halarchaeoplasmataceae > CAZHUM01. The sequence continues at coordinate 13,297 of JAWOBZ010000079.1, read as the reverse complement.
CATGTTCACGATCATATTGACATTCTCTGTATTGGTATGGCTCCCGCAGATACTCTTTAATGTAGAAATCCTCGGTGGAGTCATGCTCTACGGTAGAGATACCTTCTTTTTCGTACTGTTCCCATCTCTGCCAGGCATCTTCGCCGGTGGACTCCTGGGTGCGTATCTCAGCGAGTACATTCCACAGACCTATTCGACCAAAGAGGAAACTTATCTGAAGAAGGAGATGAAGGAATGGGTGGATTATCTCGAACAGGAGATAGAAAAGAAGGGCAGGGGTAAAAACAGGAAAAGATACAAGTAGGTGTCTAGAGAGATATTATGTTTAACGATTTTCTTCTATAAAATCGATCAAACGATCTACAGCCTTTCCACGATGACTCAACTCGTTCTTTGCTTCGCTGTCCATCTCGGCGAAGGTTTTCTCGCTGTCTCGGGGTCTGAAAATTGGGTCGTAACCGAAACCGTGGCTCCCTAGTTTCTCTTTCGTTATCTCACCCAGGGTGGTGCCGTGGAATTTATGAGTGTCTCCATCGTTGTCGATCATCCCGATGATGCACTCGAACCTAGCTTTTCTCTCATCTCCTTCTTTACCCTCCATGAGAGAAAGGATCCCGTCCAAACCGATGGTGTGGTAAACATAGGACGAGTACACACCTGGGAAATCATTCAGTGCATCTATGAAGATCCCGCTGTCGTCTATGATGAGTGGAGCGTACGGTGTTAACTGAGCTAAGCCGTGGTCCACTACATCCTGGAGATTATCCGTTTGGATCTCGTCGTAGCCCACGTTCAGCATCTCAACATCGTAGTAGTCGCTCAATTTGGCTTTGTACTCCTTGTATTTACCTTCGTTGGACGTGATTATATTCAATTTCATCTGTATCTACCCCTTTCTTCTATATCTTTTACTTTGTCGATGACTGCACTAGAACCGTCGAATTCCTGCTTATATCCCGCTATTATCTTATCGAATTTCTTCAGCGGCTCCTCGTGAACACTGACTAGCGCCTCCTTCATCAGGTGCAGGTCTACACCCATGTCCTCCACGGAAGATGCTTTCTTTCCCAGACTGAAATCGATGAAGCAGTACGATTTTTCCTTCTCGTTGTATAGTATATTCGATGTTGTGAGGTCACCGTGGGTTATCCCATGGCTGTGCAGCTTCCCCACGTATCTACCGATCTGCTCTAGATCGATATCTAGGCCTTCTTCTATAGCGTCGATAGCCCTCTCGCCGTGGAAGTACTGCAGGATCATAGTCCACTCCTCTTCCCTCAAGTCATATATTATAGGCACTGGCACACCGGCTTTTCTTGCTCCTCTCATGAGCCTGGCTTCGCTGCGGATGCGTTCCTTTTGTATTCGGGAGTCGAGCTCTGGATGTCGGTATCCTTTCCTTACCCTTTTTTTCACGACTGCGTCCCTGCCCCTCCAGGACGTCTTCCAGATCTCTGCTTCTGCACCCTTGGCAATGAGTTCTTTCTCTTCCGACGGAGCCATATTAGCCGATTCGATACCGAGATAATAATACTTTTGATAACTTTAGGTAACCGAAATTATTTATTGGATTGTACTGTATTATCTCGAGGTGTTGCACATCATCAGAGAAGATAGAAAGAACACGGAGATCAGAAAAACGACCATAATACCGAACGCACTGGACAATCCAGCGGGTTCCGCTATCATAGAGTGCGGTAAAACCAAAGTCATCTGTACGGCTATGATCGAAGAGAGCGTACCTCCGTGGATGGAGAATGACGATGAAAACGGAAGTGGTTGGCTTACGGCACGGTACGGTATGCTGCCCGGCTCTGGAGATAGGAGGATCAGAAGAGAGAGGAAGGGGGCACGTGGGAGAACCAAGGAGATCCAGCGGTTGATAGGCAGGAGCCTGAGAGCCGCATTGGATATGGATTCGTTGGGACCGAGGACCATCTGGATAGACTGCGACGTACTTCAGGCCGACGGCGGTACCAGGACAGCATCGGTGACAGGCGGATGGATGGCACTCATGTTGGCGGTAGATAAACTGATGATGGATGGATTAATAGAGCAGAACCCAGTGATTGAACAGGTGGCGGCGACCAGCGTCGGGGTCGTTGACGATGAAGTGATGCTGGACCTGTGCTTCAAAGAGGATTTTCAAGCCGACGTGGACATGAACGTGGTGATGGATTCGAAAGAAAACTACATCGAGATCCAAGCCACCGGAGAGGGGATCACTTTCACGAGAGAGCAGCACGATGCCATGCTGGATGCCGCTAAGGAAGGGATCGAAGAATTGTTGAAGGTGCAGAAGGAGTCGATCGAGGGCGGGTAGAAGAAACGAAAGCTGTTAAGACGCAGATATTTTTCTGATCAAGATACCATTTAGATGAGTTCTTCATCTGTGTCTGGTTCATGATCTCCATTCTCGATATCTTCTTCCATCTCAAACTCCTTTTCAACAGGTTCAGATTTTTTAATTTTAATCAGATAGAATGCCATAACAACTGCACCGATCACGATAATAACTAAGGAGATTGCTAAGATGAACCAAACGTTTTTTTCCTCCTCACCTGCTGTAAGGGGGTCGTCATCCTCACCGTCAAGAAGACCATCTCCATCGGTATCGGGGTCGTTGGGATCCGTACCCTCTTCATATTCTTGTAAATTTGTAAGACCATCATCATCTGGGTCCTTCTCAACATCGGAGGGGTCTCTGGGATTCAAACCGTTCTCTATCTCCCATTTATCATCCATGCCATCTCCATCATTATCCGTGTCGTTATTCATTTCTCCCAAAACTTCAACGACCAATGTATCTGTATCTATATTCCCTGCAGAATCTTCAACGGTCAAAGTGATATTATATGTTCCAGGTGAGTCGAAGATATAATCCGGTTTCACGAGAGATAGATCGAAGTCGGGTATCTCGGCACATGACCAAGTATAACTCTCGATACCTATATTATCATAAGAATCTGAACCGTCGAATGAAACGGATCCACCTTCGATTATAGTTACATCATCTCCAGCTTTGGCAGTCGGTCCGTCGTTATCGGTGATCATCACTTCTTTGGTCGTCGATGATACCCAGTTATTGGACGTGTCTTTCGAAGTGATCGTATAATGAAGATTTCTAGTAGAATTTTCTTGAAGTGTGATATTGTGACTCCATATATCTTCTTGTGGATTATCCATAGTTATATTCCAGATCTGTGTGCTGTTCTCCCAAAATGTATATTGTAAATAAACCACAGATACATTTATGTTATCCGTCACTGTTAGATCGAATACAAAAGGATCCCCGGTCGTTCCGGTGTTCGGTGAGTTATCAGTTATAGATGGTATATCATTGTCCATCACGTTCAGGGTATGATTACCAGTAGATTCCCAATTGGAACTCTCGTCTCTAGCATGGAAATTGTAATGGAGTGTCTTCGCATCGTTCGGGATGGTTTGTATCTCATATGTCCAGTCATCTCCTGACTTCGTCATGGATTCGTTAAACGACTCTGTCGAATCATACCGGTACGTAATCGATACATCCTGGATCGACAGCTTATCAGTTACATTTACTCTAAAAGAAAAATTATCTCCCGTTGTTGGTGCATCATCGGTCAGATCCGCTATATTTGGAGGGGTTATATCGTATCCACACGCTGCTTCTGCAGTATTTTTATACTCCTCTTTGTTATTCGCTTTATCCGTAGCTCTCGAATAGAACTCGTAATATCCTTCTCCATTTGGAAAATCAAATGTCCAGCCACAAGAGAGTGAAGTATCGTTCTCAAATACTTTCCAATCGGACCAGCTTCTGTTGTTAGAACTGTAGCGATAGCTCAATGTTGCATTCCTAAATCCACTGTTAGATTCTGTAAACGTGGGGGTTAATTGTATAGAACTAGTTTCTTTCCAATACGGAGACACATCGTCAACTGAGGAAACAGGAGGTGTCGTATCTTCGGTCATAAAGGACCATGAATGATCATCTCCCTGGATACCTTCCATATCCGTGAAATTGAAAATATTTAAAGTAATAGATGTGTCCGAAGGCCAAGAGGTCGTATTCCATATCGCAGTATCGTTATCTAGATATGTACTATATATCCCCATATATGTATAACCAGCACCGGAATCGGTGGTTTCTTCCAATACAGGTTGAATCGAGCCGTTGAGGCTCTCGCTGAATAATACGGTGATATTGACTCCTGAAGTGACATTGCATCCATTAGTATGTGGAGAAGTCGATAGAACAAAAGGAGAGCCGTATGGATGCACAAGCGGATACTCATCAACGTTCGATCCGCCTCCGATAGAATAGTTCCAGTCCCCGATGCCGTCGCTGCCGGATAGATTTTGACCCGGACCGCTTCTGGAATCAGAACAGGGATATCCCGACCAGTAATTACCCCCTATAGGATAAGACGCATTCCATATATCGGTTCTATTATCATAGGCAGAATAATGATTATTGATGAAATTGTTGTGATATACCCTATTGTCAAGGCACCATCCGAGTCTGATCCCCCATTGTGAATTCGACAAAAGTGTGTTATTGGTGATAAGATTGTTATCAGATACGAACAGATTGAGGCCGTCGTATTCGTGCGAAGAAAGCAAATTACGACTGATGGTGTTGCGATGGGATTCATCTAGTTTGATACCTCTGCCACTATTTTCAGAAGCGGTGTTATCGATTATGTCGTTATCGTTCGACGATATTAGTAAGAGACCATATCCTTTATTAAATGAAGCAGTATTTCCTTCGACCGTGTTATTGTCAGACCTATCTATGATGATACCGCTGGTATAGTCATTGTTAGATGCATTATTGTTAGTGATTACGTTGCCTTCTGATTTCTCGATTTCGATACCGCTCCAATTGTTCGTTGCAACGTTATTCTCCAATCTACCGTTTGTAACATTATACAGGGTTATCCCAGTGTTCATTCCATATTTCCCCCAATTCCCATCTGCATTTGCCACATAGCAGTCTCTTACTACGAAATGGACGTCGGTGTTTCCTATGAATATAGAACAATTAAAACCAGTAGCATCGATATAGTACCCTTCTATGACGTAGGGGTCACTTTCACTTCCACTACCCGCCCAATCCTCTTCTTCTGCCATCTGATCAAATTCAGTGTTGTTGTTGATCCTGATCGGACTGCGGACGTGGTAGTCGCTAGAGGGGGATGGATGTTGAGTTATTGATCCCGGTTCCTTTGAAATAGATGTATCTAGTAATTGTTCGGGCCCCATATCCTTCGCATTTTGAAGGGAGTGTGAAAACATGCTAACACTGCTGAATATGAATAATATCACAAAAACCAATAACGGTATTTTTCTTAATTTCATAATTTGTTCTCCGATGATCTGATCGTATCTGGTATCTGATACAGGGGGAAAATAAATAAATTTTGGGTTATGTATTATTTCCAACTAACATATTATACTAGTAAAATTAATATTGTAATGAGACGTATCGGATCTAAATAAAGGAGTGAGTCTTTGATTGGATACATGGATTTTTGCACCGCCACGTTCATCTCCGTGCTAGTTTTGAGTGGGATAGTGATTTCACTGTGTTTACTCCTTAAAATACGTAATAGATCGATACTAGCGACATTTTTATCGATAATAATCGTAATTACCGTTATATTCGGATATTTCGTCAATCCATTTGTACCGCTCATATCCAGTGTAACTGTTCTAGGCATCGTGTATCCATGGAGTAAGCGGGGAGGGACCGATCGATTTGAGCAGATAGAGTGGGGGGCGGAGGGGTTCGCTAGATACCTAGGAGACGACTATTCAGAACGAAAAAATGTCGTATCCAACGAAAGGATGTTCATCCTCAGTGCTGTGTCTATGTTGGTTACTGGTGTAATCTTTATTGTCATTCACTTGTTATATATCTAAAAGAAGATTCAGGAAATTTAATATAGAATCACATCCATAATATACTGTTATATATGTTACTGCCAGGCACATGTGGATGTGTATTTGGATTGTTCTACCTTGTGATCTTACTTCTTATTATATTCTTTTATTCTCCTGAGATAACACAAAGATTAAGGACGAAGGGAAATTTAAGGGTCTTTTTGATCTCCGTGATCATTCTGACTGCGATCATCTCTTACATCGCTAGTCCGGTCTATCCCATCGCCCTTGGGATAATAGTGGTATTCTTGTCCGCTCCGCAGAGAAGAAGAGGGAATTACGAGGCGGCAGGAGGTTACGGAAGGACGGTGATGGGAGGTCCATTTAATATTAAGAAATTCGATGAAAATTTAGATGAGATGGAAACCGAATTCAAAACGGCTGGTTTTATGATGTGGACAGGTACCTTTACTCTCATCACAGGACTGGTCTGCCTGGTGTTATTATTTTGACCAAATCACGCGCTCTCTATCCTCGGTGCCAGTAGGAACCTCACGTGCCCGTCCCCTTCAGCGTAATCGAACTCCATCTTGATGGGGTAGTCCTTACCCAATTCTACGTTGATAGGTGTGTTGGCGCTCACGGACTTGATCATGTTGGAGAAGTAGTCCAGAGCGAAAAGAGAGCGTACTTCTTCCTTGGCATCCAGTTCCAGAAGGTCGTCTTTCAAGAGTGAGAGTCGAACATTGTCTTCGTCCTCTTCAGAAAATATCTCGAAGCCGTCGGGCCCCGCGGTAATCGCTACGTGGTCAGAGATGTTCTGGGAAGCTTTTACGCCTTTCAGCAGGTGTTTTCCCTCGAGCTTCAAGGCGATGGGCAGGTCCAATTGTGGTACGCTCGGATCGGTCATGCCGGCGGTATCGATCAGCGGCATCTTCCTGGTGATGTTCTCTACCTGAAGCGTCAATCTGTTCTCGTCCTCTACGTGTTCCATCTTGACCACTGAACCGGCACTTGCAAGGTTCAAGAACTGGTCGATCTTGTTAAGGTTGATACCCAATTCGGTCTCTTCGGCTTCGTAACTTTCAAAGGCGTCCTTATTCAACGACATGTCGACCATGGCTACGTGGGCGGGATCGACTGCTTTGATTGTGATACCCTCTCCATCTATATTCAGCTTTACTTCATCTACTATCGTCTCTACGATCTCTACCATGGCTTTCAATTTCTCAGTTTTGATTTCAGCGTTTAACATAGTTGTCCCCTTCTATTATTTTGAAATGTAACGAGGTGGAGAAATAGGTAAATCATCACGAAATATAAGGGTTATGGTCGTATCGTGTTTTTTTCCCGATAACACAGATAAATTTATACTGTTTAAATCCATACGGGTAGATGACAAACGTCTGACGAAGGAGTTTGTGGGAATGGAATCAGAAGCACTCGAAGACCGGTCGGTCAAAAGGCACTATGCAATGCTGGATATCTCTCTTATCCTATTTTGGTTTCTGTTGAGCGGGACCTTCTACTACATGCTCAGTTTGAAGGAAATATCGATCTATACGTTGGCAGCTGGAGTTGCGGCAGCTAGTGCGGTCACCCTCACGGCCCATGAATTCGTCATACAGGGGGAGGAACGGGAGAAGAGCTCTCTATCGGAGTATCTGGTCTCGCTTAATAACGTGATAACCCTCGTCGTAGACGTGATATTCAAGCTGATAGTGGCCAACGGTGTCTTGATCTACCAATCCCTCACCATGGACATAGAGCCCAGGATAGTGAAGGTCAAAGTGGATTTGACATCGGAGTCCGAGATAACGCTCATCTCACTTCTGATATCCCTCGTTCCCGGAACCTTTGTGATGGACGTAGAAAAAATCGATGGAGAATACTACCTATACGTTCACTTCTCTTACCTAAAATCCGATGACCTGGGTGAAAGCATGGAGTCTACGATAAAACGATGGGATAAGAAGATAAGGGGGTTGTTCAAATGAACTTCCTGGAGGGCGTTTCAACAATACTGATCTTCATCGCACTTTTCGCTTCTTACCGGCTGTTCGTGGGACCCTCCGTTTACGATAGGTTGATCTCGCTGAACGTCGTGGGTGTAATGGTGACCATCATATTGATAATCCAGAGCATACAATCCGGGATGGGGCTTTACCTGGATATCGCCATCTCGTTCATCATGCTTAGTTTCGTAGGAACGATAGCATTCGTTAAGTACATCGAGGGGGAGGATTTCAGATGATCTGGGACATGATCTCCATATTCCTTATCTCCTTGGGTATAGTCGTCATGTTCTCGGCCTCGATGGCCCTGCTCAGATTCCATGACGTTTTCATGCGCTTACATGCCAGTGCGAAAGCCGGGACGGGAGGGGCACTGACCATACTACTGGGCTTGCTTATCAGGGTGGGGTTCTCTGCCATATCCGGTAAAGTCATACTCGTTATAGCGCTTACAATATTCACTGGGCCGATCTTGTCTCACGCTTTGGGAAGAGCGGCGTATCTGGACGGCGAAGCAGAGGATATCCCTTTCATCGAATACGAGGAAGAGGAAAAAGAAGAGGAGCGTGATTGATACGGTGCTGGAATTGTTTTTGTTTTTATTCATCGGCGCTTCCGCTTTGGTGGTGTTCGAGGACGACCTGATAATGTCGTTGATATTCTTGGCAATGGCATCGCTGTTCTTGATCATCTTGATCTACCTGTACAGAGCGCCGGACGTCGCACTGACCTTCAGCATCGTGAGCACTGCAGCCAGTACGGTGCTTTTCTTGGCAGCGATAAAAAAACTGGAGATGATGGGATATAAAAGAAGATCTGAATAAGAGGGTGTATACCTTGGGCTTGGTCGTGCTCACCTGCTTGATCTTGATCTCCAGCTTGAATCTTCAGCACGAGGATAAAGAAGATTCTCCTATCAAAGAGTTCTACGAAGAACACCATGAAGAAGCGGGGCCAGATAATTTGGTGGAAGCCATACTTCTAGATTATCGTGCTTATGATACCTTCGGTGAGGTGATGGTCCTGTACATCGCCATCACCGGAGTACTGATCTTGGGAAAGAAAAGAAAGGAGGGGTCCGAATGAGCTCTATAGTGGTGAAAACCGCCGGTAGGGCACTGGCGCCCTTCATCTTGATCTACGGGGTGTACGTCACGCTTTTTGGATCGTGGTCACCTGGAGGTGGGTTTCAAGGGGGCGTCCTGCTTGCATCCGGCATCATGCTGATCTTGATAACGCACAGTCAAAAAGAGATACAAAGACTCGCCCAGGATATCGATTGGTTCGAAACCTTCGGCGCTTTCGTGTTCTTGATCGTTGGCCTTCTCGGGCTTTTATTAGGCGGCGCATTCTTTTCTAACCTCTGGCCGGGCAGCCCCACCATGTTCATCATCCTTGATATAGTAATATCGCTAAAAGTCTTCGCCGGCATCGTTGCACTTTCCATCTTCTTCTTCGGTGTGGAGGTGAAAACATCCTGAACGGGTTGAATATCGGTCTGCTGACCATGCTGATAGGGATGTACGGACTGACCAATAACCGGAACGCGGTGAAGATGATGATGTCTCTGACCGTCATGGGAAGCGGAGTCATTCTCTTGTTCGTCTCCGTGGGATACGTACCCGGCGGAAGTGTTCCGATAATAGGAAGTTCTGGAACGTTGGTGGACCCGGTTCCCCATTCGTTCATGCTCACTTCCATAGTGATCAATCTCGCCACAACAGCGCTCGGTCTGGCGCTTATCCTACAGCTTTACAAGAGATATAAAACACTGGACGTGAAAGAATATTTCGGGGGTGAAGAGGACGATTGAGCACGCTCCTATCTTGATAATCATCTCACCTCTCACCGGTGCACTGCTGTTGGCCGTGCTTTCTAAATTCAAACCCCATGAGAGGTTGAGAGATCTGATCGCTTTTGTCTCTCTTTTCATCCCACTTTTACTCCTTTTCTACTTTTCCCCGCTGGCCCTTGAGAAACCTGTGATCTACGAGCTGGGTGGCTGGCAGCATCCGTATGGGATCTCTCTGGTGGTGGACAGCTTATCTATAACCATGGCTTTCCTGGTCAGCATCATCACGATCACTTGTTTCGTGTATTCCTTGGAGGTGAAACGTCTTCTTCCAAAGGGCGATAAGTACTACTTCCTTTTCTTGTTCATGACGGCGGGACTCTACGGTGTGTTCTTGACTGGCGACTTGATCAATCGGTACGTGTTCTTCGAGATCACGCTGTTGACCACTTACGTTCTGCTGACTTACACGGGCACTAAGGAATCACTCCGGGCTAGTTTCTATTACTTGATCGTAGGGAGTGTAGCTTCTTTCTTTTTCCTCGTGGGCATAGGACTGCTTTACTTCAAGACGGGATACCTAGATTTTATCGCACTGAGTGAGACGGTTCCAGAGCTGCCGGTTTCGACAAGGAACATCATATTTTTATTCTTCACCGTTTCCGTCGGTATAAAAGCAGGACTGGTCCCCTTCCACTCTTGGCTTCCCGATGCGCATGTCAATTCTCCTACCCCGATGACCGCCGTATTGGCGGGTTTGACGGTCAAAACCGGAGTCTACATTCTTATCAAGATGTTCTACCTGGGCTTCGATACGTTCGCTATGCGTAATCTTTTCATAGGTCTAGGTCTGATCAGCGGCGTCGTCGGTGCTGTGATGGCATACAACTATTACGATCTGAAGAAGATATTAGCTTGGCTGACCATAAGTCAGATGGGAGTGATAGTGACGGCGATAGCTCTATGGTCTCCTTTGGGGGTTTCATCGGCTATGATGCACCTAGTGAACCATACCATCTTCAAGAGTCTGCTCTTCCTCTCGGTAGGGGGTTTGGCTTTGGTCCATAGAACCAGAGACATTAGAAAAATATCACTTTTCAATTCTCACATACTGCTGACCAGCGTGTTTATCATCGGTGCAGCAGCGCTGATAGGAGTCCCTCCGATGAACGGTTTCTACAGCTATACTTTTCTGTTAGATGCATTTCACAGCGATTGGATACTATACGGTGCAGTTCTTTGCATCCAAGTTCTAACGGCTGGTGCGGTCTTCAGATTGATCCTGAGTTCATCGAAGAAAAAAGTCGAAAAGGACCTTCCGGTCAGCATGCTGATGCCCATGGTCGTCCTGGCGGGATTGACCATCTTCATCGGTGCGACCTCGACGATCTGGATGAAGAATATCATTCTCCCTGCCGGGTCATCACTCGTTGTCCAAGAAACGATATCTTCGGGAATCTATCTAGAACTAGATTCGATAATGACTCTCGATGGGATGGCAGTACTGTTAACAATACCGATCGGATTTTTATTGGCTAAAAAAGTCGGTGTGAAAAGTTTTGTTTCGTTCAAGGATTACTTCGCTCAGATTTCACTTACTGACGCCGTTAGAGCGATGATAGTGTTCTTATTCGCTGTTTTGGTTTTCCTCTCTATCGCATGAAAGCATCTGTTCCATGAGTACGTCTTTTCTTGTGTCGTCTAGAGCCGGTCTTCCCCTTCTTGCTTTCACTAGGTCATACAGGTCGATATCCACGTCTATCACTGCTTCTTCGTAGAGTGGCCCCTTGGCCAGAAGTTTGCCGGTTGGAGATACTGCCGTGTCACCGCCCCAAAATACCATCTGGTCTTCTCTTCCGATGAGATTTGAATAGAACATGAAGGATGTAGTCTCTACCGCTCTAGCCGGTATAACGGTCTCGAAGAATTTTCTCGTTGCCGAGGGGGAAGCGGATATACAGACCAGGATATCGGCACCTTTGAGTGCGTACGTTTTTGTCAATTCCGGGAAGAAGATGTCGTAGCAGATTAGTACACCTATATTGCATTGCGGTGTTTTTATTATGTCCAGTGCATTCCCTGCTTCGAAGTACCTTTTGTCTTGGAACGGCCCCATGTTGACCAGGTGGGTTTTTCTATAGACGTGGAGTTCTCCGTCTGGCGTAGCTGTAAGAGCGGAATTATGGACCCTGCCTTTTCCTGGAACGGTCTTCTCCGGCATACCGCATATGATTGTGCAGTCGTTGGATCGTGCCAGTTCCGAAATTTTCTTTGAGGAGGTACCCGGGATCTCTTCGGCTTCGTACCAGTAATCGTCCCTAAGGGTGTATCCGGTCAGGAACATCTCAGGGAAGATGATCAGGTCGCTGTCACTTTTATTCACCACGTCCTCGATGATATCCAGGTTGTACTCCTTGTCACCCAATCTATGTCTCTTCTGGACCATTGTAACTCTCATGATATCGCTGTAATATTCACAAGGATATATTTACAGTTAAGGGTGGTCAAATGGGATTCTCTTCCTAGTTAGTATCGGGATAGTATCATGATAATTAGAATTTCACCGAAATTATTAATATGTGTTAAAATGATTATTGGATGTTGAATAAAGATGTCTGACCTGAAAATTAAAATACCAAAGAAGGTAACAGATGAATTCCCGGAGATCGAATGGGATAAGGTCGCTGAGAGAGCTGTATTAGAAGAATTTAGAAGAAGACTTTCTCTCAAGATTATGGACGAGCTTTTAGCGGAGAGTGAATTAACTGATGAGGACATTGAACGTTTGAGTAAAAAAGTGAACAAACAGGTCAAGAAGAAGATAGAACGTAAAATATCATCATGAGGACTTGTTTCTATGAAATTAGTTATCGATGCGAACATTTTATTTTCATTTTTTAAGAAAAGGTCTTTCACTAGGGATTTTATTCTTTCCCATCCAGAAATAGAGTATTTTACACCGATATATGTTTTTGAAGAATTGGATAAACATAAAGATTTTATTGAAACTAAAGCGAAGATAGAAGATAAAGTATACGATTTGATCACTAGGGAGCTAAAAGAATATGTTGAGGTCGTTGATCTAAAGGAGATACAGGTGAAGTGGGATACTGCTGAGGAGATCTGTCCTGATCCGAATGACATCCCTTATTTTGCGGTTTCACTCTATATTGAATGCCCGCTTTGGAGCAACGATAAGAATTTGAAGGATCAAGATAAAGTCAAAGTATTGAACACTGAAGAACTAGTAGAAATAGTGGGAGAACAATAAAACCAAATAGATTGCTCTCCAAAGAGATTATGTCGATGTTCATTCACCACTTCTTCGTCCGAGTCGATCACCTCGGTCATCTGGATCAAATCCTGATAAGATAGGGGATTTCTAATTCCCTAGGATTACACTTCCTAAACCATTTATCCGGAACAAGTTGGTGGGTAAGGATAGGGGTTTCCCCCTACGCCTCCCCGTTAGAACCGCACATACAGATTTCCCATAAACGGCTCACGACTATCGAGTACCCTGAGAGAGCGTGGGTTTGTTGGGAGGTAAGTATTATTTCCCAATATTTGTTTTACTCTCTTTTATAGGGAGCAGGAGAAATTCTCGCTATCTGTCGTA
>JAWOBZ010000056.1:0-41996 GCA_046484045.1 Thermoplasmata archaeon | reverse complement strand
GCTGACTGGACTGTGAATACAGGTCCCTATAGCGTTCGTGATATTTCAACTCGGCCTTTAACTCGCAACCGTTCGGGATCTTACCAGTTTCTTCCCAAACCTGTTCTATGTAGTACCTACCAACATTCCAGAGTTTAGATGCCGAGAAACCGCATCGGTCCAAATCGTCTTTGACTTGGTTATGGTTTAGTATCTTCGCCCGGTATGTCCGAATGGTATCCATTAAGTGTCCAGTGGTTGTCATCTTATTAATGCTTTAGAAAAGGGGTCGGTGAAAGTGAATATGCCATGAAAACGGTATTCACCCCCACGGTAGAACCGTGGGGTTCTCTACTTTAGAACACCATAAAATCAACTCAAGAAAAAATATCTTTTTGGATACGCTTTCTAACCTGCTGGTCCACTTTATCACTTAATTTATCTATGTCCTTATCACTTAATTTGCTTTCAGCTAAAAGTTCATCCAATACCTTGATGCTGATTCTTCTTTTGTATTCGTCCATAACCGCCTTTTCGGCAACTTCGGACCATTTAACCTCTGGAAATTCATCCAATATCTTCCGAGGAATTTTTACGTTGATATCCGACATATTTACACCTATACTATCCTTTTTCTCCTATTAAGTATTTTGGTGAACACGATTCTGTATTGTGTAAATAGGTGAATATTTCATCACCGGATTTTATACTTTTTTATTATAACCTCTAGCTCATTTCCATCGAAAACTATAGCAGACACCAATATATTGCATCTATGAAAAGACGTTTCATTCTGCCCAAACCTCATCCCTAGCTTCCTTTATCGATATCCTTTTTGGTGATCTTCTTGGATCTTGCTTCTTTATTGACAGTATCACTTATCTCTTTCAGTTTTAGTCCAACCTTTTTTAGTATAACGTAATCACCGATCTCATCCACAGCCATGAAACTATCTTTATCTATTCCTAATCGTTCTCTGGTTTTAACCGGGAGTGTTATTTGTCCTTTGCTGGTAACTTTGATAACCTTTGTCATTTTACCATGATAAGTAAGAATTCCTTACTATTTGATCCTTTTATTAAGTTTTCTAATAAACCATCAACTACCATACGTCCTTGATAATGAAAACCGACGCTGTTCATAATCCAAAAAACACCGCATTTGATGATCACCTATGTCGATTTAAAATCGGTTCATCCTTCTAGATCTTCAAGACATGACTCTATGTTTTTTTCCAGTTTCGGAAGTTTATTATAAACAACGTCCAAGACGATATCCCAATTCACCCCGAAATACAAGTGAATGATCTTATCTCTCATCCCACCGATTTTCCTCCAATCTACGTCCGAATATTTTCCCTTTAATTTAGGAGATATGTTCTTGACCGCTTCACCGATTATCTCCAGATTTCTGAGAACTGCATCCTGTGTTTTCAGATCGTTAAGAAGTTCTTCCTGATCCAAACCTTGTATGAAAGTTTGAATCCTGTAAATAGCTTCCAAAATATCCTTAAGATATTCAGGATCACCTCTTTTAGACATAGACTACGCTCCTTGAAATTTCTTCGCTAACTTCGGGTATCCTTATACCTTTCAAACCGGCTGGAGTAAGTATATCTACCGGACGGTCAAAGATGTCTTCCAGGTAAAAAACCAGATCCATAAAATCGTCGAAATTCGGTTCTCCGAACTCCACTATCACATCCACATCACTCTTCTCATCCTCCTCTCCTCTCGCACAAGAACCGAAGAGGCCGATGCTTTTAACTCCAAACCTTTCCTTTATCTCGTCTTTATGCTTCTCCAAGATACTTTTGACATTTTCAACCATGTTCAAACAAGATATGAATACGTACCATAAATAAACCTTTGCCAAATCAGTGATGAGAAGGAATTTATTCCTGCGCTGGCCCCCTACGCTGTTCCTAACAAAAATCACTGTATTTTCGTAACAAAATTGTCAACATCTAACAATCCTGTATCCAATCACTAAACATTATGAAAGAACTTCACAGCGGATCCCAGTAAGACCGATTGGCGTAGGAGTGCGAACAGATATTCGCCTGTGAAGATCATATAAAACGTGTTGGGAGTGTGGGGCCAACCGGGATGTGAAAATATTTATAGTCGTCCGTATATTCAGTAGTCAGATATTAGATGAGCGCGGATCCCAAAGGTAAGAGAGACTCAGATAATTTGATCACGATCCAACGACCGTGGGCCGTGAGGGGCAGAGCGATCTTAAATAATATGAAAGTCGACCCCAGGGAAGGTCTCTCCATAGAGGAAAAGGAAAGGAGAAAAAGAATTTACGGTCCTAACGAATTGAAAAAGGCCGAGAGGAAGATCGCTTTATCTGTTTTCATCGATCAGTTCAAAAGCGTATTGGTGATACTTTTGACGGTTGCAGTATCGGTTTCATTCCTTTTCGGTCATGTGATCGAAGGTATCGCCATACTCGCCGTAATAGTGATCAACACCATCATCGGTTTCGTCACCGAGATGAGGGCGATAAGGTCCATGGAAGCCCTTTACAAGTTGACCAAGGTGAACGTGAGAGTGCTGAGAGGGGGGGAGGTAAAGGAAGTACCGGCCGACGACCTAGTGCCCGGGGATATCGTCCTGCTTAACGCGGGTGATGTAATAACCGCTGATATGCGCTTGGTCGAGGCGTCCAATCTACACGTGGACGAATCTGCTCTCACGGGAGAATCCGTCCCGGTATCCAAGGACATCAAGACCGTCGAAAGGGCTGCCCCCATGGCAGAAAGAACCTGCATGGCTTACAAGGGAACAGCGGTGACGAAGGGTTCCGGAAAGGGTGTTGTGGTTACCACCGGATTGGATACCGAGCTGGGCAAGATATCGACTCTTGTTGAGGAGGCAGAAGAGGAGGTCACGCCGCTGGAAAAACGTTTGGAAAAACTAGGTCAAAAGCTGGTCTACATCATGCTCGTCATAGCAGGTATAGTAGCTGTCAGCGGGATCGTCAGGGGTAAGGACCTCTACCTGATGATAGAGACCTCGATCGCTCTAGCGGTCGCAACGGTACCGGAAGGGTTACCCATCGTGGCAACCGTAGCGCTTGCCAGAGGTATGATGAGGATGGCGAAAAGGAACGCTTTAGTCAACAAGCTGTCCGCGGTGGAAACCCTGGGTTCGACCAACGTGATCTGCACTGATAAGACGGGGACCTTGACGGAGAACAAGATGACGGTCACCAAGCTGGAATTGGAGGATGGTGATTTCCATGTAACAGGTACCGGCATGGAGAGGGAAGGCGAGTTCAAATCCGACGGGGATAGTTTCGATCCCCTTGAAGTAAAACATCTGGAAGAGATGCTCAAAGTCGGTGTTTTCTGCAACAACGCCGCTTTGAAAGAGGGCGATGATTTCGTGGGAGACCCCATGGAGGTCGCCCTGCTGGTTGCCGGGGAGAAAGCCGGTATAAAAAGGAAAGAATTGGTGGATGAATATCCAGAGGAGAGAGAGATGTCCTTCGACACATCCACCAAGATGATGGCTACTTTCCACAAGATGAACGACGGATTTTTAGTGGCCGTCAAGGGCGCTCCCGAAGCGGTTATAGGATGCAGTGAAAGGGTGATCGGGCCTCATGGAGAAAGGGATCTCGGCGATCAGGAAAAGGAGAAGTGGCTGCGGAAGAACAGTGAGTTAGCCCAGGACGGACTGCGCATACTGGCCTTCGCCGAGAAGAAGGTGGGTAACGTGGATGAAGAGCCCTATACAGATCTTACTTTCTTGGGACTCGTCGGACTCATGGACCCTCCCCGTAAAGAAGTGAAAAGCGCTATAGAGAAGTGCAAAATGGCGGGTATCAAGGTCGTTATGGTCACGGGAGACCAGGCCGCGACGGCTAGGAACATTGGGTACACTGTCGGGCTCGTTGAAAGTATGGGTGCCGACGTAGTCGAGGGTAGCGAGCTCAAGGGATGGGACGAACTCGATGAAGAGGAGAGGGGTCGTATGGTAGAGTCATCGATATTCGCCAGGGTGTCCCCGGAGGAGAAGCTGTTTTTGATAGACCTGCACCAACACAACGACTCGGTGGTCGCCATGACTGGAGACGGGGTCAACGACGCCCCGGCACTAAAGAAAGCCGACATCGGAATTGCCATGGGACGGCGGGGAACACAGGTGGCGAAAGAAGCATCGGACATGATCCTTCAAGATGATAATTTTGCGACCATCACCAACGCGGTGGAGCAGGGCAGGGTAATATTCAACAACATCAGGTCATTCGTTTACTATCTTCTTTCGTGTAATCTGAGCGAGCTGCTGGTCATACTGTTGGCGACTTCAATAGACATACCCCTGCCGATATTACCGCTGCAGATACTCTTTTTGAACGTCGTGACTGACATCTTCCCCGCCTTCGCTTTAGGGGCGAACAAAGGTGATGAGGGTATCATGGAGAAAGAACCAAGAAGGCCGAGTGAACCGGTTCTGACAAGAGAGCACTGGCAGGGCATAGCATCATACGGATTAATGATCACTTTCAGTGTACTTGGAGCCTTTTTACTGGCGTCTTTGCGTTTCGGTATGTTCATCGATGGAGAGGTGAACTACAGGGTGGTTACGGTATCCTTCTTGACATTGGCATTCGCTCAGCTGTGGCACGTCTTCAACATGCGTGAAAGGGGCTCTAGTTTCTTGCACAATCCCGTGGTACGCAATAAATACGTGTGGGGAGCCCTACTCCTCTGTGTCGGACTGCTTTTGATCGCAACATATCTTCCGGGTCTCTCGACGGTGTTAAAAACGGTGGATCCAGGGATCGATGGATGGTTGATCGTCACCGTGTTCAGTTTAGTACCTCTGATCATTGGCCAGATATGGAATTCCATCCCAAAAGAGTGATATTATGTCCGAGTTAATGATAGAAAAAGTGAAGCCAGAAGACAAAGATGAGATAATCGAACTCAGCTCGAAAATATGGGAGGGACACGATTACATACCGAAGGTGTTCGACGATTGGGCGGCTGATGGTGGATTCTACAAAGGGGTGTTGAAGGGGAAAATAGTGGGTGTGGACAAGTACACCAGACATTCGGAGAAGGTGATCTGGTTGGAGGGGCTCCGTGTACATCCTGAATATCAGAAAAAGGGTTACGGTCGTGAGATCGCAGAAGGGGTACGTGATATTTTAGAGGAAGAGGAGGATTACGAAGTGCTCCGTTTCATGACGGCTAAAGGTAACGTGGAGAGCATCCACATGGCGGAGAAAGCCGGGTTCGAAAAGGTGGTGGATCTGTATTCACTTAGGTGGCGGCGGGAAGAAGGAGAAAGACGTGGGGCGAAGATAGGCAACATCGAGATGGTAGAGGAGAGCCGGATGGATGAGGTCTGGGAGATGATCAGGGGATCAGACGAGTTCCGAGAGAACGGGGGATTCTATATACCGAATTGGACCGCATACGATATGGATAAAGAATTGGTGAAGAGGGAGATTGAGAAGAAAAAGTGTTTTGGATTTTTTATCGACGGTGGATTGGATGCATTATCATTCTACGACCTGTACGAACCCTACGATATCATCACCATACCCTTCATCTGTGGTAGCGGCAGAGGTGTAAGAAAACTGATATGGGAAGGTCTGCATTTGGTAGAAGTCGGCGAACACGAGTACCTGGGTATCAAGACAGGGTCGGAGCGGATAAAGGCCATGGCCTTGGAATTGGGGCTTGAAATAACCGACCATGAGAAAGCCCTCATCTACGAACTCAGGTCATAGCTCCTCCATGAACTTCTTAAGGAGTTCACTTTTATCAACGGAGGTTTTTTAAGCGTGCGTGGAATCTGTTCAAACATGTTGGTCATCTTCGATCTTGACGGTACACTGTTTGAAACAGGTTCTAGTGTTATACCGGCGGTGAGGCATTCACTCAGAGATATCGGCATGGAAGAAGTGGACGATGACACCATTCTTTCTTTAATCGGCGAGAGAACCCCCGTGTTCTGCGAAAAGATCGTCGGGGGACGTGGGGATAAATTCGAGGAATTTAGGGGGAAACTGTGGTACTACGAACACAAATATATCGGAGAAATGGGGAAACTATTTCCAGGGATTAAAAAAATGTTAAAAGTTCTGAAAGAGAGGGGTTTTATATTGGCGGTGTGCAGCAACGGGAGTCAGGATTATGTGGACTACGTTCTCGAGGTGACTGATATCGCCGGTTACTTCGATGAAAGGGTCAGTTCGAGCCAGATGAAGAGCAAGAAAGTCGCGATAGAGGGGCTGATGGGATCTTATGGAAAAGAGAAAGCAGTGATGGTGGGAGATAAACGACATGATTTTTCATCGGCGAAGAAAGCCGGGATACCGAGTATCGGGGTGAGTTACGGTTACGGATCTTCAGACGAGACGGCTGAAGCGGATTTTGTCGTAGACGAACCTTCAGAGATAGTCGGGTCGGTTCTGAATATCTTTGAGTGAACCGTGTAGAAAAGGATTCTAGGAAAAATAAATTATAGACTGTATTCATACCTATGTAGTGTGAGTGTGGAAATGATGAAAGATGAAGAGAAAGTTTCTCAAGAAACTAAAGTCGTCCACGGAGGGCACGATTTAGACGAAGAGACCAGAGCTATCGTTCCTCCTATTCACCTGTCGACCACCTTCGAAAGGGAGAAGGACGGCAGCTATCCCAAGGGCTATATTTATAGAAGGAGCGGCAACCCAAACAGAGATTCTTTGGAGAGATGTCTGCTCGAGCTGGAGGGTGGAGAAGATTGCGCTGCATTTTCATCCGGCTCATCCGCCGCCATGGCAGTTTTTAGTTCTCTAAGCCCCGGTGACCATGTATTAGCACCAGATGATTTGTACCACGGAACGGTGCATCAGCTGGACGTGTTGATGAAAAGATGGGGGATGGAGACGAGCTACGTCGATATGACGGATCCGGAGAGTGTGGAAGATGCGATACGGGACGAGACTAAATTGATCTGGATCGAGACACCGTCGAATCCGCTTTTGAAGGTGACTGATATAGAAGGGGTCTGTGAGATAGCCTGTGAGAGGGGGGTGCTAACCGCGGTGGACAACACCTGGTCCACATCGGTCATCCAGAGGCCTTTGGCGTTAGGGGCGGATCTCGTTGTTTACTCCACTACGAAGTACTTCGGAGGACACAGCGACGTGGTCGGCGGAGCGGTGATTTGTGGTGAAGATGGTGCCCTGTTCGAGCGGATAAGAGATATCCAGATACACGGAGGAGCGACTCCGTCTCCATTCGACTGCTGGCTGACGCGTAGGGGCATCAAAACGCTCGGCGTACGCATGGAAAGGCACTGTGAGAACGCCCTGAGGATAGCTGAATTCTTGGAAGGGCACGATAGTGTGGAGAGAGTGTACTATCCAGGGCTGGAAAGTCATCCCGGTCATGATGTAGCTCGTAAACAGATGGAGATGTACGGAGGCATGCTCTCGTTTCAGGTAAAGGGTGGGGAGGAAGAAGCTTTCGAGGTCGCCGCTGGTTTGAAAGTGTTCACACGAGCTACGAGTTTGGGTAGCGTAGAGAGTTTGGTAGAGCACAGGTCTTCTATCGAGGGAGAGGGGACGAAGACACCTGGAAATCTGCTGAGGTTGTCCGTCGGGATCGAGGATGTGGATGATCTGGTGTGTGATCTGGAAAAAGCGCTGGCTGAGTTAACTTGACGGGACGTTGCCGTGTATACTCCCGGCATATCCGTCTATGGAGATCCCGACATGATATCCCCGGATGTCGTTGGTGGATGATATCAGGAGTTCGTCGCCTGAGCGTACGTCTTCCGGAGTTCCAGCCTGGGAAATCCATTCGATATCTATTTCGGAAGTAACCTCTTGACCCTCGGTGTTCAAGATCGTCAATTCTATATCTTGTTTTTCGATGGAAAGGGGGTCGTTCAGAACGATCGTGAAACTGGCATTCCCCGTCTCGGGGTTCGAGGGGTCCTCTTCGTAGTTCAAACGACCGTCGACGGGATCGGTCGTGCTGCCGGTGGGTAAACTCATGTACATGAAGGCGGCGATAAGAACCGTTGCTATCACAAAAATAAAGATAACGACAAGGACTACAATAACGATCTTCATGCTATCGTCGCTCTTCGAAGGTTTTATCGGAGGCGGGGGCGGCGGAGGGGGTGGTACTTTTCGTGGTGACATTGTAACTACTCACGGATACAAACGTAACAAGTTATTTGTATCTTTTTAAAACGGGAGAAGGATTAACTCGTTAACAGCTTTACAAATCTTTTTATAGATTTCTGCCTATTTGTTGTTATGGATGCCAAAGGGTACGTCTACGCGGTCATCGTATGGTTTACCTTCGGTATAGCATCCTCCATCCTGGTGGGTGTTAGGAACAATGTATTTGATGGGATGTTCGAGAGGGATATCGCAAGGCTGCTGACCGTAGTGCTCTTGATAGTGTTCATCTTGGTGATGACCTACGTTCTCCTGCACGTTACGGACATGATCTTTCAGGACAAAGACCTCTTGGTGATCGGTGTGCTGTGGGTTGTTTTGACGGTGGTTTTCGAATTTCTATTCGGAAGTTTTATACTCAGCTCTTCGTGGGAGTTCTTCGCTGCCGACTTCGACGTGGTACAGGGAGGTTATTGGATGCTGATATTGTTTGTACAACTCTTGGCTCCTATAGGGGTTGATATGGTGGAGAGATGGTGAAGTTGGACCACGGTGTTCATTTTTGTTCTTTAAAATACTCGAATACTTAAGAAAAATATAAAAAGAACTTACGAAATAATTTGTAATGAGTTCATATGGGACAATATAGGAGGTGTATATTGGAATATATGTACAGGAGGGCGAGGAGAGACGAGTACGTATTTAGACCTACGACTTTTCAGAAGAAGTTCGGTTTTACGGTCTATGTTTGGACCGTTCTGAAACACTTGATGGATAAAGAGATCGTGGGCAAGTACGAAACGAGAGCGGGTGTGAAGGGAAGCTACTATTACCTAGTCGATTACGAGAAGAAAGCTAGGGAGGAGCTGTTGAGGAGAGGATTGATCGACGAGAACATGCTGAAGTAAGAGGGGTTAGTGTGAGGAATCTATATTACTTTTGATGTATTGTAGAATCTGGTCTTTATTGGGAACTCGATTTACTAGATTGGACATATCTCGGTTCCATTCTTCTGTGCTTAGATCGTAGTCTTCGATTATGTTCTCTGGGTCTTTTACTTCCATATCGAGGTCCTTGAACTTGGTTTCCGGTGAGATACCCTACATTTCATTCTTATTTTTCTCCGTTATGCAGTTGACGGGGATATTCTTTTTAGCCTATGGACTGCTTTGGAAAAAAATCTACGCGAAGAACGACGGCTTGGTCTATGTCAAAGGTATGGGGAACATCGTGACCATGAAACAGAAGATACCATACGACCACATCAGAGCCATCGCAGAGAATAAAGAACCCCGTATAATAAGGAGTTATGCGATCATCATCTATCCGCCCAGAGAGAAAAGCGGTACTCTGAATACCGATTACTCTCTTATCTTCAGCGATGAACAAATAGATGACGAAAGAAAACTGACCGCCAATGTGGATGAACGGATATCTTGGGATCGATTTAGAGAACTGGAGAAGATCGCGGTGAAGGGAGATCCTGAAATAGTTTTCAAGGACATGTGATTATCTCCTCATCAAACTCTCGCGTCACCGCCCCGCCTTTTACAGCACTTCGACCCCTTTGACCTTGATATCTTTGGACGGTACGTCGGCGTGTCCTCTCTCCTTCAATGTGTTCACGTCACCTATCTTCTCCACGACGTCCATACCGTCAACGACTTCTCCGAACACACAGTAGCCCCAGCCGTCGCCCGTTTTATCCCAGTCCAATCCGTCGTTTTCCTTCAGGTTGATGAAGAACTGCGATGTTGCTGAATGGGGTTTACTCGTTCTAGCCATGGCGACCGTCCCTTTCTTGTTCCTGTGACCGCTCTCCTTGGCCTCGTTCTTTATGGGTCCGTAGGTGGTGTCCTTCTGTATCATACCGGGCTTGAACCCACCGCCCTGCACTACGAAGTTAGAGATGACCCTGTGGAATATGAGTCCTTTAAAGAAGCCGTCTTCGGCGTACTTGAGAAAATTCTCCACGGTCTCCGGAGCGTCGTCATCGAAAAGCTCTATTACCAAATCCCCTTCCGTCGTTTCCATCTTTACCTTTGTGTTTCCTGACATGTTATCTAGAGGGTGATTATCGAAGGCACTTAATAACATATTCTATCGAAAGGTTAAAAAGTGCAGGGTGGAGCTAAACGGGACAGATATAATAAGGCTTCAAACGCTGATGTAATATTTTTATATTCATAAGACGCTGTGGAACCGATACCCATGAAATTCATATCTATGTTGATAGCACTCACACCAGACGCAGAAAAGGAGAAACACCACGCCAAGATAGACACCGGCATGTACGAACTACACATCCACCTGGTAAAGAACCAGGAAGAGGCGCTGGAAGTGGCAAAAGACAAAGCGGAAAACGAGGGAGTTCAGTCGATCATGCTGTGCCCTGGATTCACACACGAAAACGTAGCGGAGATCTTCGACGCATTGGACGATGTGGCAGTCACGGTGGCAAGGGGCGACGGACCCAGCGGTCGGATAGCTAAGGATGCCATGGAAAAAGCTGGATGGTTTTGATCCTAATACAATTCACCCTTCGATCAGCTCTTTCTGCTGACTACTCCACTCCTCATTAGAGGTCTTTTTCAACCACTCCACATATAGATCGATGAACTTCAGCCTCTCCTCGAAATTCCGTTTCCTCTCTTCCTTTAACTCATCTAAATCGATATTCATCATTATACCAGTTGGATCGTGTATATTCCCTCATTCAGTATTCAACTTCTTGAGTTCCTCGGGAGTGATCAATCCCTGTGCCAACAGATCGAAGGTGTCGTCGATGGTAACGATCCTCTCCACGGTGTCGAAATCCACGTCTCCGCCGCAGCACTGTCTGTAGACTTCTCTTACCTTCTCATAGTATCTTATGTCTTCCTCTGGATCCTCCGGCACGTCCAATTCATCGAGCTCGCACATCGCCACCAGCCTTTTTATCTTCCTTTCCTCTTCTTCGTCCACTCTGACCACCTATGTACAGAAGAGATATTTTGATGGTTTTTAAGCTTTTTTACTGAGATATCTGTGCGGAAGTAAGGGGACGACCGAGATATGTCCAGAACATTCCAAGAGATGATACCGTCTTAACATAGGTCTTCCAAACATCGTGATAACACATTTTACACGATATACAAAACAATAAATTAATAATACAACAATCCAAATCCATGACCATGTCGTGGATAAGAGAGGTCGAAGAGTCGGAAGCCGAGGGGGAACTGAAGGAGATCTACCAAGAAATAATCACATCCAGGGGTAAATTGTCCAATATAATGAAGGTGCACTCGCTCAATCCGGAGGCCATGAAGGCACACATGGACCTTTACATGTCGATCATGTTCAAATCATCCACGATAAAAAGGCCGCAGTGCGAGATGATCGCCGTCGTCGTCTCCGCCGCAAACGGATGCAGCTACTGTATCAACCACCACGCTGAAGCCTTGAATCATTACTGGAGAGACGATAAAAGGGTCGAGAGGTTGATCCAGGAGCCGGAGAGCGTGGATCTCGGGGAAAAGGAAGGGGCCATGGTCGATTACGCGAGGAAACTGACTTCCTCACCCGACGCTACGACCGAGGATGACATCGAAAACCTAAGGGATGCTGGACTCACCGACAAAGACATCTTGAACGTGAACCTTATCGTCAGCTATTTCAACTTCGTCAACAGGATCGCTCTGGGGCTGGGAGTCGAATTCGGTGCGGAAGAGATAAAAGGATACGATTACTGAGGAACGACGATGGCTTCACCTGTATTGGAGATCATTGGCGGCATCGTTTTGAGCGTTCTGGCGCTACTAGCTTTTATCAAGATCTTGTTCAGCGCCAGAGCTAGGAAACAGGTATGGGATGCATTCGAAGGGACGGAAGAGAACAGCGGCCTTGAAAGACGGGAAGGACTCGGTATATCATACGGTATGCCCGACCTCGTAGGGAACATAGACGGTAGGAAAGTGTACATCCACCCCGTAAGGGGTAAAAAAGGAAAACGTGCCAGACTTTCAAAAACCGTCTATGCCGTGGAGAGTCAAATCGATCTGGGCGGAGACATCGTAATATCATCTCCGGAAACCATCGAAGATGATGAAAATCTAGAAGGATTAGATGTGCCAAGGTTGAAGAAATACGGCTTAGCTGTCAGCAGCGAAAGCATAGAGAGTCGAGAAGCGGTAAAACGGTTGATCACAAAAGACGCGGCAAACAAGATCCACCGTCTCAAGGTGAAAAACGGAGAGGATTTCGGCGGCTTGATATTGGAGCCGGGGATCATGATGTTCAGCAAGTTCAATATCGATGTAGACGAGGTGAAGATGAGGGAAACACTCCAAGAGATGGTCCGGTTGATAAGCTCTATGGAAGATGATCGTCCCGACTTGAACGAAGACATAAAAAACAAAAGGTTAAAAGAGGTAGAAAAGGTGAGTAAGACGGTGCATGCGGATATCGCTATCATGTTCGGGATCGCAGCACTTTCCGTGTATTTCATATACGATCATCCATCCCTCCTTTTCTTGAATCTAGGCGTCGTTCTCTTAGGGCTGAGCGTTTCCAGGGTGTTCTCCATCGTGTACACCAGGGGATGGCTCGAATCGTAGATGATTTAGATAGGGTGAGAGATCACTAGATCATGGGCGGTATATAATTCGGTATCTGCGGAGAAGTTGAAAAACATCCAGCAGGGATTAAAAAATCTCATGATGGATTGACCGTGACTTCATCCCCTGGGCCAAAGCCCGGATAACCTCTTCGTCCCCCACAGACTGTTGATCTCATACACCGCTACCACTTTTTCGTAGATATCGATGAGGTTGAAAGAATTACCCAGCTGGCTTCTTTGATAGATGCTGCTCAACGAGTTCGCGTTAACGATTATCGTGTTCTCCACTCGCAGGCAGTGTGGGTGAGAGGAGGTACCGGTCAACACCAGATCTATACCTTTGTTCACCACCTCACTCAACAGGTCTCCGCTGTCCTCCAAAAGACCCTTTTCCCTGCTGTGTGGTATCGGAATAAGGCTGTGATGAAGGAAGATCCCTTTAAAATCTTCGTCGTGCTCTTCGAGATCCCTGAGGAGGGCCGTTCTTTCCGTCTTGCCGACTACACCGATGGGGGAATCGTACTGAGAAGAAGATACCCCCTGCAGAACGATGTCGTCGTTGGACCATGTCTGATCCAGTTTCCCGAAGTACTTGAAAAACAAGTGATAGCCGAGGTAGTTAAGGTCACGTCCAGCCGGCGTGTAAACCACCGGGGCGTAGATCCTAGATAAGCGCTCTTGTGCGACCTGATAATCCCGAGGTATGCCTTCCCTGACGATCCCTCCGCAGTGGACGACCACGTCCGGATCCAGGTTGTTTATGGTGTTGATAGCGTTCTTGAAATGCCTCGTGAGGAACACTCTAGAATCAGAGAGAAATGTATTGGATACGTGGGCGATGCGGCACTCCCTTTTCCCGAAGTGCGAGAACACCCGTTTGGTTTTCTGGGGAAAATCGAACCGTTTTTCCCTGCCGTCCACCCTCCTGGTAGTCACGCTTTTCTCCCTCTCATCGATGTCGATTATGTTGTATGAATTCAGATCACCGTATCTAGTCTTCGTAGAGGATACCGTTCCTGCATTGATCACCACCGTGTCTTCCACTCTGTACACGTTGGGATAATGTCGATGGCCGGAGATTACAAGGTCCACGTCAGATTTGATGAATAGATCGAGGAGATCCCCTGCGTTGGACAGTATGTTCCTTTCCCTCCCTGCCATGGGTATCGGTAAGGTGTGGTGATGTATCACCACCACCTTGATCGGTTTATCGTTGAACTCGTTCAACGCTTCCTCCAAAAAATCGAATTTTACCATGCCGACCCTTCCGTTGTTGCTGTCGGCAATAGCGCTGTTGACGTATATAACTACGGCATCACCGAACTCGTTGAAACCGGTGGATGGACCGATGTAGTCTTCGAAAAGGTGTATACCTCCGTTCCTCGCATCGTGATTTCCCGGGACAACCACATACGGTATCTCCAATTTTTGGAAAAAATTTTGGGCTTCCTGATACTCGGATAACCTACCGCACTGGGTGACGTCTCCGCTGTGTATCAATAGATCGTATTTACCGCTGTTTATCTCCTTAAGTACTTTCTCCAATACCTCTCTGTTGAATTCGCTTCCACCATCGATATGCGTGTCCGATATGTGGATTATCTTCATCTCACTCCCTCGATATGTGGGTTTCCATAGAGTGTCTCTGCAGGTCTAGGAGGTCACCCAGGGTCATTATGCCGATTATCTTACCCCTTTCTTCCACCAAGATATGTTTGATGTTCTGTTTGGACATCAGTTCTAGAACGTCTCTTATCTTAGCGGTGATATCCGCGGTTATGAGTTCTTCGTTCATTATCTCGGTGACGGGCATGTCCGGTGTACGTCCCTTCGCCACGACCTTTCTCTTTATATCTCCGTCTGTAAAGTATCCGATTACCTCTTCATCTTCGATGACCGCTAAAGAACTGATGTTGAATTCGACCATCTTCTGGGCTGCTTCTTTTACCGTGCTGTTCGAGTCTATACCGATCAATCTTTTAGTCACGAACTTCCTTATCGGAAGATCTAGCTCGTATAGGTTGGGCAGATCATGATTCATCTTCTATATCCTCCTCTAATCCGGTTATCACATCATCTAATATTATCTTCAGGGTTTTCTCGAAATCCACATTTTCTATCACGGGTATACCCCCCTTCAGAGCCATGCTCACGACGTAATCTTGTATCTCTCTGATCCTGTCCATACGATCTATGTATCGACTCGGATCTCTGAGGCTGCCCTCTTCCCGTGAGTGGAAGTGCTGTATATGCTGCTCTATATCCGGTACATCTAGAACATATTGGTAAGTATGAGCGGACGATTTCCTGTCGGTCTGGATGAACCCGGGTACGATATGCACTCCGTTAAGAACCATGTTCAATCCCTCTTTGCGCCCTCGATTCATCACCGCCACGAGTCCCTCGCTGACAAGGCTGACCTGCTGTTCGAAGGCGTAGATCAGCTTGTTGCTCACGAAGGGAGTTCTCAGCTTATCACATGCCATGAACGTGGATTCGTGAAGTGTGGGTATCAGTTCCGGAGATATTATGGAACGCATTATCTCTCTGATGGTGTCCGTTCCGATGACCCTGTTGATACCCAATCGATGCCCTATCTCGGCCGATAAGCTGGACTTACCTACTCCAGGTCCTCCTCCTATCATTATGAACAGCGGCTGATCGAGGTACTTTATCTTCCTTCTGACACGATAGTATCTTTCTTCAACATTCCTATCGAGATACTTCAATTCCTTGGAAACCATCTCTTTGATCTTCAAGGATGGGATCTCTTCGATGTCCTCACTCTCTATCGTTTCTATTATGTTCTCGACTATCTCATAGGCCTCTTCCACGGTGATACCCAAGCTGGATATTGACCTTGCCAGGATCCCTTTCGAGAACGGATATGTTTTGCCCCCTTTGATCACTTCAACCATCTGTGTGCCTCCTTTTTGCTTCTTTACATAGATCGATTACCGCCTTATCAAGGTTTTCGACGGTACCGCCGACGAGCACGGGTTCGTTGTGCATGAACACTATCTCCACGCCGTGGTTCTTTGCCGTCACGGCGGCTACGTCTATCGAAGCCGCTTTGATCTCGGTGAGCAGGACATCGCTCTCAGCTAGTCCCTCCCTCAGATCCTTTCTTAGAAGCGGTCTGTTCGAGAGATGCGTTGTTATACCGGTCACATCACAGTCGTAGTCTTCCCGCACACTTTTTTCGATTATATCGGCTACCTCTCCCTTGGCGGTCGTCGCGATGAAGACTTTCTTTCCTCTTATATCACCCAGCGGTTTGGGTCTGAATACGGTCAGCGCAATATCGATATCCGGGTTGATACGCTTGATACCTTTGTACACTGCATCGACTTTTGGCTCATCGGCGACCGGTTCTTCACACATGGTGACGATGGCGAGATGAGAAGTGAGTATACGGTACTCCCCCAGGTATCCCGTGATATGTTCTATGGGCTGTCCAGCCCCCACCAGCACTATCCGCCTGTCGGTTTTTACCGGAGGGAAAGTAGCTCCCGAGCCCTCCATGACCACGAACTTCTGTGGTATCCGGTTCGTCATCCGGGCTCCCTGCAAAACGTTGGACGAGAACGGATTTCCGGCCATCCCTCCGCCGCACCTTCTGCAGCCAACGGTGGGGACGTCACCGAGCAGTGCGTCTTCCCAGTAATCCGAGGCAGCGTGTCCGCCTCTCTCGGCTACCGATATCAGAGTGTCCGGAGACATCTCCATCTTGGATGTGTCCACGTAATCAGGCTCCGGCGGTCCTCCCCTACCCATGCATACCACCACGGGATCGAAATCCCTCTCTTTCAAGATCCGGGCGACGGTCACACCGACGGAGGTTTTTCCCACCCGTTTACCCGTCCCGATGATCGAAATACTCGGCTTCTCGAGCACGTCCTCCTCTCTCGGTGGGTCGTAGACGAAGTCCGCTCCCATGTACGTGACGCCGTGTTTGAGTGTTCTACAGATCAGGTTGAATCTTCTCCTGTAGTCCACCACCGGTTCATCGGAAAGGTCCAATACGATCTTCGGCGCAGTCTCTTGGATAGCTTTTTCGAGAAGGTCCAGCGGCAGTGAGTCGTCACCTTTATCCATGTAAACTACGTGATCCGCATCATCGCCTCCCAGCTCTTCGACGGCGTTCTCCACCTTTTCCGTCCCACCGAGGAACACCAGTGATACTATGAATCCATCCAATCGTCGGATCTCTTCCAGCGTCCACTTGGTGACTGGGGGGTAGTGTTCGCCGTCCACCAAACACAGTATCTTTTTATCAGTTAAAATAGTCTTATTACGCTCTAATAAGTGTACGGAACCCTCTGAAGATTTTCCCATCTCTGATTCTCCTGGTTTTTACCACTGTATGAAACAAACGGTATATTTGGTTTACGCTCTCCGTCACATCAAAACTTTTATCCGACCTTATGTTTGATACAAGTGATGAAAGTCGGTTATCCCTGCCTGAACAGAACCTTGGGATGCACATCCAGTAAAACTTTCAGGTTGAATAACTACAGCGAGGAAAGGTTGAAGGAAACGATATCTGACAATCTGGAATGTCTGAAGAACACTCTGCAATACAACGTTGAAAACGGGCTTTTCTTCTTCCGGATCACGTCGGATCTGGTCCCTTTCGCCTCTCATCCGGTGTGCGAGTTCGATTGGCAGGGATATTTCAAGGACGAATTTTGGGAAGTTGGCGAATACATCAGGAAGAACGATATCCGCATCTCCATGCACCCGGATCAATTCATCGTTCTGAATTCGAACAAGGAGGATGTTTACGAGAGAGCGGTGAAAGAACTTGGTTATCACGTGGATGTCCTGAACACCATGGGTCTAGGAACTAACGCAAAGATACAGCTTCACGTGGGAGGTGTGTACGGTGACAAGGAGAAGAGCAAGGAGCGGTTCATCAGTAGATACGGCGAGTTAGAACCGAAGATCAAAAGAAGATTGGTTATCGAGAACGACGACAAGAGCTACTGTTTGAAAGATTGTCTTGATATCCATCAAGAAACGGGCATACCGGTTTTATTCGATGGTTTTCATCACGAGTTGAACAATCAAGGGGAGTCGCTCGAGAGTGCGTTTGAACTCTTCACGGGTACTTGGAAAATAAAAGACGGACTCCCCATGGTGGATTACAGCAGTCAAAGGAAGGAAGGCAAAAGCGGCTCCCACGCCGAGAGTATAGACCCAGAACACTTCCGCACATTCCTAAAAGACACCTCGAACTACGATTTCGACCTCATGCTGGAGATAAAGGACAAGGAAAAGAGCGCTTTGAAGGCGCTGGAGATCATCCCACTGGACAGGTTGTAGAGCTCCAGCCCGCTAGACCGCCCAAAATAACGTTTAGATCTTTCCAGCCCTCTCTTTTCAACAAGCTGGCTGCTATCATGGACCGCAATCCGCTGCCGCAGAAGATGTAGATCTTTTCATCCTTAGGTATATTTTCTAGGTTCTCCATGAGTTGAGTTATGTGTATATGGTGTGCATCTTCTATCTCTCCGTCCTCTTCCAGTTCGCCGTCACTCCTCACGTCGAGTATCCAAAGGTCCTTTCCACTGTTGAGGATACCGCATAGATCGTGGACTGATATCGTATTAATCGAGCTGCTCTCTCTACCGGACATGTGCCAAGCCAGCATACCACCCGCCAGGCATCCTTCGATGTTGTCGTACCCCATCCTCTCGAGATACGTTACCGCGGTCGACGGGTCTCCGGATTCATCCACTAGTATTATCGGTTTATCGTACGGCAGGAACCAACCTGCGAAGTTAGGAACACCGTCTAACCAGATCGATACGGCTCCCGGTATGTGTGCCGCTCCGAAACCGAGTTCCTTCCTGGTATCCAGTATGACTGCATCCTTTGCTTTTTCAGCGAATTCTGGTGGACTCATGAATTTGACGGGAGATGTTTCATGAAGCAGGGTGGGTCCGTCTTGATTCAGCTCTTCCATCTTGGCGAAGTAGGGCGGATACTCTCTCATGGTCGCGGTCTTTTCAGCGAATTCCTCTTCGCTGTCAACCTGTAGTTTGGGATTGCGGTCCCTTTCGATCCCGACCGTTGTCCACGTCCTTTCAGCTATACTCTCTCCGCAGACGGATCCGGCCCCATGGGCCGGACAAACGAGCACACCGTCCCCCAGAGGCAACATCTTGTTGAAAATGGAATCGTAAAGCTTACCGGCCATCTCTTCTAACCTGTCTTCTCCGTAGAAATCGATGCGGCCGACATCTCCGGCGAAAAGAGCGTCGCCTGTGAAGATCACCCAGGGTTCACCGTCGGGGTCGTAGAGGATATAGCTCCTGCTTCCCAGAGTGTGTCCAGGTGTGTGGACTGCTTCCAATCTCAACCTGCCGATCTTCCAATCTTGACCATCCACGGCTAGTTTGCCGTAGCCGTAATCGAGCTGTTCCTCCGCATGCCAGATAGCGGCACCGGTCCGCTCCCTCAATTCAAGAGAACCTATAACATAATCTTCGTTCCTATGGGTCTCGAAGACGTCGGTTATTGTCATGCCGTTTTGAGCAGCTATTTGGACGTATCGGTCCACGTCCCTTCTCGGGTCGATCACTGCGGCTTGATTTCTATCTCCGATAAGGTAAGAATAATGCGCCAGTCCTTCGGACTCGATCCGTTTTAGTATGGTCATATTCTATCTCCACAGTATGTTGATCTCTTGATTTTTAAATACTTTTTCTTTCCATACAATTCAAAGACCGAAAGATTAATATTGCAATTTATTCGATTGAATTCCAGGTGAAAAAGATGGCAAAAGGAATAGTACTTTTGGAGAACGGGTTCGAGGACTCCGAGTTGATCTATCCCTACTTTCGACTTCAGGAAGCGGGGTACGATGTGGACCTCGTTTCATCTGATGACGACACCTACGAGAGCAAGCACGGTATGAAGATGAAACCGTCTAAGACGGCAGATGATGTGGATGTTAGTGAATACGATGTGATGGTCGTACCGGGAGGAAGAGCTCCCGATAGGATGAGGATAAAGGATTCCATGGTGGATCTGGTGAAAAGAGCCGATAAAGAAGGACTGGTTATCGCGTCTATATGTCACGGAGCACAGCTTCTTATAGAGGCTGAAGTAGTCAAGGGGAAAAAGATGACCTGCTGGAAATCCGTGGCAACCGACCTGAAAAATGCAGGGGCGGAATACGTTGATGAAGAAGTCGTGGTAGACGGAAACTTCGTCTCATCTAGGATGCCTCCCGACCTGCCCGCTTTCATGAGGGAGACTCTCAAAGTTCTAGAATAAATTCATTCGAAGTAAAGCCTCGCTCCGATGACCATGGTGAACAACATTATAGGTATAGAGCCTATGAATTCTGGAATAGCGGGTCCAAGGTCGTAGGGTATGGAATACACCAGCCACACAGCGGCTCCAGCCAATATCACCGTGGCCAAGATAAAGATGCCCCATATGGGCTCTACGAAATCCCACAGTTGATCCGCTCCGATGAGTACCATTCCGCCTATGGCGAGTGCATAGAATAAGATGGTGACGTACATGTGAGGCTCGGTCCCCTTGGGGAACACACCTAGAAGTATGAGCGAGATCATCCCGACCAAGAATAAGGTTGTACCAAGCACTCCAGCTTTTGTCTCAACGTACCTCCAAATACCCATGGTGAAGATCACCGCGGCGATCCCGCCGACGATGAAACCGAAATTGAGGATATTGCTGTAATTGTAATCTGACGCTCCAAGATCGCTGATAGCATTATCCGACCAACTGAAACCGGGGTGCACTAGTATCGCGATCCCTATGAAGAGGTAGATTATTATCGGTGTAGCGATACCGCAGATGCCTGCGAACTCTTCAGGAACCAAATCTTCTATGTCCATCACATCGATCATATTTTGTCCTCCGATTAGGGGTCTAACTCCGCCGACCCGAGTAGGTAAGTAAACCGAAGGATAAAAAGTTTTTTAGGGTCAATCGATATTATTGATTATGAAGGATAAACACACCTCGATCTATTTTGACCCGAAACACTACGATGCCATGTACACCATGAAGGAGGATATCCCTTTCTACTTGGACTGCGTAAAAGAATATGGAGAACCTGTACTGGAGCTCGCTTGTGGAACGGGTAGAGTTACCGTACCGATGGCTGAAAGGAATATCGATATCACCGGAATGGATATCTCTCAGGAGATGCTGGAGTTCACTAGGAACAAAGCGCTGAAGAAGGGTATAGATATCGACCTGGTGAGAGGGGATATGAGGGATTTTTCCATGGGAAGAAAATTCAACATTATATTCATAGCTATCAACTCCATACTGCATCTTATAGAAAATGAAGAATACGAAGCTCTTTTTTCATCTGTTCGAGAGCACTTGGCCGAACACGGGAGGTTCATCTTCCAGATATTCAATCCCGATATGAACAGGTTGAGGATGGAGCCGGACGAGGAGCGCACGGCGGCGGATTACGACGACCCGTACGGCAGAGGGAAGGTTCTTATCACCGAGAGGTCGTATTACGACACGGCGGAACAGGTGAAGCACCTTACATGGTATTACCATATCGACGAAGAGCTGGAAACGGAGGTTGAGTGGAAGATACGGATATTATTTCCCAAGGAGATCAACGCACTGCTGAAATACAACGGTTTCCAGATCGAGAAGAAGTACGGGAATTTCGACCGCTCGGAATTCACCGATGAATCGGAGAAACAGATAATTATTTGTAAAAAGAGATGAGTGATAAAATACATGGACCCCGTCAGGAAGACCGTCGAGACATACGATAGGATAGCGGAGGACTACTGCGGTCACACCTTGAGGGAGGGATTCAGGGTAGTCGAGAGACGGTTTTTAAATAAATTTTTGAATTACATAGATCATCCAAATCCAAAAATCGTCGATATAGGGTGTGGTGACGGGAGAGACTCCATGTATTTATTAAAACAAGATGCAGAGGTCTTTTCCGTCGATATGTCAAAGGGGATGCTGGATATAGTGGAAAAGAACGTTCACGGATCACAACCAGTTAAATCCGACGTTAGGAGATTACCTTTTTCATCCAGAACTTTTCACGGAGTCTGGTGCAGTGGGATGCTGTATCATTTGCCGAAGGAAGAACTAGAAAAAGCATTGGACGAGATACATAGGTTGCTGTGTAAAAAGGGTATCTTTTCCTTCAATTTCAAGGAAGGTGAAGGAGAGGGGATGGAAGAGGAACCGAGGTCATACGGTGGGCATCCACGTTATTTCGCTTATTACACATTCAAGGAGATGAGAGAAAAGCTAACTCATTTCAGAGTTAGGAAAAAGGAGTACTATCCCATGGATGTTTTTGGAGACAAGATCATACATCTATGGGTGGAGAAGGAGTAGAATCATGGATGACATCATATCCGAACTGGAGAGGGCTGAATTTGTTTTTCGTGGAAGTCCAGTTAAAATAGTGGAAGCTGGAGAGGGGAGGATAAGAGGTCAGAATTACTACAAGGCTATATCAGAGGATATAACCGTATTGATCCTGAGCGTGTACGAAGGTCAGCTGCCCTACTACAGAGGGTGGGTCGAGCTCTTCTCCATCGATCCCGAGTTCTACGGAAGCGGATTCGATAAAGAGGTCATCGAATTGATATCACGGAATTCCGGTCCAGGTGAGAAACTCTTCGTCGAATACGAGAATGACAGGGAAACCGCGGTATGCTTGAGCAGGGGATGTCCAGTGGAAGTTACACGCCTTGGATCTTTGATGCTCGATAACGGCTATACGTGGTTCAAAGATTGGTACTTTCCCGAAGGATTCAACGAGGGAGGGCAGAAACTGCAGGGCGAGAAGCCCATAGATGAAGAACATCGAAGGAAGCACCTAGAGGACATAGAAAAGAGGGTGAGGGAATTCTTGAATACGGAATCGGATGGCGGAGAATATATGATCCAAGCAAAAAGGAGAGCCAGAAAAATTTAAATCCTAATTACTAGTGGACAATAATAAATTGAGGTGTTACGATGGAAAAGGATGGATTCAATATAAGGAGTTTCACGGAAAACGATTACGAAGATATCGTGAGCGTGCACAACACGGTGTATCCAGAATACAAAATTTCCGTAAAAGAATTGAAGAGATGGGACGACAAGAGGGAAGACAAGATCATATTCGATAGATACGTTTATGAACAAAACGGTGAGATCGTTGCCGAGGGGGTCCACAATCAATCGTCACACTTCTATCATCCCCAGAAGTTTTGGGCCGAGATCGTAGTTCTTCCAGAACACAGAAAACAGGGCATCGGATCGGCTCTTTACCGATACATCATGGACGTTCTAGAGGAGTACGATCCAATAACTATCAGAGGGGAGGCAAAAGAGGACAACGAGGAGGGGATCGAATTCATGGAGCACCGGGGATTCAAAGAGGATAGAAGGAACTGGGAATCTCACCTTTACTTGGATAAGTTCCACCCGGAAGAATACGATGATTTATTAAAAAAAGTATCCGAGCAGGGCATAGAGATCAAATCACTGAACGAGTTGGAATCCGATCCAGATAGGGACAAAAAGCTGCATAGATTACACAATATCCTTTTGGGAGATATACCAAGTTCGGAAGAGCACACAGATGTCGATTTGGAAGAGTTTAAAAAATCGATCTACGATAATCCCAATCTGATCTCAGAGGCGTATCTCGTCGCAGTTCACGAAGGTGAATACATCGGAGAGACGAACCTATGGAAAAATCAAGAAGCCGACTACTGGGACACCGGCCTAACGGGTGTACTCAAGGAGTACCGTGGAAGGGGGATCGCTACGGCTCTGAAAGTTAAGTCACTCAAATATGCCAAAGAGAAGGGATGTCCATACACAAAAACGTGGAACGATTCGACCAACGTGGGTATGTTGTATATAAACAAAAAGCTTGGATTCGAACAGAAGCCGGCTTGGATCAACTTCGTTAAATATATGAAACAGGGATGATCATCTCTGCCTGACCGTCTTGACTTCCCCACCACAAACCGAGCAGGCATCGGTGGGTTCTTTGTACCATCTACCGCACTTGGTGCACCTGTATGTCCAACGGTACTCTTCTGTGATCCCTTTTTGCGAGATACCTTGATATGATATGCCAAGGCTTTTCGCCATGTTTTGGATGGCGTAATCGTCGGTGAGTATCGTTGCATCGAGATGGATCGCCAGGGCTATCACTTCGATATCAGTATCCGACAATCTCATCAGGTCTCCGGTGTTTTTTGCCCTCCGCCTAACATCCATCACCGCCGCCCCGGGTGGTGTAACCGTTTTCAGGCCTACGGCTTTCATGTTCATCAACTTCCTGAACCACCTACCGCCTTTTTTGATCTCCTTCAGCACTCCGGGTGGTATGTACATGGGGTCTGTGAGCGGTATGTCCTTTCCGGAGAGTATCACGGAGGTGTCCAGTACGTACTTCATCGATATATCATGGTTTAGGTGACTATTAGATTTTTGGCTTCTCATTTAAAAGATGTGAAACACAATATCGTATCCAATACCGTGTCATCCTCAACGATCTTTCTCAGTTCCTCTTTGTCCTCGGGTCTTTTTCTGAAGATGGCAGCCGCCCTTTTCTTTCCGATCCCTGGAACAGCTTGAAGTTCCCTGTATCCGACTTCGTTCAGATAAAACGGGTGGTGGATCCCCGTAACGCTCCTGTAGCCGTGGTCGGTTATGATCACGTCGTAATATCTACCCAACTCCAGTGGATATTCAACACCGATCAGCAGGGGGTAAGTGCCCACCTGTCTTCCAAAGGTGATGCTCCCCTCTTTTTTCTCCATGTAAACATCCCTCAGGACAGTTCCCTTGGGAACTACCAGCGTCAACATCTCTCCGTCGATCTCCTCCCTCACCTTCTTCTTGAACTGCCTGAATTCTTTCTTGTACTTTAACTCGAATCTTTCCTCGCTGGACAGAACCTGGCGGATGTTGATCCTTCTCAGTAAAAGTCCCTGGTTAAGGATCTTTTCGAGAAATTCGTAGTTCAGCAAATAGCTCTTCGGGCTCTCACCTTTCAAACCGCCTAAGAAATTCAAGCCTGGCAGGAGCTTTGGCATGCCGTTCTCACCTCTCTCTCTCCCTATCTCGTTAACCATCTTGACTGCTTTTTCCACCTCTTCCGGTTTGGTGTTCAGATTGTTAACCTCGATGACCGCGGGATCGGCGGATTCCATTCCGAAAGCCAACACGTTACCGGATGTGGTGTATTCTACAAGCAGTTTTAAAATCTCTATGGACTGTTCTTCGTTGTTGGCTATCACAGCCGGGTTGGCGTTGTCCACGTGTAGGACTTTTATCTCAGGGCAGGCTTCTCTTATACCCCGGAGAAGTTTTTCGAGCTCGTCCGGTCTGGGTGTTGGCGTCTCGGAACTGCCCACACCATCTGCTTTATAGCTGAATATACACGACTGCCCTCCGTGCCTGAAGTGTCGGATCCCCAGGTCGTACATCTTCTGGATCTCTTCGATAATATCCCCCTGATCGCGGAATTCCGGTTTCCCGTAATCGGGTTCGGAGCAGAAGGCACAGCCGCCTGTAAAGTATCTGACGCATCCCCTGTACGTGCTGATCTCGGGTATAAGTGGATCCGGGAACATGGGGTGAAATTTGACTACTTCGGAGCCGAGATCCAACCAGCGGTTCCTCTCATCCAGGGTCGCCCATCTGTCGTTACATCTTCCGTTCAAAAGGTCGTAAAAGTAAGCTCCGAGATCTTTTCTTGAATAGTGGTCGTATCCATACACTTCGGAATATCTAGCCAGGGGACCCCCCAGAAAGGTTTCAGCATCTGTTTCACCGAGTTCTTCCGCTTCTCTTTGACTCATGGGTGTCCCGCTCAGATAAGTGCCTGGAACGGTGATACCTCCGTGTACCAACAGGATTTTCGAGTCAGGTAGCCCAATTTTTCGGTACGTATCGACGGGGATATATTTCCAATCCAGGCCGAGTTCTTCACACACTCCAGCTAGTATCCTGGGTTCAGTGGAAATGTAGGGGGGTACACCGAGCTGTGCGGGTTCGTCTACGTATCCGTCCAGTATCACTACATCGGGTTCATT
Source organism: Thermoplasmata archaeon (assembly GCA_046484045.1). Lineage (GTDB taxonomy): Archaea > Thermoplasmatota > Thermoplasmata > Halarchaeoplasmatales > Halarchaeoplasmataceae > CAZHUM01. Next base: position 16,187 of record JAWOBZ010000056.1, on the reverse strand, counting down.
CATCCCTCTAGTCACCCTTCTTCTAAGCTTTTCTTCGCTTTTTTGATAGTCCCACTTGTGATCAGAGTCTTGACTTTTCCTCCTCCCACTTCCAAGCCGTTCAAAATCTCGACAGCCCTCTCTTTGTACCTGTGATCGCATCTGATTATACCTTTCTCACCGGTGAAAACGGTCAACCACGGCTCGATCTCCTCGTATTCCTTACTTGAAAAATTTCTTCTTATGGCTGATATCATGCCCCTCCTCTCCGTGCTCCCACCTTCGATGACGAAAGATATGTACCGCTTTCTTTTTCCTTCGACTGCCATGGTGGTTAATCCCTTCTCTATATAATAAGAGTTTACATCACTAATCGGTGTACTCGGGAAGCTTCTCGATGAGAACATAGATGATGGCGAATATCAGAACACCGAAGAATATGGAAAGCGGTATGGCGTTCATGGAGTTGAGCTCTATATCTAAAGCGCTGTATCTGGCCGTGTAGATGCCTCCCCATGAGATAGCGAAGGCCAGCAACAGGTTTAAGATCAGATTTTTGTTCCAAGAGATCTTGAACTCGTTGAGCATCCTGTTCCTTTTCTTTCCGCTGGTATCTTTTTTGATACTCCTCACAAGGACTTCCCTGTTGGCTAGATTCCAACTGGCGTAGAGAGCGAAGAACACACCCAAGATGACTATTAGATTTAAATCGGTAAAATCGAGGTATCTGTTCAAAACGTAGAAGGAGACTCCGGTCACCATGATACCCAGGTTGTTCAATACCCTTTTCTTAAGAAATACGCCCGAGATAGAGACGAGTCCTCCGATGACTGGTAGGAACCAGTACGAAGTAGGGTAGGTGAACAGTGCTGTAACAACTGCGGTCGACATCACGATTATCGGAGCGGTTATCTCCTGATCCTTCAGATCTATTTTCTCATCTCGTATCGTCTCACCACCTCTAATGCCGCTTCCAATGGTTCGTTTGGATTCCAATCCACCACGATGGCGTATTTCCACAGCTTGTTGATCAGGTTCCTCCGTTCCATCATCAATATCTTCTCAGCCACAGGGTCTTCGATATCCTGTTCCGATAGCTCTATCGCCAGAGGAGACGGTGACACGACCAAAAGGTCGTATTCGTTCCTCCACAGGTCAACCACCGTCTTCATGATCTTAGGGTCAACCAGAGGAGACACGATTATCACCATACTTTTAGAGGGGAAGAACCTGTTGATAACCCACTTCGCGTCCTCGAGGTCCCAAAGACCGCCCTGGCTGGGATTGGATAGGTTGTCCATTATCTCGTAGAACTGGTCCCTTCCGAAGCCGGGATAGACCCAGTTGAGGAAATCACCCAGTATCACCATACCCACTCTGTTCCTGTCCTCTAAAATAGAAGCCGCCATGCTCGCCGCCGCCCTTATCGAAGCGTTATTTGTGTTCCTCTCCACGGTACCAACGTTGGAATCCATACCCGCATCGATCAAGATGATCACGTCTGCGCTCTGCTCTCCCTCGTACTCGTTGGTTATCGGGTGCGTGTACCTGGCGGTCGCCCTCCAGTTTATCCTCTTCATCTCGTCTCCCATCTGGTACTCTCTCAATGCGAAAAACTCGGAGCCGACCCCGATGGCACCGGAGCGTATATTGCCAAGCCAGTTTTTTGTGTACTTGGGTCTGATATAGACCCGTTTGATGTCTTCGATCTTGGGCAGTATGGACAATTTGATCGTTTCCTCTGACTTCCATTCCCGCGTATAGAGTTCGAATGGATCACGGTATCTCAATCTTATGGGTCCGACCTTGCCTTCACCTCTCACCGGACAGCATATCTTGTAATGTATGGATTTGGTCTCGCCCGCTCCGATCTCGAATATGTTGTGGTTCGTACCCTGGCTCACATCCAATCTGGGAGATATCTCGTCCAGGACTTCTAGATATTTTATGGTCTCACCGTTGTTCGTAATCGAAGTGATGATGTCCACTTCGTCGTCCTCATAGACCTGGGTAACCTCCACTTCCCTGTTGATGTCGATATCGAGTTCATCCGGCGGTGCGTAGAGCAGGCCGAATACCAGTATTGATATCGAAGGTATCGATAGAACAAGCAGAACCCAGCTTCTTAGCAGGAGGCCGAAGATAACGGCCAAAAGTGCGAATCCAGCTATGTAAAAGGAAGAGAGGGTTCTCATCTACTTCACTTTGGGGACGGGCACCTTTTTGAGTATCTGATCGATTATATCTGCCGGGTCGACACCCATGATCGCCGGGCTGGGCTTCAGGACCAATCTGTGTGAGAGCGCTTCTTTGGCTAGGAATTTTACGTCGTCGGGAAGGACGTAATCCCTGCCCATCACCGCCGCGTTCGCCATGGAGACCTTCATGAGCGCCAGACTGCCTCTTGGACTGGAGCCTACTTCCACCTGGCTGTGCTTCCTGGTCATCTGCACTATGTTGACGATGTAGTTCTTAATGTCGTCGTCGAGATGGACATCTTCAACGGATTCCTGCATCTCCAGCACCGTTTTCGGGTCGGTCAGCTTTTTGGTTTCCACCTCGTCGGTCTTCCTATCCTTCCTTCTACGAAGTATCTCCACCTCGTCCTTCTGACTCGGATAGCCGACGTCCAAGCGCAGCATGAACCTGTCCACCTGTGCTTCCGGCAGCGGATACGTTCCCTCGTACTCGATGGGGTTCTGCGTGGCTATGACTATGAAAGGCGGTGACATCTTGTGTGTCTCCCCTTCGATGGTCGTCTGTTTCTCCTGCATGGCTTCCAGCAATGCGGCTTGTGTTTTCGGCGGTGCTCTGTTGATCTCGTCCGCAAGCAGTATGTTCGTGAATATGGGGCCCTTCCTCATCTTGAACTCGCCGGTGTTCCTGTCGTAGATGAAAGAGCCGGTTATATCGGCCGGCAGTAGATCGGGGGTGAACTGGATCCTCTTGAAATCACAGCCCAGTGCGTCGGCAAAACAGTTCGACATCATCGTTTTCGCTAGACCGGGAAAGTCCTCGAAGAGGATGTGTCCGTTGGCTAAAAATCCTACCAGCGTCTTCCGCAGCACTCTTTTCTTTCCCACTATGGTTTTACTCACTTCGTTGATCAATCCTTTTCCTATCTTAGAAACTTTTTCTATCTTCAACTCCAGTCCTCCATTCTATTTATCAAATCTTTTATTTTCTTTCGGTAATCTTTATCTTCCTTGTAGGAAACTTTTGAAGATGGGGATTTGCTCCCCCTGCAAAGCTCCCTATAGTTATTACAATTTATAAGGAATTCGGTGATGATGTCGTCACCGACAACTTCTCTCAGTTTACCGTGATCTTCGAGGAGTTCCTCTATGTAATCTGGAGAATATCCTCTTTCATGCTTCATCATCTCGATGAAATTATTTTTAAGTCTTTGCTCTAACAAGGTTTGACTGATTTCTAGCCCTTTAAAAGCTCTCTGTACCAGATTTGATGTTTTTGTAAAATCTGAACTTTGGGTTTGTTTTAATTTAGATGTTTTTTTCCATCCTATAATAGGTTTACTTTCTTTGCTTATTTTACGAAGTATAAGTGAAGCAATAATACCTAATGCTAGTATAATAATCAACCATCTTACAGCACCACTGTAGGGAACCCAAATTATAAAGAGTGCAAAAAGAGCAAATAAAAATATCACAATGTAGGTAAAAATACTGTCATAGTAATGTGTTAATCTTTCATAGTTGTATCTATCCATATTTTCTTTTGCTATCTCTCTGTCAACATCAAGTTTTCCATATTTAAATGGCTCCACTCCAGACACATAGAAATGTTGTAATATCCCGTCCTCATCTTTTTTATCTTTTTCCATCAAGCATCTCTTCCCTATTTGTATAAATTGTATTGCGGACCATGTTAAACAACGTCTTTCTGCTTTTTTATCTTTTCGAATTTATTCCTTACCCGAATAAATCTATGATGTACCTAAGGTTAATAAAATAAAAGAAAGGTTTTTATGTGTAAACGAGTCGACATAGTGCTCCAGTGATACACAGTTGATTAGTACAGCATGGGGTTGTAGTATCCCTAGTATCTAACCTTAATGGATATATCTGTCCATTTGTTATCCTAGCTCCTAATCCATGAAAATCATCTAAAGTAAGTGTCACTCTTTCACCATTTAGTGTGCCTTCTATAGTCGTTAGTTCATCTCTTATATTGAATCTAGTATTAAAAGCTGTTTCAGGGTTAGATATCATCTTTTGGTGGTAGTGCTTAAGTTCGTCGTTTTTCACATTAAATGTTGTAATAAATCGGTTATCATCGGGTGTAATTGTTATCTCTCCGTTGTAATCCAATTCTGTTATTTCGTACATGTTTAGATGCCTAGTTTTGATCCTATTCACTGTAACTCCAAGGTAATTTCCATTGGTATTTGTGGCGGTGTATTCTGTAACGCTAATAGGTCCAAATTCAGATATTATCTCAGAAGTGATACTAACTTCAGTGTCAGCTGAATCTACAACCCACACAGAGAATTCGTCTATATATGGATTAAATGAGAACCCCATCTCTGGAGTAGTTTGGACTTGAAGGTATACCTCCTGTTCTTCTCCGTCACTCTGTCTTGTAGCATTAAACCTGATCGCAGGGTTCATTATGGTATCCTCTGGAACGATTAAAGTTTCCGATAATGCTACATTTTCTCCCGGTTGTGCAGTTACTTGAGTGGGGGGTATTCCACCTGATAATTCCCATCCTTCGGGTAAGGTGGATTCATCTGCTTCGATAGTAAATGTATCTGAAGTAAGACCTTCATTTCGGACGTGAACTGATCCTGTTGCTGTTGTTCCTGGAGGCACCTCGATTGAAAGAACACCAAGATGACCTTTATTGTTTTCTTCGTTTGATTCCGTTATAACCTCGGTAGTATCCAAAAAGGCTTCAAAATCTACTTGATGTGTTTCAAGGGCTGTAGTCGTGAATTCAACTCCCTTGATCTCTCCTGCTTTTATCGGTGGTTCAACCCATATATCAAACCTTTCCGTAGGTTCTTGCCAAAAACCGAACGTGTCTGAGTATTCTACCTCAAGCCAAAATGCATCATCTACATCCGCATCTCCTACATTTTCTACATATACAGTCACCGGTAATTCTTCGCCCTCTTTAACAGGGAAGACCCAACCAATATTCTTTACTACCAAATCCGGTTGTCCTTGTTCCGCTCGTGTTACCGTAGCTGGCAAAATAGCCAACCCACTAAAAACCAATAAACCTATCACTAACAGTGATGGCCCTATCTTTCTTATGTTCATATATATCTCACCTGTAGAATAAAGTATATATCGACATTATTTATATTTATTGCCCATTAGGATATATATATATAATATTGACGATATACTCAAAAAGACGGAGTTATTCATATCTTCAACTCCATTCCTCCATTCTATCCACTACTTTTTCTATCCTTCTCCCATAACTCTCATCAGATTTATTATTCTTTTGAACATTGGAAAATAATTTTATGGTCCCGCCAGTCTCCCTGAAATCCTTACAATGTAGTAGAAAATCAGTGATCACATCATCGTTCACAAACTTACGTAATCTATCTTGATCTTCTAACAAATACTTTGCTCCCCCATCCGATATCCCTCTTTCCTGTTTCATCTTCTCGATAAAATCATCCCTGATCCTCTCCTCCAACAAAGCTTGACTTGTCTCCAGTCCCTCGGAAGATCTCCTAACCAGGTCAGAAGTTTCCTTCAACTTCGAACCGACTGGCATGTTTAACTCGTTTTTATTCCTCCAGTTTATGAGTGGTATACTCCTCTTATGGAAAACTCTCAATAATAGAGAGACCACGATCCCTAACCCCAATAAGATGACCATCCATCTCAAAGCACCGCTGTATCTTATCCATGGCAATAAAAGAAGTAGTAAAACGATCTGGATGAATGCGATAAATGAAAAAATGCTATCGAAGTCCTCCATCTTTTCCTTCAGAGGCGCCCAAAGTGCTCGGCTGCGGAAACCTTCGTCGGTAGAGGTCCAATATGATACTCCGTGTTTATATTCATCTTCTTCTGTTTTCATCATTTTCACATTCTACTACTGCCTTGAGAGCTTTCAAGTCCTTCAACGCCCTCTCTCTATCTTCACCCCCTAATTCATGAACGCTGTACCTAGCTTCTTCGAACAGTTTGGTCATATTATAGATGGTTGATTCTGCGATCTTCAATCTATTCCCTGCAATTCTTCTAAATTCACGTGGGGTCATGGAATCGTTATCTTTTAGACCTTTATCCTCCAATGTGTTACACATCCGCTGATAACATCTGATAATGGTTGAGCGCACGTCATCCCCGTCGTAAAGTGCCTAGATAGTTTCATCAACGTTTGAAGTGATCTTTTCTTTTAAATCATCCCCCTGTTCATCTCTAACGGTCACCCATTTATCAATAACATATGTATCCGCCTTTTTGAAGATGAAGATGTATATTATCAATACAAAGATGACAATGGGGATCAATATTGCTGGCACACTCAAGTCGGGTAGATCGTAGACGTTGTATTCTCGGAATACAGAGTTGGGTGCATTTACCATCAATATTATCCTTAGGGTAATGTAGAAGACCACACCTCCGATGACCAAACCTAACAATTTTACGCCCATCTCCGTAGAACCTTCTTCACCCCTGGTAAACTCGTAAACAGCGGCCACCGAAGCGACAATCAAACTCGATATGAAAAGATAATAAGCCATCTTGAAAGGGAATTTTACAACATCTGATCCCTCCGATTCGGAGGCGGGTGCTATCAGATCCGGACTCTTTTCACCACCGGTAAAAACATAGGGATATGCATTAAGCAGATTCCCTATAGCCCAACAGGTCAAGAGCAGGAGGAGTATACCAATCAAGACTATGGTCTTTCTACTCGTACTAATTCACCTAATTAAATAAGGTTATTTGTTATATAAGAGAGTTTTGTGTATTTATTCATCCCAATTCCTCCATCTTCTCCATCACCCTCTCGATCCTCTTCTTGTAATCCTGTGGAGTCTCTCTCGCTCTGTCCGAGAAAAGTCTAGCGGCTCCACCAGCGTCTCTGAAGTCCTTGCTGGTCTTGAGGAACTCGTATATGTCTTCGTCACCGATCTCCTTTTTCAATTTGTCCGTGTCATTCATGAGCTCTTCTATCTCATCCGGGGAAAGCCCTCTGTTCTGCTTCAAGCTCTCGATGATGTGGTCTTTCAACCTCTCCTCTAAAAGAGCCTGGCTGGCGTCGTATCCCTTGAACGCCCTCTGGACCAGTTCCGAGGTTTTACCCAGCTTGGAGCCGACCTGCATGTTCAACTCGTTCTCGCGCTTCCAGCTCTTCAATGGCTGTGATTGACGGTACATCAAGAGAGTGAGGATGCTCGCGATGATCCCTAAAGAAAAGATGCTGATTGTCCACCTGAGCATGCCTGAATAGGGTGACCAGGGTATGAAGATGATCAGCATGAATACCATCAGTATGGTCACGAACTTGAAGACGTTCTCGAAGCCCTCTCTCTCCCTCTTGTATTCCTTTTCAATCCGCTCCATGTACACCTCCTCCCAGCTCGTCCCTCAGAGCGTTCAAGCTTTTCATGGCTCTCTCCCTTTCCCGGTTGCCCAGCTCGTGTGTACTGTACCTGGCCTCTTCGAACATGGATGTGAGTGTCACCAAGGTATCCTTTCTGACTTCCAATCTTTTCACGGCGGTTATCTCGAACTCCCTGGGTGTCATGAAGTCATCCTGCTCCACGCCCGTGTCTTCCAGTACACGGCACATGGATTGATAACAGCGTATAACAGTGGACCTAACGTCCTTTCCCTTGTACAGCTCGTCCACGGTCTTCTCTACGGTGGACGATATCTCATCCCTGATGTCCTCTTCCTCGCCCAGTTCCATCTTGTCGTAGAGATAGTTGTTGAGTTTGTAGTAAACAAGAACACCGACCAACCCCAGCCCGACCAGGACGATGATAACCCCACCGATGGACTGCCCTATGATAGGTATCGTGAATCCCGTACCACCATTTCCCGTCAAAGGATCAGCTATTCCACCGGATTCTGGAGTTTGCATGGAAGAAAAAATAAAAACGAATATCAGCATCCCCACTCCAGTACCTATTATTGTAGCCAATAACTTTACCGCCATTCCCTTATCCTTTTCTATGTATGCAACGATGACTGCCAAAGCTGATAATATTATCAGAGTCCCGATAAAGATGTAATAGATGTATCTGATTATATCGGCGTCCAGGACCACTCCCTCACCGGATACTTCGCTCCCCTGGTTGAACTCCGGGTACTCGTCTTCGCCTCCTCCGTATATATGCGGCAGCGTGTACAAGAGGTTGCCAACCGCCCAGGAAGCGAATATCAAAAGTATCACGGCTATGCCGAGGACTGTTTTCTTATCCAGGTTTACACCTAGTTGTTCATTTAGGGCAAGTTGTTATAAGAAAGTTTTGCAAAAAAGGATAAAAAGTAAATACGCCACTTTGTTGTTTTCAACTTGATGGAAATCAATAAGCGGTCCACGCACTATATAACCATCCTTATCTTTGTCATGCTCTTCTTTGATGTCACCCTTTTAGGAACTGTGAGATCCGATGACGGTGACCTAGCTGATTCGGCCTGGCCCTGCTACAAAGGTGACCCGGGACGGACCGGCAGGAGCGAACAGGAGGTATCCAAAAACGGTCGTGAGATCAAATGGAATCTATTTATCAACCGATACAAGGTCACTTCTTCTCCATCGATCGGGGCTGATGGCACTATATACATCGGGGCGGATACCAACAAGCTGTATGCCGTCACACCGGATGGAGATATCAAATGGACACAGAAGATCGGCGAGACACCTAGTAATTTCTTCGGGGATGATGCCAGCTCAAGAAGTTCTGCCTGTATCGGACCAGACGGCACGATCTATATCGGTTCTTCCAGCAAACGGATGTACGCTGTAAGTGAAGATGGATATATGATATACAATTATTCTACTGACGAGAAGATTGATTCTTCACCCATCCTGGATCCTGGAGGTAACTTGTATTTCGGAAGTACGGACGGACATTTCTACAAATTAAACGATTCATTCGGACTGGAGTGGAAGTATGATACGGGGAGCAGTATTATTTCTTCACCAGTGATCAGCGAAGACGGTACGGTCTACATAGGCAATAAAGGTGGAGAGCTATACGCATTCGATTCCAATGGAACGGTCAAGTGGAGCTACTCCTGTGATAGTGAGATCCAGTCGACCCCTGCAGTCGACGATAACGGATGCATATACTTCGGCACGTGGGAAGGAATAGTGCACGCATTGAGTGAAGATGGAGATGAACTCTGGGCGTATGAAACCGAAAGCTATATCGAGTCTTCGCCTTCCATCGATAGAAACGGAGTGATATACATCGGTTCCTGGGACCGTAACTTGTATGCATTGAATCCCGACGGATCTTTGAAGTGGAAATACGAAACGGCCAACATGGTGAGGTCTACTCCCCTAATAGATAAGAACAGCATGATCATCTTCGGTTCTGACGATTCGAATATATACGTGCTGACACCAGACGGCGAGCTTGAATGGAAGGTGAACGTCAAAGGTAAGGTACTATCTTCACCCGCCCTGGGTGAGGACGGGACCGTCTATGTCGGCTCCGGGGAAGGAAGGTTATATGCCATCAACGAAAAAAGCCAAGAGGACAAGATAAAATCCCTTTTCTGGACGATGGCCCCATTCGTTGTTGCTGCTGTAATTATCGCTTCTCTTGCAATATTGATCAAATTTAGGGAGAAGTGAAAGCATGATCTTCTACTTCCCTGGAAGGAGATTCCCAAGCCTCTCGGTTACCGGTGAAAGGTGTTCACTTCGCTGCCCTCACTGTAAGGGTGAATATCTCAAAGGGATGGAGAACGTAGATACACCGGAGAAACTTTATGACCTGGCTATAAAATTGGATGATAAAGGTCATCTGGGTTTTCTTCTCAGCGGTGGGTGTGATGAAGCGGGGGAGGTGCCTTTGGAAGGTTATTATGACATCATAAAAAAAATCAAGAAAGAAACATCTCTTAAGATCAATATTCACACTGGACTGCCCGACGATAAGATGGTAGAGGAACTGAGCAGAACGAATATAGATGTCGTTTCCTACGACGTCATCGGGTCCCGAGAGGTTATCAAAAACGTGTACGGACTAGATCGGACACCAGAAGATTACTATGAAGGTTACAATAAGCTCACCGACAGCGGTTTCCATACCGTCCCTCACATAACCGTAGGTCTAGGTGGAAAGGGGGTCCAGGGTGAAATGGAAGGGGTCGATCATGTCAGAGACGCTGAGAAGATAATACTGAACTCTCTAATACCTTCAGATTATGGCCGCAGTGTGAGAACGGATGATTTTCTACTCGTTCTGGACCATGCTCTAGAAGTTAGCGAAGCAGATATAGTGTTGGGGTGTATGCGGGAGAAGGGTAGAGCGAATTTGGAGATCCAATCCATAAAAAGAGGAGTCTCAGGCATAGTCAATCCATCTCTGAAAACGAGAAGATGGGCTGAATCAAGATACGATATCGTAAGAAAAGATGTGTGCTGTGCCCTCTGAAATTCACTCGTAGATACCTTCACCGGAGTATTTTTTCTTTATCGGGTACATTATGTAAACCCACACTGAATATGCGACGATGAATCCCAACGAAAGCAGGGAGTAAGGATAGGTCCTGTTCAAAGGTAGATCGGTGGTTATCTCGTACTCAACCGTGACGTTGTGAGTCGTATTCATGACCACGTAGTATTCCCCGAATTTTACACGTGGGTCTGGCATATCGTATTCAAATGCGTTTTGATATTCTGCTTTCTTCGGTTTATTGACTCCCCGGTTTAGATACAGGTCCGTCCTATTGGCCTCGTAATCTTCTATCGATAGTATCTTCACGGTTACTTCCGCCAGCTCTAGGTGACTCAGGTTTCTAGCGTCTAGTACTCTCACGTTTATCTGATCCGTGAATATGAAATTGAATCTTCCACGGGACACGAAATAGATGGTTTTATCTTCCGTATCAAAGACATCTACTTCATTACTGGAGGAAGTGTTTTTTTCGATCTGTTGTGAAAGAAACGGTGTGGCAGTGAGACCGAGTATGATTACGGATATGATTATTATCGTGTAGGCCTTCTTCATGGAGTGCTGGGCCATGATAAACTTGGCACTTTCACTCTTACGGTATCTTATCTCCAGCAGTCTGAAGGCAAATGACTCTATGGCAAGGACCAGCAGCCATAGGAATACGATCACTAGAGGGAAAAATAGGGGCAGATAAAACGGTTTAAATTGTGCACCGCTCAGATAAAGGAAAAGTGAGAAGATTATCACAATGGCTATCGATTGGGGTATAAAAGCTAGTTTAGCCAGTCTTTTTACCCTCTCGATTTGGTACGCACCTTCCAATCTGCTGTATTCATCATCCATTGAATTCCCTACTAGGTATTTCCTTTCAGTACATCTATATATTTGTTCATTTATAGAAGTTTCGCTTTGAACTTGGAGATCAAGAAGGGAACGGCGTACTCAGGCACTTCCATCTCATCTCCGAACTCGAATTCTTTGTCTCCTATCTGTATAGAATCAGTATTTGGCATTCTGTCAAAAGATAACCGGTATTGTTTATCTGATAGATAAGTCGGGATCGCTTTCTCTAGTGGATCGAACTCTCCCAGTTCATCCAAGGGTATGGTGACTACGGTCAAGAAGGATCCAGCATGGATCGAGTTCTGCAGTCTTATCAGTCTCTTGGTATCACCGGTGACGGGTTCGTCTGTCGTCCCTACGATGTCCTCACCGACCTCCTGGATGTTGTGTTCGTCGATTATGCCCTCTATGATCTTCTCGAAGGTGTCCACTTTCACCTTGGATTTTTCCGGAAAGATGTCAAGGATCCCTTCGTCGACGACTAGTCTCCATTTGCCCTCTGTAAAAAGGTGTTTGTAAAGCCCCTGAGCGGTCTTCTTGCCGATACCGTGTTTTTGCATCATCTCTTCCAGCACCCGACCTTCAGGTAGAGAAGACCACCTCTTCAATAATTGTATGGTCAGCTTCCGTGTTCTCTTCCTCCATCCACCCTCTTCCTCGGGGGGTAATTCCGGGCTCTCCGCTCTTGTAGAGAATTCCTGGAATCTGTCAACCTCGAGCACTTTTTTCGGGAGGATCACATCGTGGTCGAGGCCTTTTCCCGTGATATAATCCACTATCTCTCTCCTGGCCTGCCTGGACATCGGGAGCACGTCCTTTCTTCTAACGTGGATGTGGTAGCCCCTGTGTCCCGAGAAATTGATGGTTATATCATCTTCATCGAACCCGAAATCATCGAGTAAGAAATCGTCTATGAGCAGTTTTGTTTTCTTCCTGACCAGTTTCAACTGCTCTACATAACCTAATTCCTCTCCACCGGGTAGGTGATCCGCGTCCAGGTCGAACACCAGGTCCGCTCCGAGCCAGTCTTTGTCTTTCATAGGTGCATACGGGTTGGAGTAGTAAGCGGTAGAATAGTATGAATGGATCGGTGTCTTCTTACGTAGAAACGAGATCACTTCCTTTTTCGTATCGAAGGCTACGGGTCGATGCATACCGCTACCCCCCATGTAGATGAACGCATACTCTCTCATGGTGAATCTGGGAGGTAGAATGGGTTCTACGTTGTTGTAATGTTCTCTTAATACCCTCGATAGGAAGTGCTTTGTCTTTGCCTCTCTGTCCACGAACTATGGTAGGTACATAAAGTATTATAATATTTTTGAGTGAGGCCTCGATTACTAAAAACAAAATCTTTATTAACCTCTTGGTGTGAGTTATATCCAATGGGTCACATCGCGAAGATATCGGGTATGTTCACCTTCATGATCCTGCTTTTCGCAGTCATAGGATTTCTAGTCGGTGAATTCTTCTTTGGAAACTGGATGATGGGGATAATAGTATTCCTGGCAATAGCCGGTGTGATGAATTTCGTAGCTTACTTTTACAGCCATAAGATCATCTTAAAAAGATACGGTGCCCAGATGATCGAAGAAAAAGATAACCCTCGGCTCTTCAATATAGTCAAAGAAGTCGCCTACGAAGCCGATATACCCATGCCCAAGGTCGCTATAGTTCCCATGGGGGTGCCCAATGCATTCGCGACGGGTAGGAACGAGGAGAACGCTGTTGTGGCAGCCAGCCCATCTCTTTTACAGCTTCTCGATGACGATGAATTGAAAGGCGTGTTCTCCCACGAAGTGGCTCACATCAAAGACAAGGACATGCTGATAATGAGCATCGCTGCAACGCTGGCTGGAGCCATCACCTTCGCCGCCCGGATGGTATGGTGGAACATGTTTTTCAGCAGGAGAAGGATAAATCCCATATTTTTGGTCGTTATGGTCTTAGCACCCATCGGTGCGATCTTGATTAAATTGGCTATATCGAGGAAGAGGGAGTATCTAGCAGATGAGGAAGGTGCGAAGATCTGCAAGAACCCGAACGCTCTGGCGGATGCTTTGGAGAAATTACATCACCAAAATAAGAAGAATCCAATCAAAAAAGGCAGTCCTGCCTCTGCTTCTCTATTCATAGTTAACCCGTTCAAGAAGAGTATGTTCGTCAACCTGTTTGCTACTCATCCTCCCATGGAGAGAAGGGTTGAACGTCTGAGAAAGATGGCCGTCGAATTCAGCTATCTATAATCGTGAGAATTTATAAGTACCTAAGTATTTATGCGGTTTACGATGGTATGCTGTTCAGCCCCAGGTAAGGTCATCCTATTCGGTGAACATGCAGTTGTTTACGGCAAACCAGCCATAGCACTGTCTGTGAACAAAAGGATATCATCCATAATGTCTTGGGGAGATAAGAAAACAACGATCAATCATATGGAATTAGATGAAGAAAAACAGCCATTTTTGGTCAGAGCCATCGAGAAAACAAATATCAAAAAACCGCTATCCGTCACTACTGAAAGTGACCTGCCCAGCGGTGCAGGGATGGGATCATCTGCTGCATTGACAGTTTCACTCCTTGGTTCTCTACATGCTTTGAAAGAAGAGGATACGGAAAACGAAACAATAGCTGAAGAAGCTTTCGATGTTGAGTACGATGTCCAGGGTAGCGCGAGCCCGATAGATACTTCTACATCGGTGCACGGTAGGGCGATATTTATTTCGGATAGAGAGGAAAAGAACCTACTTTGGTCCATTTCTAAAGGAGATAAATTATGGAATATACACCATATGGATCTCCCCGATATGAAACTTGTGATCGGGCATACTGGAATCCACGCTCCCACGGGTCCACTGGTAAAGATGGTCGGAGAATTTTACAATGCCAATAATTTTGCAAAAGAGGTAATCGATGAGATAGGGATGGTTGTTCTCAAAGGTAAAAAAGCGCTCAATAATGGGGATCTAGAGGAGGTCGGTCGTTTGATGAACAAGAATCACAAATTACTGAGGATCTTAGGCGTCAGCCACCCAAGATTAGAATCGTTGGTGAGAGCTACTAGGAAACACTCATACGGATCAAAACTAACCGGGGCCGGCGGTGGCGGGGCCATGATCTCTTTAACCGATAAGCCAGAGAAGGTGGCCGATATAATCGAAAAACGCGGGGGAGAACCATACACATTCAAACCGTCTAAACACGGCATGCGTTTAGAAGAAAAAGGTTAATAACATCTGTTTCCTTTTAACGTAGTACAGTGATAAAATGGTGAATGAGAAGGAAAGGATAAAAACTCATATCATCGGATTCGATAACATGTTGAAAGGAGGGATTCCTAAAGGGCACATCGTACTGGTCTGCGGTGGACCGGGGACATACAAATCCAGCATCACTTTGAACAGCATGATAAACAACGCAAATAAGGAGGGAATCAAGGGCGTTTATATCTCCCTCGAGGAGTCCAAAGAGAGCTTGATGGAAACCGCAGGAGGACTTGGACTTGAAGGGTGGGATCATAACAAGATACTGATCGCTGATGTATCAAAATTACGACTTATTAAAAGTGGGGTCGATAGGACCAAGAATTGGATAAACATTTTAGAGAACTACATCAGGAAGAGGATAGACGAGGGATTCGATGTGATCGCTATCGATTCTATGTCCGCTCTGTATTCTCTCGCGGACCTCAAAAATCCTAGAAAAGAGCTCTTTCAATTCTATGGCTTCTTGAAGGGGTTAAATGTCACCGTTTTATTGATAAATGAATTTGTGGACGGTGAACAGAGTTTCGGCAAATACGGAGAAGATTTCCTGTCAGACGGTGTTATACATCTTAAATATCACCACGTGAGCGAGACGGAAATACAATTGTGGATAAGATGCGTTAAAATGAGACAGGTAAAACACAGTCAAAATTACTTCGCCCTGTTACACGAGAAGGGTAACTTCCAGATAGCTAGAGTTATATCTGAAAGATAAAGGGGTTTGTGATCAATAAGGTCTGATCTTCTTGCGGTCTACGGCGATGCCGCCCGGAGTTACAGCCAGGAAATTATTGCTCAATCCGGCAACGTCGCCGGCTACATCGTCTGCAACTGCCTTTAACTCACTCTGTACCCTGTCCATGGCTTCCTGGTTTCCCGCTATGGCATCTATATCGACCAGTAGGATATTACCGTCGTAAACGACATCCGTGATATTCCGGACATCTTCATACCTGTGGATCTCTGCAACTTTGATCATCACATTTGCTTCAACCTCTATTCCACCTTCTTCCACAAGCTCTCCAAGGTCGATGTACTCTTCCGAGCCGAGCTTATCTCCCTTCTTTGCTTTTTTATGGGTCTTCTTTTTAAAGAAATCTCCGATCATACGCTTCACTTCGAACGGTGTATGTTTATAAGGGCATAAAAAATTATCGGAAGAAATATCCAATATTTTCTCAAGCAAAGCTTTCGAAATGTATCGGAAAACTTTGCAGTTTTCCAATTATTTCTCGAACAAGTTCTCGAAATTTATCGGAAAATCTTCCGATTTTGGTGGGTAAGGATAGGGGTTTCCCCCTACGCCTCCCCGTTAGAACCGCACATACAGATTTCCCATAAACGGCTCACGACTATCGAGTACCCTGAGAGAGCGTGGGTTTGTTGGGAGGTAAGTATTATTTCCCAATATTTGTTTTACTCTCTTTTATAGGGAGCAGGAGAAATTCTCGCTATCTGTCGTA
>JAWOBZ010000025.1:0-30923 GCA_046484045.1 Thermoplasmata archaeon | reverse complement strand
GTGCGTCCATATTGGGCGAGAGTTTGATCAGCGAACGGGCTCCGGAGGTCATAGTCTCGGATCCAACGTAAAAAAGGACCGGTGTAGCCAAAGCTACTAGAGTTATATCGAAGTAAGGTCTCTGGAGAAGAGTATATCCTAGATAATTGGAGATTATGATGACCATCATCGGGATGACGAACGCCCATGCGGTGTAAGTTCGGCGTTTTGCGGTCTCTATCTTTTCAAGGTCCTTATCCACCCTGTCCTTCTCTTCGTAATCCTCTTCTAACCACGAATCGGGAACCGAATAACCCGTTTTCTTAACGGCTCTTACAAGATCGCTCCTGTGGACTTTACCAGGGATGTAGTTTATAGTCGCTTTCTCGGTGGTGAGGTTGACGTTGGCTGAAATAACCCCGTCCAACTTTTCCAGAGCTTTTTGATTGGCCTGTGAACAGGCTGCACAGGTCATCCCTTCGATGGGCATATCGATCCGTTCACCCTGGTAAACAGAATAACCGGCTTCCTCAACTGCCTTGGATACATCGTCCATCTTGATCTTCGACGGATCATACTCGATAGAAGCCTGCTCGCTGGCATAGCTGACGTTGCTCTTATCGATGCCCTCCAATTTATCCAGGGACTTCTCTATAGTCTGGGCACAGCTGGCGCAGTGCATTCCTTCTATCGGAATGTTCTTCTTCTCTTTACCTTTACTTTTTTCTTCTCCGGTCATCTTCCAACCTCGACTATGATGTCATCTATAGAATTGATTTATAGATATTTTTCCGGGTCCTCTTCGAAGGCAGATTTGCAGCCGGGGGCACAGAAGTAGTACGTTTTCCCCTTGTACTCCGTTTTGTATTCAGCACTGTCCTCATCTACCCTCATCTTACACACGGGATCTATAGCCATATTATCACTCTTAACTATTGTTAAGCGGGGTTAAAATACTTTTTGCACATCGTATCCCTCGATCAATCATAATCCTCAAAGTATGAAAAGCCTTCTTCCTCCTCTTCTTCGTCATCAACTTTTTTCATTTTGAAATGCCAAAACAATACAATAGAAATCATCGCTGCTATAACGACTGCAATTCCGATGTAAATCCATCTCTTGCTGGGTTTCGTGGGTTCGTTATCTTCTCCATCTAAAATGCCATCTCCATCTGTGTCCTCGTTGTTCGGATCCGTTCCTGCATTGTATTCCTCCAGGTTCGTGAGCCCGTCTCCATCGTTGTCCAGTTCAGCATCCGAGAGGTCTTTCGGATTGAGGTCGTGTTCTATCTCCCACTCGTCCGGCATTCCGTCGCCGTCGTCATCTTCATCTTCAACATCCGGAATGCCGTTTCTGTCAGTATCCGCAAGGATATCACATTCAATTATGTGCGATGCTTTGTTATCCGCTTCATCGAATAATTCTAATGTGACAGTGTAATTACCAGGTTCTTCGAATATGTATGTAAGATTATTTTGTGTATAATTCGCTTGATCATCACTGAATGTCCATAAACATCTCTCGATGCCGATATTATCATAAGAGTTTCCGATATCGAATTCGATCTCCTCTCCCTCCAAGCCAGAAATAGTATCACCAACGGATATTATGGGTTTGTCATTATCAACTACGGTGATATTTTTATTCTGTGTTATAACTTGATTTCTCGAATAATCCATGGCCCATATCCTGTAGTGCAGGTCGGGTGTAGAATTCAATGGCATATCCAAACTGTACTGCCACTCAGTAGATGATATGTTATACATACTGACATTACTAAACTGGTTTGTGTCACCGCCGAGCCGATAAAGGAGATTTGTACAGTAAACCTTGGTATTGTCTGTCACTGTGATCGTTAGGTTGTAAGTATCCCCGGTAGTTGGATTATTCAGGAGTTCATCATCTATTACGGGGGATTTAAGGTCTGTAGATTCTATGTTCTTCCCGTCGAATAGAGACATGAGCGGGTAGTTATCGATCCCTTCCCCATTCTTGATCTCATATGGTGTATCGCCGATACCGTCAGCGAAATCTTCATCTTGACCGGGGCCTGAATAGATATCTATTTCATCGTAATCCGACCAGTAGTTCCCTCCTGAAGGATAACCGTTGTCCCAATCATTATCTCCGTAATCATATGCCTGGAAAAGGTTGCTTATTATATTGTTATGATAAATTAGGTTATCTTCAGAGTTCTCAAATATTTTGATGCCGCCTTTATTCCAGGAGATATTGTTATAGTGAATCGTATTACTATTAGACTGAGATATCGATATCCCATCCAGATAGTTTTCATCCATCAAATTATTGTATACCGTATTCTCATCTGAATAATAGAGATATAGTCCGCAATCATCATTGTCAGATAGGTTATTTTTTTGAATAGTATTGCCATCGCTATTTATCAATAATATGCCCTGATAATGGTTTTCATAACACAAATTTTCTTCTAAGGTATTCAAACCGGAACCCTTCATACATATCCCGTGGTATCCATTGCTACCATAGGCGGTATTTCCTTTGACCAAGTTATTATAGGAGATATTTATGTAAATATTACTGCTGTCCCCATCATAACATGTATTATTTGATATTGTACAATGGCTGTTATCTTCAATTCTTATCCCGTGGTATTTGTTCCCATGACAGGTATTATTGGATATTTTTACGGAAACCAGTGAATATGTTGATATACCGTTATATAATTCGCTATTTGATACCAAATTATTCTCTATCTTACAAGATTCTAATTCATCCATATATAGATTCGTTTCGTTGTTTGAATCTAATTCGTTATCGTACACATTGATGTGATCTGAATCCCCGATCCATATTCCATTTGCTTTATTTTTATTACACAGATTGTTTTCGATATGGATTTTAGAAGAACTAGAAATTGATATCCCGTGAAAACCATTGTTATTGATAATATTATATTGGATATCGTTTTCTTGGGAATCGGTCAGATATAAACCATTACCGTCATTACCGCCTATAGTATTATTTTTTATCGAATTATAGTCCGAATAATATATCCTTAGACCATAGCTGTCCACATTGGAGGATAACCGATTGTTTTCTATTGAACAGTAATCAGATCGTTCAAGGTGAAGTCCTGTTTCTCCATTTTTTCTACAATCGTTGTTAATGATATCTATGTGATCGGATTCGAATACGTATAAACCTTTATCTCCGTTATAGTTCATTTTATTGTTGACTATTTTATTCTGTGTAGATTTACGTATTTCTAAACCGTAAGCGAAATTGTTATTCCATAGATTATTATCTGAAATATTATTGTTGATCGACTCTTCTATCCTTATTCCAGTGATTAAATTATCAGAGCAGTTATTAGATGTTATCTTGTTGTAATCAGAGTTATCCAGTAAAATACCAAAAGTATTATCAATAATATTATTATTTTCTAAAAGAGCATATTCTGATTTATGCATTAGAATACTGTAAAGATTATTTCCGAATTTGTTACTACCTATGATTACATCCGATGAACCGTTCACGTAGATGCCTACCATATTATCTTCCAATATATTACCTAAAATGCAACAATTATTACTATTCGTAATATTCACACCAGACTCAGAAGAGTTATAGAATGTAAATTCGGTGATGTTTACATAATCTGCTATAACTTCCAAAATCGTATCGTTCGAACAGTCTTCGATTATCGTATCGGTACGATGTTCTCCTGTTAATGTAACCGTTTTATCAATAACAATATTTTCTTTGTAGGTCCCGTTGTACACAAATATTTCATCTCCTGAAGTTGCATTTTCAACCGCGGATTGAATAGTCGTATAATTTCCACCGCCACTTCCACCTACATATAATGTGGATGCTCCTGACAATTCGGTGCCTATATTGACAAAAACAAAGGTACTAGCTAAGATAATACAAAATGAAATAACCAATGGCCCTAAGGTTTTCTTTAGCATTCTATACGTTCCTCCTTGCCCATTATAAATAAATTAAACTATATAATATTTACTGTGATTTATTCAACCCCCGATTTTACGCAATATCGAAATATGGTTTGATTGTTATTACACGACTATATACCGATATATATTTTATATAAAATTTAATAATCCCGTTTTTATAACCAAAAAATACCTATATATGAGTTCGATGTAGCGGTCAAAGTTGAATATATAGGTGTTAACAATGGCAGAGAAAGAAAGTGTTATCGAGGCGAGACTGGAGAAAGGAGACGTATATCCACCGCCTGAAGATTTCAAGAAGAATGCAAATATAAACGATCCGGAGATCTACGAGCATGCAGAGGAGAACTACGAGGATTTCTGGGCCGATTTCGCAGAACGATTGGACTGGTACGACAAATGGGACAAGGTTCTAGATTGGAACCCCCCCTATGCAAAATGGTTCGTCAACGGTAAGATCAACGCATCCTACAACTGTGTTGACAGGCACGTTGAGAACGGCAAAGGAGACAAGACGGCACTGATTTGGGAAGGAGAACCCATAGACGAATCCAAAAAGTACACCTTCGCTGAACTGAAGGACGAAGTTTCCAAATTCGCAAACGGTCTCAAAGAATTGGGAGTGAAGAAAGGAGACATAGTCACGTTCTACCTCCCTATGGTCCCAGAGCTGGCGATCGGTTTACTGGCTTGTTCCAGGATAGGTGCACCGCACAGCGTTGTTTTCGGTGGATTTTCACCTACTGCTTTAGCGGACAGAGTTCATGATTCTCAGTCTACCGTTTTGGTCACCGCTGACGGCTACTACAGAAGAGGTAAAGAACTGGAGATGTGGGAGAACGCATTGGAAGCTCTCGAAGATACCCCCAGTATAGAGAAAGTGGTCGTAGTGGACAGGTTGGGACGAGATGATATCGAATTGGACGATGATAGAGATATCTACTATCATGATCTCACTGAAGACCAATCCACAGAGTGCGAACCGGAGAAGATGGATGCCGAGGACATGCTGTTCCTTATGTACACATCCGGAACAACGGGTAAACCCAAGGGTGTCCAGCACACGACCGGTGGATACTTGACCGGTACCTCCGCGACACACAAATGGGTATTCGATATAAAGGAAGATGATATCTACTGGTGTACTGCGGATATCGGTTGGATAACCGGGCACAGCTATATCGTGTACGGACCTCTAGCCAATGCGACTACGACTATCATGTATGAAGGTTCACCGGACTTCCCCAACAAGGAAAGATTCTGGCAGATCGTCGAGAAGTACAAGGTCACCAAATTCTACACTGCTCCTACGGCTATCAGATTGTTCATGAAATGGGGTAGGCAGTATCCTGACAAACACGACCTGTCCAGCTTGAAGTTACTTGGATCTGTCGGAGAACCTATCAATCCATCAGCGTGGAAATGGTATCACGAGGTCATAGGTGGAGAGAACTGCCCGATAGTAGATACGTGGTGGCAGACCGAAACCGGTATGATCTTGATCACACCGCTTCCTGGTATAACAGAGACTAAACCGGGCAGCGCGACGAAACCGTTCCCCGGACTCAAAGCGGATATCTACGACGCAGCCGGTGAAAGCTTGCCTGCGAATCAAGGAGGATACTTGGTACTGAAGAGACCGTGGCCCGCTATGCTTAGGACGCTTTACAACGACGATGAAAGATACGTGAACACCTACTGGTCCGAGTACAGCAAAGACACTTACTTCGCCGGAGACGGAGCAAGAGTAGACGAGGACGGTTACTTCTGGGTCGTCGGAAGGATAGACGACGTGCTCAACGTAGCCGGTCACAGACTCAGCACCATGGAGATGGAGAGCGCCCTGGTCGATCATCCCGCCGTGGCGGAAGCCGCAGTCGTCGGTAAACCCGATGACCTCAAGGGTCAGGTTCCCGTCGCATACGTGATACTCGAAGGTGAAAGAGAGGGTTCTGACGAACTCGCTCAAGAGCTCAGGAATCACGTCGGTAAGATAATCGGACCGATAGGTAAGCCGGCAGCAGTCAAATTCTCAGAGGATCTCCCGAAGACCCGATCCGGTAAGATCATGAGGAGGATCCTCAAAAAGCTGGAAGCCGGAGAGCCAGCCGGAGATACTTCTACACTCAGAAACCCAGAGATCGTAGAAGAGCTGAAAGGCAGGCTCACCGAGTAAAAAACACTTCACCCCTTTTTTCTTATTTTTTTACGAGATTCCATCAAGTAGATATTATCTTAGAGTTAAGACCATCGAGATCGGTTTAATAACGAAGGCATCCGCAGTGGGTCCGCACGCGCTGGAACTTCGTTCCGCTGAGTCGCCAAGTCTTCGACTTGCTCCCACATCTCCGCAGGATCCACAGCCCTCCATCCCATAGCCTGCCAGCGGGTGGGTGTAGCGCACCATACGACCGTCGCTCCAGTTCTCGTAAGCGACGTTGGTGCCGTTTATCCCGAACTCGTTCGGGAAAGTATTGGAATTAGAAATTCCAATGTTAGAGGAATTCATTCCTCTACTCGAAGGAAAACTTATGAGTTTTCCTGTAAACTTAGAGAGCTCTGCTCGACAAGTATCTGGAAAGGCGATAGGCTTTCCTGTAGACGTAGAGATAGCGTATCTTGGTCGTGTAGTTGGCTTTCCCAGTACGTCGGCCATCGAGTGAATAGCCGTATGAATACACATCTGATGGGTTTACAGAAGGATTCCCGATGGTCGCCAGCCAGTTCACCTTCTCGCCGTTCAGGAAGGTCGAGAGATAGCGGTAGTCCGTATCTCCCTCTATCAAGTTGCCGTTGTTGTCGTAGTCGTATGTGTAAGTGTATCATCCCGGGATACATAGGGATATGACTTTGACGTCTTCAGTGTATTAAATAGAGATAAATTATAAATAATCTTGATGACCTATATTTTTTAATGAGCCATATAGATACCAACCATAAAAATCCTGAATCACATAATTTAGAAGAAATCATCGCTTTAGGTATGTATAGGCATAGAAAGGAGAAAATAATGAAAATATTTGACAAGATAATCATGATGTATGGGGGTAAAAACAGATCCATCGAGGAAATAAGAAAGAGTTTGTCAAAAATCGACGAATCAATGTCTGATTACATAATCTCAGAAAGGGAATAAGATGATATATTTTTTCGATACTTCTGCACTGGTTAAGAGATATCACAAAGAGAAAGGTACTGAGTTTGTTGACAGTATGTTTGAAGAGATAGTTAATACTGAAAAAGAGGCTTTTATCTCTTCTCTTTCGTTACTCGAGTTAACATCGGCACTAAAGAGAAAACAGAAAGGAAACATAATAACAAAGGAAGAATTCCAAGATGCTTTAAAAACATCTTTTGAAGAGATTGATGAGATATTCACAATAATACCTGTAACTGAGGATACAATAAATGAAAGTATTTTGGTTGTTACTGAATTTGCATTAAAAACTTTAGATTCTATCCAATATCAAATTGTTAAAGAAGTAGGTGAGATTCTACAAGATGAGATCGTTGTTTTAACTTCCGATAATGAACTGTTAGAGGCTTTCGAAAAAGGCGGGTTTAAAGGCATAGATCCCGAAAATGCTGATTTAGGTTAGAATAAGGGAGCGTGTCCGCAGACCTTTCCACAGGATCCACAGCCCTCCATCCCGTATCCCGCCAGCGGGTGGGTGTAGCGCACCATACGACCGTCGCTCCAGTTCTCGTAAGCGACGTTGGTGCCGTTTATCCCGAACTCGTTCGGGAAAGTATTGGAATTAGAAATTCCAATGTTAGAGGAATTCATTCCTCTACTCGAAGGAAAACTTATGAGTTTTCTGTAAACTTAGAGAGCTCTGCTCGACAAGTATCTGGAAAGGCGATAGGCTTTCCTGTAGACGTAGAGATAGCGTATTTTTGTCGTGTAGTTAGCCTTACCTGTACGTCTGCCGTCGAGTGAATATCCATAGGAGTACACGTCGGAAGGTGCAGGTTCTCCCGGTGGGGGTGGTGTTCCGATAGTTGCCAGCCAGTTCACCTTCTCGCCGTTCAGGAAGGTCGAGAGATAGCGGTAGTCCGTATCTCCCTCTATCAAGTTGCCGTTGGATGCATAAACTATTAATAAAATTAATACAATTGTTTAAATGATGCCGACGACGATCACCGTTAAAAAGGATACAAAAAAGCGACTTTCTGATTACAAGATGGGTAGTTGGACCTACGATGATGTCTTACAGATGCTCATGGATCATGTTTCTTTGAAGGATATCAGCGCTGAACACCTGGAGGAACACTATAGACGATTGGAAGATTTCAAAGGGGTTTCAAAAGAAGAGTTCAAGAAGCATTTGAAGAAACGACTCACTCAAGGAAATTGATACATTGGTTTCGGGAAAATATACAGTTCTGATAGACGAGAGACTGAAGAAAGACCTCGATAAGATTCCAGAAAATATTATTGAACAATTGCTAGATATTCTAGATGAATTTGAAGAAGATCCTTTCGCCCTAGAGCAAGATTCGATGTTAAACCACTTAAAGGCTTTCCAGGTAATACTTACAGATTGAGGATAAGAGATTATCGTGTTCTGTATTCGATAGACAAAGAAAACAAGGAAGTCAGAATTACGACGATCGCTCATAGAAGAAGCGTTTATAAATAAAATATCGCAGCCCGCCAGCGGGTGGGTGAAGCGTATCTTGTGGCCCTCGCACGGTTATAATATTTTCCTCTCTAGTCGTCTGCCTGCGTATTCGTACGGGTTCTCTACGGTCTCTACTTTGACCCTAGGCTCACCTGCATTGGGCGATATAGACCATGTTCATCATGTATCTCTCCGTGACTTCGACGTGAAAATAATCACCTAGAGTGCCGATAATATCACGGTCCATGTGTGTGCGCCCGAAGGCCTTTGCCGAGAGCATCATGGGTAAGAACAGCGGCATTGCTAACTTGTTAGTCGGTTTACCCGTATCTATCACGATCATCCTACCGTCGGGTTTCAATATGCGGGCACATTCAGAGGCCGCCTTCTCCGGATCCGGCACCGTGGTGAAAGTGAACGTGGACACTATCTTGTCGAAGTGCTCATCCGGAAACTTGGATGCCTCGATGTCGTCGTAAACCGCTTTGGCTCGATCATCCAACCCCTCCTTCTTCAGTACATCGTTTGCATAGTTGACCATCTTCGGACTGATATCCGTCCCGATCACCAGCCCTTCGTCCAGCTCGCTGGCTATCCACGGCAGTATCTGACCGCTCCCCGTTCCCACGTCTAGAACCAACTCGTCTCCCTTCATATCCAAGGCATCCACCGCGGACCTCTTCCAATTCCTCTGAGGACGAGAAACAACTGGGAAGTTATCCACAATGTCGTAGAATCTACTCCACCTGTCGTAACGGTCCGCTACCTTTTCTTTGTGGGACATCCTATTGATTAAATGCTCCGCTCGGATATATAATCTTTAGGTAAGATATTACAACAATAGCTCACCAATTGAGGTTTATACCGAAGGTGAGGTCCTGATAGACCATGTAGTAGGTGATCAGGTAACCCAAAATAACCCCAGAATTCAGAAGAGGCAGTCCGGCCTGTGGGTTGCCCTTGAGCACGAACCTCATCAGTGCTATCAAACCGCATACCGCTCCGATGATAGCTCCAACAGCTACGAGCACCGGCCCCGAAAAACCGCCTACCGATACGGCGGGTAAATAGATGCTGGCCGAGACCGGTAATATCCCGGGTATGATGATATCTCCCAGACCGATGAACATGGCTTCTCTCTTCTTTTTCTTATCGATGACCTGTTCCAGCCCTTCCTGTTCGAAGAAGGAGTAATCCAGTTTCTTGGGGATGACCAAAAGCACCGGCAGCTTCATCTTCATCACCCCGGATGCCAGTGAGATCATGTGCTTCGTCTTATAGACCGATATTGCATCGTATATTGCCAATACAACGAGAAGCACGAGCACCGGCAGTATCCCCAAACTGAAGCCGAAGATAGCCGCTATCCCGGCACCCATTATCATCCCTACGCCGTCAACGATGTACCACTCCGGAAACTTGTATAGAGTGTACGATAAACCAACCGCCATGACCAAGGCCAATAGAAGTGCCGTTCTGTCCCCCACCAACAGTTCCCAATCTAAACCGTTAACAAAGAGGTGAAAGAACACTGGATAGAATACGTAGAACAGAGTTAATCCGACCACCGCCAAGATCGCCCACTGCAGAAAGTTACCTTTGGTGTACTTCATCACCAGGAGCATGGCTCCGGTAAACAGGATGATGAACACGACGTAGATCAACGGGTTGATGGGGTCATCGGTATCCTCCCCGAAGGCCTTGTACTCGCTGGGATATAGATTCACCACCGACAGCGCCACCATGTGGGTGATCACCATTATGCAGATTATCGCTACCACGGGGAGATATTTCCTATTCAATTGGATCCCTTACCGACCACCGTACCCCAGGCAAGGTTACCTCTTATATTTTCTATCTTCGCCTTGACCTGTTCACCCTTGGCAGTACCTGCTATATAGATGGTGTAATTACCCTTCCTCGCCATCCCGTCTCCCTCTCTGCCGACGTCCTGGATGAGGAATTCGTACACTTTACCTACTTCCAAGTCCTTCTTTTCCGCCGCAGCACCTTTCTTCTTTTTTACCTTGACCGGTCTGTGTGCTCCGCACGCGTCACACTTCAGGATCGTGATCCTTCCATCCTTGACCAACCTGGTATCCGGTCGTCCGCATTCTGAACACAGTACGAACTTATCGACGTAATCCTGTATCTTCTCCATGATCTTCTTAGAGCCGACCTTCCCTTTGAAAACCACCCTATCGGATTCTATCTCTCCAGCGGTTCCGATCTCTCTGAGCAGGTACTTCATCAATTTCTGGGGTTCCCTGTTGATCGTGTCCGCGATCTCGTGAAAATTTCTGAATATGGTGGTGTTGCCCTCGAGGAATGAATCGACGTCGGGTATCTGAAAACGCTCGTGATGCGAGATCTCTTCGGGTAGATCATCCCTCGCGCGATCTAGTAGATTATCGTAATCGTAGTCTTCGTTCAAATCCGGTTTCGTCTCTGGCTCCTCTTCCTCTTTCGACTCTTCATCGGATTTATCCTCAGTATCTTCAGACATGCTCCGATAAATATATCTGATGTTTAAATATGTATTGGTTTCATCATAGTAGATTTTTTATACCGTTTATCTTGTATATGTGATGATGTACGAGAAATTGATCCTACCTACCGACGGTTCGGAATGCTCTAAAATCGGTGTTGAAGAAGGCCTTTGGATGGCAAAAACTTTGGGGATTAAGGCGATAGCCGTTTACGTCATAGATACTTCTGAATACGAAGGACTTCACCGTGAATCGATCAAAGACTCAGCTAGGAAAGGGCTTAAGCATGTCGGAGAAGCAGCTCTCGAGGATGTCAGGCATAAAGCCCACGAACTCGGCGTGGAAATAGAAACGAAACTGCTGCTCGGTAAACCGTATAAAAAGATCACTGAACTGGCTGATGAAAAAGACGTGATCTACATAAGCAGTCACGGTGCCTCGGGTTTCACCAGATTGTTGGTCGGCAGCACCACTGACAGGGTGATCAAACACGCGAACTGTACCGTAGCCGTTGTGAGTGGTAAGTACTCGACTTCTCCCAATGAGTGAATCCGGCGTTCAGACCTTTTTTACCGGCTCTTTTTCTATTATCTTTCCCATATCCTCGGCGGTCGTATCCAGCATGACTACGTCTCCGATATCACTGACGTGCCCCATAGAGATCCCTATTTTGGTCTTCGACAAGAGAGCTTTCTTCATATCAAGATCTTCGAGTACACTATTGTCCAGTTTGGCCAAGATAGAGGGGGTGCCCCATGTTTCCGTGTCCATCAGGATATCTTCCACTTCTCCAACGTTGGTCCCCGCGGAATCGGAAATCTCTCGACCTATCAACGAAGTCAATTCGGTGGCGAACTCTTCCTCAACGAAGTACTTGTAGAGCTCGTCCAGGGATTTATTCAATATCACTTTGTCTGAAACGGACTTGATGTGTTCGAGTTTTATCTCCATCTTCAGGGATGATAAAAGCGGTTTATCCATGCCTAATTCATCGATCACCTTTTTATTTATCTTCACCACCATCCCATCCATCTGCCTGTCCTCCGTTAAAGTAAAATCGTCTACAGCACCCATAAGATTGCCGTCACTGCTCAGGACTTCTCTTCCCTCTAATTCTTCGTAAGTTTTCATATCTATACCTCAACCTTATATCGACTAGGACTTAATTATATTTTTTGGGATGTTATTCAATAGTTAATAGAACTGATTAAGTTCGATGATGCTGGATAAAAGCATCAAGCTGATTATCACTGGCTGATGAAAGATGTACAAGATCAATGAGTGCTTTCCCAGAAATGAGATGAATTTGATAGATATCTTATCATCCCACATTGGCAGATCGAATGTTCTTTTTCCGTTTGGATACAGTAAATTACCGAAATAGATTCCGAAAAGTATCACCCCGAACCAAGGGAGCAGCGGAAAGTAATCTACCGTGTAGAATCCCACCGGTTTCAACCCAAGCCACAGGAACCAGGGACTTTCAAGTTTAATATTCTTGATGAAAAAACCCAGAATGATGAACACTGAACCAGTTATTAGGTTTACCTTTTCAAATCTCAGGAAGAGGTAAGCCAAGGGTATCGATACGCCGATAAAGTGAAGGATACCAAAGACTACAAAACCTTCAGGTATGAATATCCAAGTTGCTGCTGAGATCAGTACACCGAATGAAAATATCTTCAGCCCTCGTTTCAGATATTTGTATACGATCTCATCTCGGGTTAGACCTTTTTTCACTGCTTTGGAGTGACTCAAGGTGAGAGAAAGACCTACAAGGAAGATGAAAATGGTAGCGGTAGAACGTGCGAGAATGAACAATGGACCTTTGCCCACGTCGATATCGTGATCTGCCAGATAGTATAGATCGAAAAAAGAGTGAAAAGTGATCATCATAACTATGGCTATACCTCTGAACGAATCGATCTCCCAAAATCTTTTCTCATGTTTTCTTTCATGCACGATACCGTAAGAGTTTTTATTAATAAGTAATTGTTTAATGGTAATACGAGTGTGAAAACATGGAGGAAGAAAAATCACTGCGTGATAAAGTTGCCATCGTCACTGGAGCTAGTTCAGGTATCGGGATGAAGACAGCCGAAGCTCTAGCGATCGAGGGTGCTAAGCTCGCACTTTGTTCCAGGACCATCGAAGATCTATGGGATCTTTCAGACGTGCTCGAGGGTGATTATGAGGCTGAAACGATAGTGATACCTACCGATGTTAGAAAGGAAAAGGAGATTACGAAGATGGTGAATGAGACCGTAAACAACTTCAGTAGGATCGATATACTGATCAACAATGCAGGGATCATCAGATACGGTGACATCGGAACTTTCTCCACGAAGGATTACCGAGCTGTTATGGAGACGAACATAGACGGTATGTTCTTCGCCACTCGGGAAGCACTACCGTACATAGAGAGAACCAAGGGGAATATCGTATTCGTCGGAAGCTTCGATGCGAATCACCCACGCTCCTTCAATCCAGTTTACGCGGCTTCCAAGTGGTGGACCAAGGGGTTCGCCCACAGCGTCGAAGCGGCGGTGGGGAAAAAGGGTGTCGCCGTGACTCTTATCAATCCATCAGAAGTGAGGACGAGCATCCAAGACGAAAATGGGACGCCCTACAGAGAAAAATTCGAGCCGGGCGAAGTGATCGAACCAGAGGATGTGGCGAAGGCGGTTCTTCTTGCGGTCTCTCAAAGGGGGAGCACCACGCTCAGCGAGATAAATATCTACAGGAGAGACAAACTGAGCGATTTCTTCTGAACCTGCCAAAAAGATTAATAAAAGTGATATGTTATTTTAATTCACATAGTTCAGATACATACATGTTAGAGGATAAGAGATGAAGAGAAAATCATGTTATTATATAACGATTTTAATCGTCGTTGTTTTGCTCGCTGCTCCACTATTGGAGTTTACCTCATCTGGGGATGTTGGTATGAGTGAGTATAACTCAAGTTCAAATAATAACTTAAACGCTGAAAATACACCAAAATACTACACCCGTCATCAGTTAACCACCGAAAACACCGGGCAGAAATACCCCAGGTACAGCCCCGACGGGACGAAGGTGGTCTATGTTTCCGATGAAATTACGGGTAATCCAGATATCATGTTGATGAACTCGGATGGGACGGATCGAAAGAATCTGACCAACACTCCCACCCTTGCTGAAGCTTGGCCCTCTTTCAGCCCCGACGGTACAAAGATAGCCTTTATCGCAACCACCCTGACAAATAGCTACGATTTCTACATCATGGATGCAGACGGAAAAAACCGGGTGAGACTCACCTCCCAAAACTACGAATTCGACGACTCCATCCGATTGGGCGCCTTCTTCAACCAGGACGGTGATGAACTGGTATACTGTTCTAAAGAAGACGGGGGGGATCACTACGACATATGGAAGCTGGTCAAACAGGGAACTGAATGGTCAAATTCTGTGGTGCACGAGCAGGTAACCTTCGAAGACCATAAACAGGTGGACCCGATCTATTCACCAAACGGGTCCAGGATCGCGTACGTATCAAATGAAGACGGCGGCGACAGCGAAGATATCTGGCTTATGAACGGGAACGGAACTGCTAGAGAACAGCTGATCAACGATTTCGTCGCATATAACTCACGTCCCGATTTTCATCCCAACGGTTACGATATCGTATTCCAGAAAGATGCTTTAAGGCAGGAAACCTACGATATCTGGATCGTGGATATAAACGGTACGAAAGAGCAGATAACGGACGAAGAGTACTCACAGATGAACCCGGGTTTCAACAACGACGGTAGAAAGATAGTTTATCAGTCTGATGAAGATGACGGGGATTACTACGACCTGTGGTATCTTGAACGGATCACCCCGATCACGGTGGACGACGACGGTGAAGCGGACTACGAAAAGATACAGGACGCCGTCGATGCTGCGTCTTCGTTCGATGTGATATACGTTTTTCAAGGCACCTACGAAGAAAGGGTGAGTGTATCCAAGCCGTTGACGATAGTGGGTGAGATGAAATACTCGACCGTGGTGGATGCAAATTTTTCCGGCGTACCGTTAGAGATTGACTCCGACCGGGTCAACGTGAGCAGTATGAAATTCGCCAACAGCGGATCGGACGATCCGGGTGTGATCATTTTGGATCAAAACAATATAACCGTCGAAGACTGTTCGTGGGAAGGGAATTACCATGGAATCTTAGTAAAAGATACTTCGGATATCGTATTGGAGGACTGCAATATCGCTAACTCTAATAAGACAGGCATGATTTTTGAAAATACTAGGGGGGTAGAGTTGTTATCCACTGTGATGAAAAATAACGAGCGTGGAGCGGAAATTAAAGGGGGGAACGAAAGGATCACGTTGAACAACAACGGGTTTTCCAACGACAAGTTGGGCTTGAGTATCCAACCTGGCAACGTCAATATAACTCTAAAAGACAATAGATTTTACAGGGACGGGATATTTATCGATCCCGGCTTAGATGAAAGAGGATGGAATTCTTTTTATTCAGAAAACAATCAGATGAACCTCAAACCGCTCTATATTATGCACGGTGAAAGCGATACCGAGGTCCCTTCGGATGCCGGACAGATCATACTTGCGAACTGCAGGAACGTGACGATCAACGAAACGGATGTGTCGAAACTGTATACCGGCATCCAGATATACAACTCACGGGATATCGCCTTCACTAACAACACACTCTCACAGAATGTAAAAGCAGGATTGTTTCTCGCGAATACTACGGGAAGTAAAATATTGAACAACGATTTCAGTGAATGTAAAAACGGTGTTTCGGTGACGAGGGGAGCTAGAGATAATCTTATCCAGGAAAACACTTTCATCAATTCAACTCTACACCTGGCAAATTCTTACGATAACACCGTTCACTACAATGCCTTCCACGATGTTAACATCACTTTAAGAATCCAGGGATCTTACAACAATACGATATACTACAATAACTTCTACAACGGAACCGTCTTATCCGAAGACTACTCCTCATATCTCAACAACTGGTCATATGACGGAGGGGGTAACTACTGGCACGATTACCACGGCGTGGACAATGGAGAGAACGGTAGGGTCGAGGGGGACGATATCGGTGATACGGAGATTCCACATCCCGTGGAAAATAAATCGGAGGGTTACTATAGGCTGGATAACCATCCACTCATATCTCCATATGACGTTACACCTCCAGACATCTCATCTATATCCTTCGATACCATAAACGGTCTCACCGTGGTTATAGAATGGACGGCCAGCGAATCCAGCAGGGCCGCAGTGGAGTACTCCCTGTCACCGGACCTAAGCGCTTCGTCCACTGTCCAGAATACCACCTACGATACGAGACAGCGGGTGATGCTTAGGGGTTTACAGCCGAACAGCACCTATTATTTCATGGTGACCTCGGAGGACACGGCGGGTAATACCGCCGTCGACGACAACGAATCGTTTTACCACCGATTTAGAACGCCGTACCACGATTTCAACGCCCCCGTGATCAAAGATCACACCATGGGATTCCCCAAGACAGGTAGTTTTCAAAAATTTTCAGCTAACGTCACCGATAAGGACGGTGTGGTGGGTGTATGGATAACGTACTGGTTCAATGAAGACGAAGAACCGGTGAACAGATCTGTTTTCAAATGGTCGACCAATTATGATTTCTCGATATTGATGCCGGTGGATGCTTCGTACGTCCACTACTCCTTCCATGCGAACGACACATACAACAATTGGAATTCGACGGAGAACAGAACGTTGAGGGTCGTGGACACCATAAGACCGAAGGCCGTTGCAGGCGGTGACGTAGGAGTCCTATCGGGAACACCGATAGAGTTCGACGGGTCCGCTTCATCAGACAATATAGGGATAAAGAACTATACGTGGATATTCCACAATCTATCCACGGAGGTTAAAAAGAGCGGAAAAATCGTTGAGAGAAGCTACAGTTCTGACGGCGTATACAATGTAGAGCTGATGGTTTTCGACGGCGGGAAGAACTCGGACTCTCATATGATAACGGTCTACGTGGGTGAAGATGCCGTCATAGATACCGACAACGATGGTAAGATGGATTGGGAGGATGGAGACGATGACGGAGACGGTATGCCTGACTGGTGGGAAGAAAAATACGGCTTGGACCCGAAAGATCCATCCGATGCTGAAAAGGATCCCGATGGAGACGGTAAAACAAATCTTGAGGAGTTTAACGAAGGGACCGATCCCCTGGAGGGGGTATCTTCGGAAAAGACTGGAGGCACGGATAAAAATTTACTGATAGGCGGTGGACTCATCATCGGTTTACTGATTATAATCATCATTTACTTGATGTTCAGGTCCAGCAGTGAACCGCCGAAGACCTTCCGAGAATACAACAAGGTGACCGATGGAGCAAAGTTAGAAAAAAGGTGAATGATCAATTTCCTTTTACCTGCTGAGTGCACGGCGTCGGTAGTTTCATCGAGGCTTTTCTTAATGCGTCCTTGGCAACTTCGTAGTTTTCTTCGTTCAACCAAACACTGATGATCGGTTGACCTGCGCTCACGCGGGCCGCGTTTCCCACCTTCTTTCCGAAAGCTCTTCTCATACCTTCTGACAACCTGTCTGCACCTGCCCCCGTCGCCTGCTTGTTCTCCCTCAACACGTGGTGTGGGTACACTAAGATCTGTGCCTTGAAATTATTATCCCCTAGATTCTTCACAAGTGTTCTAGTCAAAACTATACGTGCGGATTCCAGGGCGTTGTCCTTTATCTGGCACTTTTCGTCCGCTTTCAAAGTTACCTCTAGATCGAACTCGGCGGTCCTGTTCCCCATCACGAACTGACCGACTCTCACATGCGGAATCCCGCCGATGTATTCCTTACGGGTATAGGGCTGTCCCTTTACCTCTCTGTACATACTTCCTGGTTTATGAACCATGGTATTCCCTTCGAGACTGCACACTATATTTATATCTTTTTCCCGTGAAAGGTGCTTAAAAATAACTTTTGTTCATGCAAAAGGATTATAAGGGAGGGCGACGCTTATGTATACTATATGCAAAAGCATAAAGCACCACTTTGGACGATGACCGTGTTGGTCTCGATGTTCCTGCTTGTGCAAGTGATACTGGCACCTGCTGCTGGTGAGATAGACTGGTACTCATACAGCAGCGGTATGGATAAGGCCGAGGTAGAAGATAAACCGGTGTTTATCGATTTCTGGGCGACCTGGTGCGGACCCTGTGTGGATATGGAAGAGAACGTTTACCCGGACAGTGCCGTCGTCGAGAA
This sequence comes from Thermoplasmata archaeon, assembly GCA_046484045.1. GTDB lineage: Archaea > Thermoplasmatota > Thermoplasmata > Halarchaeoplasmatales > Halarchaeoplasmataceae > CAZHUM01. Next base: position 12,584 of record JAWOBZ010000025.1, on the reverse strand, counting down.
GTCGGATGAGCTGATATTCATAAAGGTGAACGTAGATAAACAAGGAGATATAGCATCTAGATATGGTGTACAATCGATACCCACCCTACTATTCCTAACACCGGAAGGCGGAGAGATCACTAAACACGTGGGAAAATTATCTGCATCAGAATTGGTGGACTTGATGGACGATGTACTATCCCGCTATGAGAATGCAGAGAACGACGGCGCGGATACGTCTCAAACCGAGCAGGGTCAGACCGATTCCTCGTGCCCGTTGTGGAACAATATCTTACTCATCGAGATACTCGTATCGACTTTGATCGCCGGAGCGATAATACTTTATCTGAGCCGTTCTAAAAAGGATAAAGAGGGACGGGGAAAGAAAAAAATATAAATGGATAACAAGATTTTCTTTTGAGATCCATGAAAGACGGCGAAAGGGTTCTAAGGGCGACAGCATTTCTTATCGCAGCCGTGGTCTTATTTTCATCCTTACCTATGAACGCATCCGCTGAAAGTATCACTTGGTATACCTCCTATGATGACGCTCTCCAGGAAGCGAAAAACGTTGAAAAACCCGTTCTTATCTATTTTTACGTGAATTCATCCGGACCATGCATCAAGATGGAGGAGGAAGTTTACACCGACCCAGCGGTTATTGAAAATGCTGGAAATTTCGTTTGCGTGAAGATAAATACCGAGATAGATGATGAGAGAGCTGATGATCTCAATATCTCTTCCGAGCCCACTATCGGTTTCCTGTCACCCGACGAAGAGGAACTGGAAAGAGAGGAGGGATATATCGAAGCCCAGGGATTGATAGATCTCATGGACGATGTGTTGACTGACTTCGATGATGCAGACGATCCGCTTCCGAAGATCCAATGGAGGGATTACGAAGACGGGAGGGCGGAAGCTACAAAAGAAGACGTGCCTTTGATGATCTACTTCCGGGAAGTTAACTGCTCGCAGTGTAACAAAGTGGAGAACGAAACCCTCCGGCAGATACAGGTTGTGGAATACGCTAACTTCGATTTTATACCGATATGGGTGAATGCAACCGAGAGGCCGGAGCTGGCCATTAAACACGATATCGACGTGTATCCCACTATCTTGTTCCTGTACCCCGACGGGAGCCATCTTGGGATCAGCGAGGGCTACGTGAGCCCACCGATGCTCATAGGTCGTATAGACAAGATAAAGGAGCTCTACGAGGGGGATGATGGTGGAGACGACGGCGGTAACGATGATTCCCCGGGACTGCACATCCTCGGTTTTTTCGTCATACTTGTGTTCTTGATCGTCATCAGAGATAGATATCGACGATGATCTCGAGTTCAACTCCTTTTCTTGATGTACCTTCGATAGACTCTAGTCAGCGTCATCACCAATATGATAACTACACCGGCCAGTATAACGATGGTGGGTCCCGCAGGAAAATTGAAATTATAGGATATTACCAGGCCGGATAGTACGAAGAACAGTGATAATAAAGTGGATGACAACATTATCTTCCTCATGTCGTGTGTCAATTCACTGGATATCGAAGAAGGTATGGCAAGCATGGCTATCACCAATATTATTCCGACGAACTTGATCAGTAACACTATGCTGAAGGCGACTAAGACCAGTAAGAAAAGGTATATCGGGAGGGTGGGAACACCGACGACCTCGGCGAATTCCTCGTCGAAACATACCGCTTGGAGTTTGTGATACATCAGCGAGACGGAAACGAGAATAACGGCGGTCAATCCGATAAGAAGGTAGATATCCGTCATCTTGATCATGAGCAGATTTCCGAAAAGGAAACTTGCCGGTGAAGGTAGATAACCCGGTGTGATGTACATAAAAAAAGCACCCAGAGCCATACCCACGGCCCAAACGATACCGATGGCGGTGTCCTCCCTCTGCAGTTTTTTCTCACCGGCGATACCGACGCCTAGTGCTGATATCAGAGCGAACAGCGATGCCCCGATCAAAGGATTCCATCCCATGTAGAACGCCAGGCCCACCCCGCCGAAGGAAGAGTGTGCTATACCGCCGCTTATGAAAACGATCCTTTTTACTACCACGTATGTACCTATTATACCGAAGATCACCGATGCGAATATTCCCGCGTAAATGGCGTTCCTCATGAAGGCGTATTCAAGCATCTCCAGCATCTTATCCCTCCTCCTCTTCGGGCATACCGTGTTCGAAAACACGATGTGGATGCCCGTGTGCTATGATATCGACCGGACACTCGTACGCGGCTTCCAGCATCTCACTCGATAGCTCTCCATTTCCATGATATATGAAATACTTGTTAAGGCAGGCGACCTTTTCCACGTACTTCGATATAACCCCGATATCGTGTGAGATCAGTACGATGGTGATGCCTTCGCCGTTGAGATCCTCCATCAGTTCGTAAATACTGGTTTTTATCTTTTCGTCCATGCTGGCTGTCGGTTCATCGAGGAACAGTATAGATGGATTCGTCGAAAGAGCACGGGCGACGAGTACCCGCTGCAGCTGTCCTCCGGACAGTTCAGATATCTGACGATCCTTGTATCCGTACATCTGAACTTTTTTCAGGGCTCTTGTGGCTAATTTTTTATCTTTTTTCGTATATCTTGGTTTGATACCTATTTTACCCACTCTTCCCAGAAGAACTACGTCCCAAACGCTTATAGGGAAATCGAAGTCGAAGTTCGAGTACTGGGGAACGTACCCGACGTATTCCCGGGCGTGTTCCGGTTTCTTTCCGAAGATCCGTACTTCTCCTTTATCCGGTGACAGCAGTCCCAGGAGTACCTTTATCAACGTCGTTTTTCCCCCTCCGTTGGGTCCGATTATCCCTAAAAAGTCGCCCTTGTCCAATCGGACGCTGATATCCTTTAGGACCTCCGTATTTCCAAAGCTCACTGATACGTCCTTCAGCTCGATAGCAGGGGTGGTCACATCAATCACCTCCGAAGGCGGAGTTTAGCTCTTCTGCTATAACCTCGAGATTATCGACATAGTCCTCTGCCAAGGGGTTGATAGAGACTACTTTTCCATCGATCTCATCAGCTATGGTCTCAGCGCTGCTCTGGTCGAACTGCGGTTCTACGAAGACCACCGTTATGTTCTCCTCTTCGGCCTGTTCGATTATAGCCTGAAGTCCTTGAGTGCCAGGTTCTTTACCATCCTCTTCCACTGCTATCTGGGTCAGGTTGTAGGTGTCTGCGAAGTATCCGAAGGAGGGATGATAAACCAGGAATTTTCTGTTCTCGTAGGGAGAGAGCATCTCACTTATATTCGAGTCCAGTTTTTGGAGTCTTGCTCTGTAATCGTCAGCATTCTCTTCGTAGAAATCTGCGTTGTTTTCATCCTCTTCTTTCATGGCTTGAAGGAGATTATCCGTCATCTTCACGGCGTTGGAAGGTGACAGCCATATATGCGGGTCTTTGTTTTCTCCGCCGTTTTCCCCCATATCTCTAAGGGCGATACCTTCACTACCATCTACGACTACCATATCCGGATTCTGTTCCTTTAAATTGTCCATCCAACTGAGTTCGAACTCGACCCCTGAACCGACCTTGAAATAAAGATCGGCTTTTGAAACTTCCTTCATCTGCTGGGTGGTGGGTTCGTAAGAGTGCGGTTCTTGACCGGGTGGGACCATGACCGTTACCTTTACTTTTTCTTTCCCTATCTCATCGACGAATTCTTTCTGCGGCGGGATGGTGACTACGATATTAAGGTCGTGATCTTCTTCGTTTTCCTCCGTACAACCGGTGATCATCAACGAAGATAGGATCAACAGAAAGATCAGTGATAAGACTTTAATTTTTAACATGTTTACCCCTCCGGTTTTACTTTCATCTGTTTACGCACCCAATGACAGTGCATCAGGTCCTCCGGCTCGTAGGGTGGCTCGATGCAGCATCCGCATTCGCAGGTGAGTTCGTCTCCCAACCTTTCGGACATGTTATCGATCGTTTCTCGGCTCATATACTGGCCCACCCTAGAGGATTCGTCGCATGCTTTTTCGGACTCCATCTCCAGCGAGATCTGTAAGAATTTTTCGATAACATGATGCCTCCTCATCTCCGTCTGTATGGCTTGAATTCCGGCTTCGTTTAGAAGAAAACCTTTATTGTTCAGATACTCCCCGTATCCCATCGATGTCAACCTTCTCATCTTTTTCAACGCTCCGACCCTGCTGACATCCATCCTCCTAGCCAGCATAGCTGGACCCACCGCTTCTTCGCGGCCTCCCAGAACGTACACCGCTTTCAGATATTGACCGTCCCTTTGAGTTAGATCATCTCTCTCCATACGTTAATGTTAGGTTAACAGGTATTTATAATTGTCGTGAATTCCTTCAGAAGTGTGATTTTATCTCCTCCAAAATCGGTGATAAATAGATACCAAGATCAAATTTGTGATAGTCCTCCATATCTTTTTTTTTCCACTCACGACAAAGCCGTCTCTAGCCATTCCAATTCCCCCTTCCTCCAGTACTCACCGTATCTTAGCCAGTATTCGTAGGCTTGATCCCAGCCACCCATGGTGATGTATCCTGGTCTGTCCGTTTCGGGCATTTCGTGTTCCTCTTTCAGGAGTTCTTTCGCCACTTTGGGTAGAGATTTTATGGCTTTCTTCAGTTCTTCCGTGGCCTTCTCTCTCTTTCCTTTCTTGAACAGTGCTAACGGGTATCCGTAGGCGGTCCCCGCTAATATGTCGCCAGGGTATCTTTCGCAGAGCTCGATACACTTGTCCAACTCATCTTGATGGAGATATAGCTCCACCAGGATCTCTCTAATCCCTTGATTGTCGGTGGGATTGTAAGAGATGATCTCTTCATAGATCTCCAAAGCCGTCTCTATATCTTCGTCTTCGTGGAAGATGAAGGTAGCCAGTCCGTGCAGTGCTCTTAGGAACGGTCTGTTCTCCAAAAAACCCCAGTCCAACCTGTGTCCGCTTTTGAACTCATTTGGAAGAGCATCCCTTCCAGCCTCGACAGCGTTCTCCCAAAGCTCCCTAGCCTTTTCTTTTCTTCCCTTCCGATCCATGATGATGGCTAGGTGATGCAGAGCGTCTATATGCGTGGGTGCGGATTCAACCACTTCTCCGAGCATCTTCTCCGCTTCGTCGAGTTTGCGACTATCAAAAAATGTCCACCCCATCTCGAACTCTTCGTAAATATCATCGACCTCTTTGGGTTCCACAAGCATCCACTCATCCTCGCCAACGCGGTCTGCGCGCCACTTCCTCTTGTTCCTCCTCACTCCATCATCTCCTTCTGTTGTCTGCTCCATTCTTTGTTGGGAGTCTTCTTCAGCCATTCGACGTAGAGATCGATGAATTCCAACCTCTCTTCGAGATTTCGTTTCTTCTCTTCCTTCAATTCTTCTATGTCCATCAGGACCACCCCAGGTAGTACTTCGCTTCGTCGAGGGGGACTTCCAGTTTTTCTATGTACTTCAACAACTCGCCGGTATCGAGATGTTCTTGGAAGAGTTTGAACAGGAACCTGGCATCCTCCAGATCTTTTTCTGATCTCATGAACAACTTGTATGCGATCTGCTGTTCCAAGGGTGAAATGGGGATTCGTTTGTCGTTCACATGCACTTCCAAAGATTCTTCCAGCGCCTTCCTATGCATACTGGTCCTCTCGAATTTTAATTCGATGTTTGGGATTATCTCTCCCTTACGGGCGAAACGTAAGGGCAACTTATCCTTCAGATATCCGTTGTAAGCGTCTTCTTGATCTGACGTGATGATACAATCGAACTCATCGTCGATAGCCTCCCAAAACCGTTTGAATTTATCATATGATATCTCCTCGCAGATAAGATCGATGTCCTCGCTGGTCCTGTTCCTACCGAAGAGTATAACAACATAACCGGAAACGAACACGTGGGATATATCCAAATCCGATAAGATAGAGGAAAAACGGAAAGCGAGTTCATCCAGTTTGTTCTCTTCCTTATCGAAGGAGATGATTCTATCCTCGAATTCGACCTTCACTCGACCACCTCCGTGATACCGTATCCGGAGAGGTTAAAACGACCTTTAGATATATGATCATCCATATCTAAAAGATATCATCCGACGATGTTTAAATGTTTTCTCCGTGTTGTGTGGATTATCGGAGATCATCCGTGCAGCCCAATGGTAAACCCCCAGCTTTACATATGTAATTTTTTTATTTAAGGGTTTATTAAGTAAAACCTAGCCATGACTTAAATTTATTTTCAGGTGTTATTGAAATGAATTCTAGGTAATTTGCAAGGAACCATGAGAAATGTGAAATTAGAAATAAATTGGATGCTAACGGCATCAATATACTGTTATCTTCAAGACGAAAGTGTATAGTAGGAAAAAATATTAGCGTTGAGATAACAACTGGTATGTAGAATATAAATAATAAATATTTCAAATTATCTTCGATTATTTCATAATTGATTAAAAAAATACCTGTAAAAAGAGATATTATCCATATTATTGGAAAAACCAGATTTCCAAGCATTAAAATTATATTATCATTATTAGGATGATATTTGTCTGATTCCTCAATAAAAAAGAATATAGTGAAAAGAATGTGAGTGACTAATATTATGATGGTTAATAGTAACATTATTTTTCCCATAGAAAGAAATTTAGCTTTTTTTATTCGGTGTATTTTCATGTGTAGTTCGTAATTCGTAAAACCAAGAAGGATAAACGCCATAAATATTGGAAATAACACAAATGTGGATATACAAGTGAAAATAGAAATGCTTCCGAAATTATACATATCTATAGGTAAAATAAATATCAAAACAATTAAACCGATCAAAGCGGAATAAGAATTGTATCTAAGAGCCTTTTTCAAATATTTTTTCTTCGTGATTTCACATCCTTACGATTGGGGATGGATGATTGTTATTCTTCATCTATTCTCATCTTTTTGTTTTTGTCAGTGATCCGATTTGTGATCTTATTGATAAGGAAAAACAGAGGAATGAAAGAAAATGCGAATAATGTGCATGCCCATGGGTCCGGATAGAATCGACTTAAAGAATAATAATGGTAGGGGATTCCCCAAGCACCATTAGAAAAGGAAATGGTCGAGATCGCTTCTATAAATGTTCCGATGCTGTATATTTTTCCATCATATCCTCGTAAAGGGATCAGAGGTAAATGTGCTAAAGAGAACCATAGTAGTATAGTGATTGAACCAACAGAGAGAAATTTTGTGATGCTTTTAAAGTTGAATTTTATTTCTCTTTTTGTGATAATATTTTTCAAGCTCTCAAATAGGTATCCAACTATAAGGAAGACAACTATTAACAAAAATAGGAATAGTACTACTGAAAATGCAGTAGCTTCATAGTAAATCTTATAGGGATAAATACCGTAACGATAAACATTACTTGTTTCATTCCAAAAGATGCCATTTTTTAAAATTTTTAAAAATGATACTCTTATGGTAGATCCAAAAGAATTTTCAGCGGTGATGAAAGGAAAGTGTGCCATGACAAGCCACACGACTATGGCGATGGCACCCGTTATCAACCTGGAAAAATGTTCTGACAATGTGGTGGGTTCGAAGGTGTTCTTTAGATCTACGTTTTTTATTCCACTCAATAACCCGTAGTCAAACATTTTATTCACCTGCTACAAATATTTATATGAATCCGATGTATATATTTTTTTCTTAAGTCTATGAAATCATTATTTTTAATCTATCAGATAATTTTAGGCAAATAGTATATCTTACTTTATTCATTTTAGTATAAGGTGATAGATAACGGAATTAAAGTATAAGGGTTGGCCATATCTCAGTACCAGAGAAACAAAAAGGATACAAAATCATCTAAACGACGATGAGAAGAAAACATCTATGAAAATGGGTTTTGTATATCAAATGTGGTTTGGATTAACGCTTTTCTTACCTATCATCTGGATGATCAGATTATATCCGGAAATTCTCGGGATGATCGTAACCAGCTCTTTGATTGTCATACACTTCATCGGTGCTAGAATCTGGAAACAAAAGTATAAAAAATTCCTCTCTAAAACGGAATGGGCAAAAGAGAATGGGATTAGGGAGAGAGAATTCAAATTACAGCGATCTCCTTTTGGATAAATTTGTGATTATCATGACCTATGTCATTTTTGATTACGGATGATTGGTAGAGTGGCGAAAAATCCTTCGAAGATCCAGATTTATTTTTAGTCAACTTCTCAAATAGTTCATCATCCATCCAAAATCCTTTTTCCCTCAAATCCTTTATGGCTTTTCACTCAAGCCTCGTCCAAGTTTCCCTATCCTTTTCGAGTTCATCTAAATCATAGTTGAGAGGTATGTCCCTTGAATACAGCCATCATCTCTGTATTTTTCAACCCCAGGATATCCAGGTCTAGGAGACCACCTTGTTGATTTCTTCAAACACCTCAGAAAAATCCTGCAACCCATTTTTTATATCTTCATATGCTATTTCGTCTTCCAGGAAACCATATCTATGCACGAGCTGGTTACGGAAACCTTTCATATGTTTTATTTTTTCTATAGTTTCTTCGCTCATCACACCCGCCTTCTTAAGTTCGTCCAGCATAACTTCATCGCTTCCTGGAATCTTTAGGTCTTCCTCCTTTAATATTATAGCGCATATATCCAATATGTTCTGTATAGCGAATTCTATATTTTTATATGTCCCGTCCCTTTCTAGTCTGCTCATATCAAGAAATCTTTCGTACGTATCTGGTAAATTATCTTTGACAACCTTAACACTGTCTTTCGCTTCAGATAATTTTGTTAAGACCCTTTCGTTCATAGAACAGCACCTTCCACTCCTGCTTTTCCATATAATATATATTTGTATCTTGGTTCGAAATCCTCGTACTCCTTGATCGTTTTATGAGCGATATCATGAACGAACCCTTTGTCATCTGCATATAAAAGTTCGCCGTTGAAGACCTCTTTTTTCACATATAATGGAAGTAGTTGGAACATCTGTATATCATATTTATCTGGAAAAGAGCCGGTTATTTTGAATAGGGTATCGTAAAGTTCTTTCTTATCGTCCAGATCATAATATAAGCACAGATCGATATCTGATCTTTCATTAGTTTCTCCTTTTGAATATGATCCATAGAGATAAACGAACCTAAGGTCGTCGAAGTGAGGACACCTTCGTAATATCTCAATTATCTCATCTTTCATCATCTAATGTTATCGTATAACAAGACTAAAATATTTTCCCTTAAATGATGATGAAAACTAATTTGTTCTATTGTTAACTAGATCTCCTATCGTTATTTTTTTAAAATACTATTTCATTCAATCATCCATGGGCGAATGCTCAATTTGTGGGAAACCGACGACGAGTCACGTGGTAGGAGAATACTTCGTGTGTCACACCTGTTGGACGAAAAAACCTGAAGGAGTAAATAATTTAAAGGTTCAACTCGAGAGGAAAGAAAAACGAAAGAACACGGTGAGAGGTTCCGGTAAAGAGATCTCAAAAGAACTCGATGAAGTTGATTCGAAAGAAGAATTGTTCACCGTAATGGATGAATACCAGATGAGATTGAACGAATCTATGACACTGGATCCCAAGGGCAACCTCTTCAGAAAGATTGAGGGGCAAGTTTGCGAGAAAATATCGAACAAATTCTTTGAATATGCTCAGGAAGAAGGATGGCCCTTCGTTTTAAATTTGATCAAAAAATACGGCCCCAAGAACGAAGATGTGATAGACAACGTACCCATCGAAGAGATCACTGGCAGGATGATCGTCCTCACGAGGTGGGAAGAAGGGGTTGAAAAGATACCGGTTAAAGCGTTGGAATATCTCACGACTTTCCATGACGCACCGGATATGGAATGGGAGACCTCTTTTTCATGTGGTTTCGGTTTTGATCATCCCGATTTTGATTTCAAAGAAACCATCGAAAAATCTGTTAAAAAGGGTGAATCGATTTGGGCTTCAGGTATCTTGGAACGCGCTTTCTATGCAGATCAGAAAAAAGCGGCTCCGATCTTGATAGAATTCTTAAAAAGAGATGATATTTCTAAGAGAGACAAGATGGCATTGGTACAAGCGATCACATTCTTTACCGACCACAAAGGATGGAACTCACCAGATAAACCCCCGAAATATTGGAACTGGAAAGAAGCCGTCGATTATGGAAGATTCGAATGGAATGAAGAAGTGAAAAGGTCTTTAAAAGAGGCCATAGAAGAGGAATTGGCCGAATATATCGAAGACGGTCAATCCAAGGAAGGAGGCATGTTTTACCGGACCGATATGAACCTTCCAGTCAAAGATATTGATTTTTCAAAGGGATGGTCTTTTGAAGACCTACAGCTATGATGTTCACCCATATCGATAATAAGAGAAAACCTTTTTTTGATAGGTGTTGAATCTAGATCAGATGAAGATATTGGAAAGGAAAGTATCACAGTTGACCGTTTGCGATTACTGCCGCTATCGAAAATGTGGATGGAGTGAGCACGATGCGAGGGATCCACCGGATATTTGCTTGAAGAAAACACCTCTGGTCATCGCAGACGTGTTCGTCGGGAAGGGGAAGTTCAACAGAAGAGTTAAGGTAGCAAAAAGGCTGGCTTCGTATAACCCTTCGGAGAAGACCTGGTACCTGGATCCAACAGTGAAGAACCCTCTTACGGGTTACGAGTTGAGGGAAGTGATCCATGAAGTCAACGGATGGACAGTGAAGAACGATTTTCAGTTATCAAAACTTGTAGAATATAAAGAGGAAGGTTTCGAAAAGTTCGGGTAGAGTCGTTCACATATGCTTTACACCGCATTTCTGGCACTCCCACATGGTTTCACTCGGTGTCTCGACCGGTTCGTGTTCGGTGTCTTCTCCGCAGAACGGGCAGTAAAACTTTTCCATCGCTTTCTTTAAACGGACGTGAGGTTTATATCATTATCGTCAAGGGGTGTTAATCATCTTCGTTATCTTTATAAAATTCATCTCTTATTTCCTCTATAATCCCCTCGTCTATCTCGTGGGAGATACCCAATTCTTCAAACCTTTCTTTCATCTCTTCAACCGTAACTCCGACGATTTACGCCATAGGTAGAGCTTCAGGGAACAAATCCACGATCTTTCGGGCCTGCTTTGGAATTTTTGCATAGAATTCCTTGCCCTCCAATCCGATAACCCGTTCAACCTTCGATAGCTCGTAGAATACCTCATGTACGCTGATTTTGCTAGTTTTATCAGCTTCCCTGAGCCGTGTAAGCACACTGAAATAGACTCGAAGAGCTAGGAATGTCACGAAGAAGTACCCTCTCACGGCCTCGTCACTCTGCATATAGGTCTTGTCCGCATCTAGACAGTTCTTCATTGCATCAAATGCCAGTTCTACATCATGACGCCCTTTGTACAGGTCATAGATCTCAGTGCCCGAACGATCAAGGTCACTCAGAATTGCAATAATACCCGCCATCTTCTGTTTTTTTTCATACTTTCCCATACTGATCTCGTCATTGGCTCTCTTCCGCATCAAAGCCTTCTTCTGCTCACCACGCAGCTCTGGGTCCTCGAATAAATATAACGTTCCAAGCTCCGTGTGGCGCCGGGCCCAGCGGACAGCCCGCTCTCGATATATAAACGGGTCCTGCCATCGAAGCCACCGCAGATCGATCAACTTGCTGTCCTTCCGCAGGGGGAATATATAGTTGATCCCTTCCCCTTGAAAGTCCTGGGTCAACTTCTTGCTGACCAGCCCCCGGTCGACGATGAATCCGACGTTCTCGGGCTCTAGCATATCGAGAAAATCTTTGAATGTAGTGATGTCTTTCATCGATCCCCAAAACACCTCCACTCCTGCTGGGAGATTGGTGGCAGTTGAGAACGCCAGGACCACGCCAAGCTGGTCAACATATAACTTGTCGGGATTGTAGCCTTTCTCGGCTCGTTTGATGTTCTGGCTCCGGGAGAATACACTGGTGAGATCGTAGAGCAGGAGATCATCGGTGTCAATAAGGTCAGTGAAAAGACCATGCCACCAGCCTTTGCCCTGACCCGTTTGCTTGAGCACCTTTGAGAGGTGTTTTGGTGTGACAGTCACATTGAATTCTTTGCTGAGATAGAGTTTCTGCCACCGTGATGGGTGTAATCGGAGCGGTTGAGGATCGATCGCCCGGATGACTGCCATGGCGATGAGTTCATCAGCATAGGGGGTGTATTGGTCCAACATCTTGTGAACATCCTTGAGGAAGTGGTAGGCGAGACGGCCATTAGCGTATTCGAAAATTTCTCGATCCGTAATAGGAAGCTTGTATCGAGGGGTTTTTGGCTTGAATTCACCGTTCTCCATTATAGTCCCAAGGTGAGTTGTGATCTTCTTGGGTTTTTTCTCCACTTTGTCCCAAACACTAGTTGCCTGCTGTACATACCACCTACCACTAATATTGCGGAGCTGAAGGTAACTATCTTCCTTCTCTTTCAGACGGTTGAAGGTTTCTTCTACTTGAGCGGGAATATTTTGTACCATATGGTGTAACCATATGGTGTAAAGTATTTATAAATTACGGGGCTACTCAATGTTCTATAGGCACTCCTCTTAGGAAAATCAAACTATACTATGGTGTAAACAGCAGAGTTTGGGT
>JAWOBZ010000110.1:0-2753 GCA_046484045.1 Thermoplasmata archaeon | reverse complement strand
TTGATAGAAGTCTTCCCTATAAGACAGCGCTACGGAACACCTTTCTTCTCGAACAAGTGGCTCGGAACAGCGATAGGCATCTCCTTGATGTTGCATATGATGATCCTCTACACTCCACTGAATAGATACTTCAAAGTCGTTCCCTTGGGCATCCACGGGTGGACGCTGGTACTCACTGGAGCCCTGGTTTTTATGGGGATGATGTTGTTGATGAGGTTGATAGAGAATAAGTTCTTTTCTCAATAACTCATAGATTACTGCGGCTCAACCCACCGTCAACGGGTATCGATACACCGTTCACATAGCTGCCTTTCTCGGAACTTAAGAAGGCAACCACTTCTCCCAACTCCTCGGGTGAAGCTATCCTTTCTAGGGGAACGTCGGATGAAAAATTCTGAAGTCCTTCTTCATATCCATCTATCTCTCCTCTCTCCACCGCCTGCTCGATGAGTTCTTTCACTCTGTCCGTTTCCGTGTAGCCAGGTAGCACGGCGTTAACCCTGACCTCGGGAGCTAACTCGGAAGACAACGTCTTCATCAGACCGATAACCGCCATCCGGACCGAATTCGAAAGCACAAGGTTATCGATGGCTTCTTTCACACTGATCGAAGTTATGTTCACGATGGTTCCCCGCGGACTCTCACGCAGGTATGGTACGCACTCTTTCACCGTTCTAACCACGCTCATAACTAGTAGATCATAAGATCTATACCATTCTTCTTCCGAAGTATCCAAGAACGGCTTGCTGGGAGGTCCTCCGGCACAGGTGACCAGATGATCGATCCCTCCGAATTTTTCGACCACTTTACCCACCATCTCAGTGATATCTTCGCCGTCCGTAAGATCTCCCCGCACCCCGATGACCCGACCGCTTCCGAGTTCTCTCAATTCGGTAACCGCCCGGTCTAACTTCCCCTCGTCTCTTCCGTTGACAGCCACGTTCACACCCTCAACAGCCAAAGCGGCTGCAGAGGCCCTGCCCAATCCACTGCTGGATGCCGTCACCAGCGCACTATCTCCTTTTATTCCTAGATCCATGATATCCACTCTAAAACGAAGAAAGGAAAACGGGTACTAATAGGTTGTGAATATCAGATCGGGTAGTACGGTACGAAGAAGTGTCCAACCGCCAAGCTGGATACTATCAATGCGGCTATTATCACGAATTTTTCTTTGCTCCAGTTGAATATTTTTGCTCCATCTAGAGGACCGAACGGCAGTAGATTGAAACCGCCTATGAACAGGTTAACGAATGAGATAAAGCCCATGATAGTTCCGAAGGGCAGCCCTGTATGATTCAGACCCAGGGCAAGAGCCAGAAAGCCGCTGCCCACCGCCCAATTCGTAGCCGGGCCCGCAGCACTGATCTTCCCGCTTTGTTCTTTTGTAACGTAACCTCTTATCATCACCGCACCTGGTGCGGCGAAAACGAAGCCGAACATGCTGAGGAACAGAGCCATCATCAACCCCCATCTCCACATCCTGAACTCGGCCCAACACCCATAGTCCTTGGCCAATTTCCTATGGGCTAGTTCGTGGAATACGAACGCTGTACCCACTGAGATAGCTGATATAAAAAGTAAAAACAAGAATCCTATCGAGAGTGAAATACCGTTTATACCTCCCGCAAAGCTTATGGCGAAAGCGAGCGTCAAAACACCGAAGGCTATCAACAAGTGCTGTTTCTCCGTATCGCTCATACCTTTATCTTGTCGTCCTATCGACATCGTGTAATTCGGTCTCATCTCATCACCTCTTGAAGGAAGATGTTGTTAATAACCTCTACGGCATCTTCTACGCCGGAAAAATTGCTCATATCGAGCTCCCCGCCCGCTGAGTGCCAGTGGCCTCCGGCCCCACCATACTCCGAATAAGCTCGTGACATGATATCCCCGATGTCTATATCAAGATCCTTGTTCCTGGCTGACATGTACATCTTTTCACCGACTAAACCGAAAACAAGAACGACCAATACATCTTTTTCACCCATCAAAATATCAGCGATCTGAGCGATATCGTCTTTGGATGATACCTCTCCGACATAAGAGGTCATAACTCCCAGTTCCACCTTTCTGTTGGTGATCGCCCTTCCAAGTGCATCGATAGTTTCTTTTGACAATGGAGGACTTTCGAATATATCTATGAGTTCGTGGTCCACTCGGGAGCTGAGATATTCCAACGCCTGGAAATCCCCGGGATGTATATTTTTCGTAAAATCATGTGTATCGGTTTTGATACCGTAATATAAGGCACTAGCTAGCACCTCGTCCACATCTAACCCAAGATCGATCAGATGTTTGGTCATCAATGTAGAAGCGGCTCCTACGTCGTCTCTGACTTCGATAAAACCCCCGCTAGAAACATCCATGTTGGTCCCGTGATGATCTATGATGATATCCGGTTCTACACCTTCTGGAAGACGGTTGTTCACCGACGCACGTGCAAAGTCCAAGAAGGCGATCGTGCCCCCTCCTTCGACGATCTCACCCGGCTTCTCCACTTTCTCTATCACAAAACCTGTGTGCTCTAGAAAGATCTCGTTCTCGGGTCGACCAATCTCACCGCTGTAATACACGGTTGAGGGCACGTTAACCGACCTGCATATCAACTCCAGTGCAGCCGATGCTGCGATGGCGTCAGGATCCGGATTATCGTGTATGAAGATGACGAGTTTCTCGGACCCGTTTATATTTCCCAATAACTCAACACTTTTATCCCTATTCGTCGTACCACTCCCTGCCCGATATTAATG
>JAWOBZ010000082.1:0-54517 GCA_046484045.1 Thermoplasmata archaeon | reverse complement strand
GATTCGGTTCCATCACCGAAATCCCAATGATAATCCATGTCTTTCAAATCTGAAGACGTATCAATCGTACTACCAGCGTCAAAAAGTATTTCTTCATCTTCATAGATCATATGACTATTAGAATTACCGGAGTGACCAACATCAAAATTACATACGGGTGGGATGTTAGATACCTGAACAGAGGTTTCATCTGTACAGGAAGCTCCGAATTCGTCCTCGACGATCAAAGTAACAGAATAAACACCCTCATCAGAATATACGTGTGATATTTCTTCTGAAGGGTCTGAGGTTTCATAACTAGTACCATCGCCGAATTTCCATATATATTTCATATCTTCTGAGCTTGAATATTCGTCGAATGCAGACCATTCAAACACAACCCCTTCATCTTCCACGGTTTGATATGGTCCCATCAGGTCACAAATCGGTGGGTCATTGATAACATCTACGGTCGTATAGTCAAGGTCCATCTTGTAATCGTCGGCCCTGACGACTAAACCAACCTGATACCTACCCAACTTGTCAAACGCATGTTCCACTATCGCTCCACTCTTGACTTCGGAATTATCTCTTACATACCAACTGTATTCGACTATGTTTCCTTGGGAATCCGATCCGTCGAGGACTATCTCTTCTCCCGGATGAGCTACGATGTCTGGCCCTGCATCTGCCGAAGGTGGCAAATTTAACAATTTAACAGCACCCACGGATACCATAGACAACGTTATCACTATAACTAACGCTTTAAAAAATATAGATCCGGTTTCTCCTTTAGATAGCAAATTGACTCCTCCTTTCGTTGATATTGATAATAAATAAAAGGTATTTATACATTCGGTTTACACCCTTGGGGTAAGATTCTACTATTGATATATCCTTTCAACGATTAAAACAAGAGAATATTTTTCCCAAAAGCTCGGTCGAACAAAACACTTAAATTCATCTACCATGATTTAATGTGCATGAAAGCAGTAATCCTGGCTGCAGGGGAGGGTACGAGACTGCGCCCTTTCACGGCATCGGAACCCAAGGTGATGATACCCGTAGCCAATAAACCGATATTACAGTACGTGGTAGAGGCACTGGTGGACAACGATATCACGGAGATATTGATGGTCGTCGGTTATCAACGGCAGAGGATAATGTCTTACTTCGGGAACGGTGAAGAGTTCGGAGTGGAGATCGAGTACGTGGTCGAGTGGAAGCAGTTGGGTACAGCCCATGCACTATATCAAGCAAAAGACAAGATCGACGGAGATTTTCTCGTACTAGCAGGAGATAATATCATCTCGAAACAGACCATATCCGATCTATTGAAGGCAAGAGACGGTTATTCATTGCTCGTAACAAGGAACGATGAACCATCGAAGTACGGGGTCGTGGTCATGGATGACGGCGTCGTAGGAGATCTGATAGAGAAGCCGGAGAAAAGTCCGAGCCATCTCATCTCCACGGGGATATATGCTTTCGACCAAGGTATTTTCGATTATATAGACAAGCTCATGGAGAATAGGAGGTACGATCTAACATCGGCCATCGATGAGGCGATAAAAGAACACGACATCAACGGTATAATTACGGATTCCATGTGGATGGACGCTGTATATCCCTGGGACCTTATCCATCTTAACTCAGCCGCCTTAACTCATTGTGCCAAATCATCCAACGGAGTGATAGAGAAGGGCGTGAGTATCAAGGGAGAAGTGATCATCGGTGAAGGAGCGGTCATCAAGAGCGGGACGACCATCGAAGGACCAGCCATAATAGGAGAGGGCTGCGAGATCGGCCCGAATGCGTGCATCCTGCCTTCGACAAGCTTGGGCAACGACACAAAGATATCACCGTTCACAGTGATACAGAATTCCATAATCATGAGCGGGGTTTCAGTCGGGCCTAATTCACATATCGATTCATCAGTTATAGGCGACGGAGTCGATATAGGTAGCAGTTTTTCTACATACTCTGGTCAAGCGGATATGAAGGTGGAAAAAAGCATTCAAGAGATACAGAATATAGGGTGTATGATAGCGGAAGACACTGTCGTCGGAAGCGGTGTAAAAACGGAGCCCGGTGTGATAGTCGGTTCGGACTGTGAGATCAAGTCTGGAGTGGTGATCAGAGATAACGTTCCCGCGGAAGCGATAGTGTTATGAATAGATGAATATTTGGAGATGATCTAATGTGCGGAATCGTAGGATACACCGGAACGATGGATGTCGCTGATATACTGCTCAAAGGGTTGAAGAGACTTGAGTATAGGGGGTACGACTCGGCAGGGGTCGCAATAAGGACTGACGACGGCATCTCCATCCAAAAACGAGAAGGGAGCATAGACGATCTAAGTGAATTGGAATTCGTCCACGGAAACACGGGCATAGGTCACACACGTTGGGCGACTCACGGTAAGCCCTGCGACGAGAACGCACATCCATTCTTTGATTGTGAAGGGGATATAGCGATTGTTCACAACGGGATCATCGATAACTTTGTCGATATCAAAGAGGATTTAGAAGAAAGGGGGCACAAATTTACCTCGGAAACGGACAGCGAGATCATAGCCCATCTTATAGAAGAGGAGTACGAGGGAGATCTGGTAGAAGCCGTCAAAAAAACGGTCAAAAAAATGACCGGTTCCTATGCCATCGTCGTAGTCCACAAGGACCATGACGGGTTGGTTGCTGCACGAGACAAGAGTCCTCTTGTATTAGGTATAGGAACGGAAGAGAACCTGGTTGCATCGGATATACCCGCGATTCTGGACCACACCAACGAGGTAAAATATCTGCTGGACGGCGACGTAACTAGCATAACCAAAAAGGGTATTGAGATATGGGATGAGGAGGGAGAGTTAGTCGATAGGGAGACGAGGGAGATAACCTGGTCCGTAGAGGATGCCGAGAAGGGCGGTTACGAACATTATATGCTCAAAGAGATCTACGAGCAGCCCAAGGCTATCCACGATTCGTTTTTGGGAAGGCTGAACGGGCTCGACGAAGTGGATCTGTCTAAATACGATATAGATAGTATCAATCTGATATCATGCGGGACCTCTTATCACGCTGCCCTGGTGGGGAAATACATAATAGAACGGATGACCGGTATCCCGTGCACTACGGAGTTGGCGTCGGAATACAGGTATTCTGCACGCACCGACGTCTATCCGTTCACCATATTGATATCTCAGAGTGGCGAAACGGCGGACACGCTGGCTGCGGCAAAAGAAGCCAAGATCAGGGGTTGTAAAACCATGGCGATAACGAACGTGTTCGGCAGCTCTATAACAAGAGAGGTTGACGAAGTGATCTATACACAAGCCGGTCCCGAGATCGGTGTGGCCGCTACGAAGACGTTCACCACCCAGCTGATAGTTCTGTATCTACTCGCCATGGAGTTAGGGATGAAGAAAAAGAAGATATTGAGGGAGGAGATCGAGGATCACAGGGACCAGATAAGAAAACTTCCACGTAAAGTTGAGATACTGCTGGATCAAGCTGAAACCATCAAGGGTATCACTAAGATCCTCTCCCGTGCCGACGACATCTTTTTTGTCGGTAGAAACATCAACTATCCAGTGGCTCTAGAGGGAGCCCTCAAGCTGAAAGAGATAGCATATATCCACGCCGCAGGTTACCCGGCCGGAGAGCTCAAACACGGCCCCTTCGCTCTTCTCACCGAGAAAACCCCCGTGATAGCCATCTCCATAAAAGATCATACATATGAGAAGATGCTGGGAAATATCGGCGAGATCGCTGCGAGAGGGAGCCCTATCATAGCGGTGGGACAGAAGGACAAGGAGCTGGATAAGCTGGCTGACGAGACAATAGAGATACCCGAAGTCTCCCCCATATTCTCCCCGATCTTGGTGAACGTGATACTTCAGATGTTCGCATACTATACGGCTCGTGAATTGGGTAGATCGATCGACAAACCGAGGAATCTAGCCAAGAGTGTGACCGTTGAATGAATGCAGACCCCTTAGGGTTTTACAAAGACAACAAAGTCTATATCTGGATAGCGATACTGGTTTTTGTGCCCGTTTTCCTGGCTGTCGGCTGTTTGCTCTATCCGGAACTTTTCTGGGATTCATTCCTTTGGAAGTACTTTTGGGGTCCCGTGGTGGCGGATGCAAAGGACGGGACGGTGGGCGGTGTTTCAGAGGGCTACAATATCGTCAACACATTGAGCTACGGTATCGCACTTTCATTGGCTGTACTGGGTTCATATGAATTGATACGGTATTTCGATATAGAAGTGGATAAAACGTTCGTTCTGACACTCGTACCCTGGATAATATTGGGAGGTTCTTTGAGAACGCTGGAGGATGTGGGTCTGTTCGATAAAGGAGTTGCACCGCTTTTCATCTCTCCAGTTATCTATTTAGTACTGGGTATCCTGGTGATCTTATTGATGGTACTCGGGGCTTTGCTCGATAAGAAAGATCTAGGCGACAATAGGATCCCCGTCCTCTTCTTCCTTGTATGTATACCGATTTTGATATACCTCCCCTTTAAGCTGCTGTATTGGTACTACATGGTTGTATTAATGCTTTTATCGGGTGCCTTTTTCTTTATCTACGGTGAGAAAAAGGGATGGCTGGACGAGACGTATCTGTTTCTATCGACCGGAACCTCACTTGCTGCAGTTTCATTGGCTTATAATGTCTACTATATCACGACCGGCGATGGTGTAAACCCTTGGGAATCCGTCCTGATTCCATTGATGGCTTTATCGGTGACTTTCATCGTGATATTTTCAGGATATATCCTCGATTACATACGCGATAGTTCAATTCAGGATCTACTATCATCTCCGTTGAACTCCCTGATAATATTCTCGCACATGTTCGACGCATCGGCTACCTACAGAGGCATAGAATACTACGGGTACGTGGAAAAACACGTGCTCCCGACCTACATGATAGAGCTGACCGGTACTTCTCTGGTGATGTTCCCTTTGAAAATACTATTGGTTTGTTTTATCATCTACGTGGTCGATGTGATGTTCGAAGAAGAACTTAGAGAGACCCCGCAGTTAAAGAATCTCTTGAAGTTCATAGTCATAGTACTGGGTATGGCTCCCGCGGTGAGAAATATGCTGAGACTCTCCATGGGTGTTTAAAGGAATATAAAGAAAAGGTAAAAGGGAAAAAAGAAAAAAAAAGAGAAAGGGGGGAGATATATTATCGTGAGGTGCCCGGGGTGACCGGGCTAGTGTAATTGCATCCCATCTGAAATTACCTTTTTAGGTACTCTTCGGTTTTTTCCTTTCTAGCTCTCGCATTAGCTATCCTCATATCTATTTCATCCAGCCTGTCAGATTTCTCTAGAACGAATTCAGCTCTATAATAGATCAGATCTCTCACGGCTGTGCGGATAGCTTCAGAACGGGATGGAAAGTCGTCCATCTCTACGAGAAAGTCGACTCTATCCAAGAAAGATTTTGGCAGCCTTATCGTGATCTTCTCGTTTTCGGACATCTTCATCCCTTGTCTGCTTATTGACATCTAATCGATGTCTTATGTCCGACATAGAATTAAGGGTATTTAAGAATTTCGATTCGTCCTATTTTTAAGATCAGCTATTTAATAGAAATATTTTTATTTAACCTGGCTTTAGTCTACATGTGAAAAAGATATACACCATCGGCTATCAAGGAAGGACCTTCGATGAATTCGTTGATATGCTTTTAGAGAAAAATGTCGTACATCTAGTAGACGTGAGAAGCAGTCCGACATCAAGAAGGGAGGAGTTCAGAAAGGAGGAGTTGAAGAAGAGACTTTTTCGCAAGAGCATCCTTTACGTTCATATGCCGGAACTGGGTGGTTTGATAGAAGGAGATTACAGGGAGTACATGAAGGAAGAAGCATGGAAAAATCAATTCAGAGAATTGGAGGAGCTGGCAGAAGAGGGCGTCACGGCTATAATGTGCCTTGAAAAAGACCCCATGAGATGCCACAGGAGATTCATAGCGGAAAGGTTGGCTGAGAGAGGATGGGAAGTGATTCACATCGGGAAGGGAGCTAGTTGGAAAGAAAAGAGTCTGGACGATTTTGTGGGATGATATCAAACGAAATTTTTTAGGTGTATAACCGTGTCGGGGCGGGAGACGATGATGAAGGAATCGTCTTTGAAGTAGATATGCGTGAGCGCTATCTCCCCGTAATTACTATTCATCTCGTAACTTTTGTTCTCGATGGAAGTGATGTGGACATCGTTTTCCGGTGACGTGACTAGTTTTGGGTCGTTTTTCCAATCCATCTTGTACTCGATCACCCAATCCCGTGAACCCAACTCGTCACCTATCATAAGGTAGTCCAGTGTAGCGAAGGTATTTCCATCTAAGTTCAGGTCGAACACATCCCTAGAGAGATTACCTTCATTTTGTAGAGAGGACGCCACGGTCATAAGCTCTTTTAGTTTCTCTCGGGTGTGATTCTCGAACCTAGTGCGGCTCGCTTCTCGGTAAGAAACGGCTCCCAGAGGGATCGCAGTCCCGATCAGCACGATCATGATCAGCAGTTTAAGTGGAAGGTCGGTGACCCCTCTATCGTTCATTTTCATCCTTTGGATACTAGATCACCCCTATCTCAAGGATCCCTTCTTCATGCCCGCCTCTGAATATGACTATCTTGCACTCACCGGTAGGCAGTAGGAGATCATCATCACCTTCCGTTGAATTCATCAGATGAACGTTTCCGAAGGAATAGTGGTTTTCCGGTTCCCCTTCGATCCGGTAGAAAAGTGAATTGGAGTAGCGGTTTTTGAGTTTTATGTATTCTATACGGGCGAAGGGGTGACTATGGAAATTTAATTCAAGAACCAACCGGGTTTCCCCACCCCCAGATGAAACTGTTTCGACAGCGTTATCGATCCTTTTCATCTCGTTCAAAAGGTCGTTCTCCACTTGTTTTTCAATATACATATCAGAGTACATCCAAACGGAGGGTATGACCATGGCCATAACCAATGCGGTTATCATCAGACTCAAAGGTAAACCCTGCAACTCGGCTCTATCATCAGAGGGTAGATCTCTCATCATGCCGGGCAGATATCACTTATTCAAATATTTTTTGATTGATGGTAATTATGAAATCAAATGACTATTACAAAAACACAACACTTATTATACCCTTCATAGTAATTAAAGATAGATGCAGGAAAAACCAGAGAATTACAGCAACGACATCGAATACGTACAGGCCGTTGTTGGAAAAAAATTTCCGATCTACAAAACAGAGGTAGAGTTCGATATAGTAAATCTATACGTTAATATCTACGGTGACGAAGAGGTCTATAAGGACTTCGATGAACTCAGAAGGGAGATGGTCCCGAACAATTTCGTTCCCTTCTTGAGAGAAGAGAACGGTGAGTATATCGTCAGCATCAAGAAACAGCCCGAGAGGAAATTCCGCACTTATAAAGCGAATGTTGTGATGCTGATCATAACACTGACGACAACTCTCATAGCAGGGGCTTGGCAGTGGGCTTCCTATACAGGTTCAAGTTCATTCTTATCTCTAGAAAATTTTGCTAACGGTGCGCTGTTCTTTACACTTCCGTTACTTTCCATCTTGGGCGTCCACGAGATGGGTCATTATTTGACCGCTAGGAGGCATAACATACAAGCATCACTGCCCTTCTTCATTCCCTTTTCACCCCCACTCGGTACCATCGGCGCTTTTATCAGTATAAGGGAACCTATACCCGACCGTAAATCACTGTTAAAACTCGGTGTGTCAGGCCCGATATCCGGTTTTCTTGTTGCGGTTCCAGTATCCTTGATCGGTATATATCTGGGGAACATGATGGGGCGAGGAGTCCCATCTGGCGGCAGCGGTACTTTTTTAGTGATCAATTTTCCCCTGATACTGATGTTCTTGAACAATCTCATGCCCTTCGCTGCGGATTCCATCATGCATCCTACGGCCTTCGCCGGATGGGTGGGATTCTTGGTTACCGGGTTGAATCTACTCCCGGCAGGTCAGTTGGACGGAGGGCACGTGGTGAAAGCACTGTTCGGTGATTATGCAAAATACGCCAGTTATGCGGCAGCCGGATTCTTGGTGGTAGCTGGAATAGTATGGTACACCGGCTGGTTATTCTTCGGATTTTTCCTGCTGTTCATCGTGGGGTTGAAGCACCCGCCGCCGCTGAATCAGATCACTGAATTAGATACGAAGACCAAAGTTCTCGGTGTAACCGGGATCTTACTCCTGTTCATCTGTTTCCATCCGATCCCCATCGAACAGGTCACCTACAACAACAATTTTTCACTGGACGTACATGGTAACGACGTGAGAAACATAACGCTCAACGAATCGGTGAATTATACGTTCTCAGTGGAGAATAAGGGAAAACCGAATTCGGACGAGTACAATGTAAGCTATTGGATGACGAACGAGACGTGGCATGGCAGCTTCTTCTTAAGGAACGAAAGTGAGAATTCCACTGAATGGATATCTATCGAAGGAAATAAGACCTCAGTGTCTTTGGATCCAAAAGAGAACGCTACATTCCGGATAACGGTTACTACGGGAGGTTCACCGTCAGCTAGAACCGACCTGTACCTTCATGCGAAGTCCAACAGGACGGATAAGGTGCGGGTAAAGAAATTGACGGTCAACCTGGATTACGAATTCGGAGTCGTCAGTATCACCGATAAGGTGAAGACCATCGAAGGAGATAGAGCAGAGTTCGAGCTGTCCATAGAGAATTACGGAAGGAGAGATGCGTATAACGTTTATCTAAGCGACATATCGAATGAAAGCTGGACGGTTTATTTTACATCTGGAGATGAATTTGTAGACAACAGTAATCTGACTTTGTTCGTTAATACGGGATCGAACAAGACCTTTTCTTGTATAATGACAGCCGAGGACAGCCAAACCAGATCTGTGAGATTCTACGTGTACGAAGGACGATCTGACGAAGGAGTAGAAAGAACCAGGGCTTCGGTCGTGTTGATATCCGCTCAGATAACCATCGAATCCGCCGGACACGGAAGCACTAGAACGTTGGAGATAATAGGGGCGAAGATACCGGAATGAGCGCTTTGAAGACTCTCACCGTTTCGGTCTGAAAACACAGTAGTATCTCCTCAGAGAAGCGTGAACCTTTGTTTCATGGACCTCTACAAGGTCGAGATATCGTTTACCTATTTCATAATCCTCCACTGTAGGAAGGATTACGGATAGGTATCCATCCCCTTTCAAATTTTCTCGGCATGTTTTGAAAAGCCTATGGTAGATATCCCCCTTTCTCTCTCCAGAGGTGGAAGATGCTCTACCGTAAGGCGGGTCGGTAACCACGAGATCGACATCTTTCGGGATGGTTTTGGATACATCACCAACTTGGATATTTACCTGAACTCCGTAACTCTCCATATTCTCCCTGCACCCTTCTACCATCTCTTCATCTATATCACCACCGGTGACCTCTAGACCGAGCTCTCCCGCTTCGAGAAGTATACCTCCAGTTCCGCAGAAAGGATCGTGGAGATGAGATCTTTTTCCTGGTCTGCCTAGATTGATGAGGCATCGTGCATACCTCGGTTCCAAAGAAACTGGAGAGAAGAACGGACGGTGTTTCACCTCTCTTTTTCTGAACCCCCCTTTATCTATCTCGTGTATCACTTCCCCCACGTAACAGCGATCTGATATGAGGACCAATATCTGGTGATCTGGGTGATCAAGTTCGATCTTATTGGTCCGTGAGATCTCCCTCCCCAGCCCCTCCTTGATCGGCTGTGAATCTGCCTTTTTACCCCATACCCTCCGTGTGTCTACTGCTGCGGTTCCAGGCGGCAGTTCTAGACCGGTTTTCGAGTTCACGATCTTATCGGGTGTGCTGGTTATCTTGTGGTCCAGTATCCTATGCGTAAGACCGAGCCGCTTGGAGAGCAAGAGTGGTTCACAGCCCGTATCGATATGGATCAGACCGGTTGCATGATCTATCTCTTCGAAAGAAAAACCGAGACCTGAGATCGCCGCCTTGATTTCTGCGGAGGCGAGTTCATAGTAAGGTCCCACAAGTTCGAATATGAGTTCAACCATTGATCATTTCCTCTAATCTGTGTATTAGTTCCCCTTCGGTAAGATGTTCGACGAATTCTTTTTTACCGTTGATCACTATGGTGGGCGTGTAAGCCAATTCATATTTCTTTATCAGATCGGGATCATCCTTGATATTCATGTAATCAACTTTTAGACAATCGTACGAGTTGATCACACTCTCAACTATCTCCTTAGCGGGAGGGCAGTCAGGGCATGTGTCTGAATATATGAATTCGATGTGTATCAGGTCTTCATCCATAGGAAAGTAAAGGACGTCTAAAATTTTAATCTTTCGCAGTCCGTGAAAAAAATTATATAGGCCACTCATGTTTACTGGAATAATATAATTTGGAGGAATAACATGGGAAATAACTCGAATATAACAGCGGTGACCGATGATGAGTTCGACGAGTTCACGCGCGAAAATGAGTACGTGGTCGTTGATCTATGGGCTGATTGGTGTGTTCCGTGCAAGATGATCGAACCTGCGATAGAGAGCTTGGCGGAAAAATATTCTGATAAGATAACCTTTGCGAAATTGGATATCCAGCAGAATCCGAATACACCGAACAAGTACGGTATCCAAGCCATACCTGCATTATTATTTTTCAGTGACGGAAACCTGGTGGGACAGGGGAGAGGTGCTCTACCCGAATCACAGATAGAAGAGATGCTGTACGAGAATTTCGATATCTAGATCTTGTTCATATCTTCTAGCGCTTTCTTCATATCTGAATACCAGTTCTCAAGACACTGCTCTGCCTCTTCTCTGACCTTATCGATGGGCCTCGCCGAGTAAACGTAATAATAACCACCGTTCCGGATGGTCTTCTTCTCCTTGTAAACTAGACCACAGCCTACCAGCTTTTCCAATATCCTGTACGCCGTACTCTGATCCTTATCTATTCTTTCCGCTATATCTCGAGACCGATATTCTTCATCTTCTGACATCAGACTAAGGACTTCCTTGTCCATCTTCGACAGATTGTATAGGCAGTCTAGAACGTTGTCGCATCCTATGTTTTCCGCACTGAATTTCGGCTTCATCTATAGGATGATTATGCACTTATCATACTTAACCGTTTAGGATGTCGAAAGAAAAAAATATATTAGAAGGAGGGTGGATTGAATAGCGATGCCCGACGAGGAAGAAGACCTCAGAGAAGAGATCGACTCTCTGAAAAAGCAGCTAAATTCAATGGAGGGGATGCTCAAGAATATCATGGACATGCATAAAAATCTGCTGGAAAGGGTATCTATGAACTCGGACGTGGAACAGCGCTATGTGAAGATGCTTTCTTTATATCAGAGATTCGGTAAAATATCTCCTTCCGCCCTGCCCGGTATCGATGATTCGATATCCGAGGCCATCGTGGAGATACTTCTGGATGCACCGGCTTTGAACATCACACAGATCACCGAGAGGCTGAGGGAGAAGAAGGGATCGGCTTCCAGGCATACGGTCAGGGAGAGGTTGAAGGAGATGGAGGAGAAGGGCATCGTGAAGAAGGAGGACTCTGGGCAGGGAAAATCGTATTCTTTGACGGGCAGGATAATCGACAAGTGGGCAAAACTGCTGGGATTTAAGGTTTAAGGTTTATACTGACTAAATAATTAAATAATGTTTATATATGTGAATATGCTATATTATATTCATCAAACGAGGATGAAAATATGAGAAAAATCATTTCCATGTGTATAATATTGTCAATTTTACTACTGAGCGTATTGACTATCTCTGGAGGCGGCAAAGCAGACGGCGGGATGATACCCTACCAAGATATAGACGTATCAGAACCCGGACAGAACGCTATCATCGCTTGGAACGGGCAAAAGGAGAAGATGATACTATCCGTGGATGCCTACAGCCAGAGCGATACACCGGCCGTCCATATAGTACCGTTCCCGAGTGAGCCGTCCATGGAGAAAGGAAATCTGAGTTCATTCGAGGAGGTGGAGGAGTTGATAAACGAAAAAGGAATAGAGGGTGGTTTACCGACAGGCGGGAGTAGCGGTGATTCCAGTGGAGTCACTATAATAAAACATGAGATTATCGGTTTGCACGACCTGACTACAATCAAGGTTGACAGTTGGGGTGACTTTTCTGATTGGTTCAATGATTTTCTAGAGGAAAAAGGTGTGGAAGAAGTGGTATTCCCCGAAAAGACAGATAGTGTAGTAAAAAATTATCTCGAAAGGGATATAACATATTTTGCACTAGATATAGTAGATCTAAGCACTGATGTAAAATCGATCGATCCCATCATTTATACTTTTAAAACAGATGAGTTGTATTATCCCTTGGAAATTTCATCTATAATGGAAGGGGAAACCAGTATCTCCCTGAGTCTTATAACTCCGATATCAATGGTATTAGATTGTAAAGCTCTCAATGATTACGGTTTCCAATTTAGGAAATCCACGAACATAACTCAAGAAGATGTAGCCCGAATAGAAGAAAGTTTTGAAAAAATAATTGAAAGCGAAGCACACCTCTCCTATTTTGAAGGGACTTTCGAATTAGAGAACCTAGAGAGAGATGTTGGATTGGGGCATATTGAGAACATTGCATGGAATAGAATAGGCATCATTGATAATTCATATTATTATTTTTTGCATTACAACAGCTTAGGGTTCCAAAACTGGTTTAGTAAAAAGTATCAATCATACCCTGAATACTTTTTGTTTTATCCAAATCCACATTATTCATATGGAGAACAAGAAGATTATTACTTCATTTCTATGAATACGGGAGAAATAGAATTTACCTGGAAACCTGAAATCGATGGGTTACAGGATTTTAGAATATCTTACCCTCACAATTTTGAAGATGAGGGAAAAACCAGGATAATGATCAAAGGAGATGCAGAGATAACCTATGAATCTGAGGGGAAAACGGAATGGGATCGTATCGATTATTATTGTATAATCAATACAGAAGGTGAAACATTGTGGTCTTCAGATGATGATGACCCTAGATATGTAGAAATCATAGGTACACCTGACGGCAAGAGAGTTGCTGTTTCCGATATAAAGAGTCAAGGCATGGACGATTATAAAACAAATTTGAAAATCATCGATTACGAAACAAATTCGATCATATTTAATAAGTCAATAATGGGATATAGAAAAATAACTTTTCTAGATGATAAATTTATATTTATGGAGGATGGAGAAATAAAATGCTATTCTGTTGACAATTGGAAGGAGATATATTCTATTGACACGCCCTTTCTGGATGAAAATGAACCAATAGGAACCCTTGGTTACGCAGATATTGACGGAGACTATAAAGATGAGATTTTATTTGGGAAAAAAGAATCTAAATTTAATTACAGTGTTTATACAATCGATTTAGAAGATCGAAAAATCGAGGTCTTGATAAAGGATTTAAACGGGTACACAGATATTCTTGGGATAGTAGACAATATTCTTGTTTACGATATTGCATATTATAAGTACGACGATTATGATAATAAAACGTTAGTTGGGTACGATATAAACAAAGGAAAAGATGCTTGGAAGATTGACCACTATAATGATCAAATTTATTTTGTATTTAGAGATGAAATTATATCCACAGATTTTGAATCCAACCTAACGTATATCGATATCAAAAATGGTAAGACCGAATGGGCCAAGAATTTTGATGACTATTCATCTACATCCAAGGGTTATTCAGATGTATTCATGATTTCCCCATATGGTGAAAAATTCAAAGGCTATGATGGATGTATAGAGGTTATAGATGGTAATAATCTCTATCTACTCGAACCAGATAATGGAGATGTTATTTGGGAATTCCATACAGATAGTACTATAGCCTTAGCTTGGCCTGATTCCGAAGGAGACGACATTTATATCCAAACTTATGATAGGATCATAGTCTTAGAAGGTGAAGAGGTAGAAGCATCACACAGTTCAAACGAGGACGATGAGAGCATAACCAACGTGATGGTCATAGGAGTAGCCATCATCGTAGTAGTTTTGATTATCCTAATCTCTTTTATCGTAATGAGAAAACGATAGGGAAAAACCATCAAGTGGGCAAAACTGCTCGGTATTAAGATATAGTTTGCACGTACATATATTATACACAAATAAAAAAAGGTGTATAAAATGAAAGATATGGAAGATGTGTATAAAATGAAAGATATGGAAGATGTAGAAGAACTGAAAGAAGTGATGGAAACATTGAACGAGACCGTGCCTTCATTGATATCAGGCATAGTGGAAGCGATCTACAGCGCGGAGAACAGCGAAGAACTGGCCAAGAACACCGCCAAGTTCTACAAAGAATTAGTGGATGCAGGGATGGACAAAGAGCAGGCTTTCCAACTGACCAGAGATTTCATGAAGGGACGTGACGTTGCCAGCTTGGTCAGAGAAGTGGTAGGAAGCGGTAACTTCGGCGGCGGACACGGAGATATCGGAGAAGACATCGGCGAAGAGATAAAGAAAAAGATCCATAAAAAGATGAAGGAACACGGCGACGAAGAGGAGTGGGATTAGATGAGCGACGAGGAGGACCACGGCGTGCTAAAAGCGGTCAAGATAGGTACTTTGGTCCTCCCGTTGGTCTTCAAACTCGGATTCACGGTGCTCAAGTTGAAGAGAAGACAGAAAAAGAAGATCAAAGTCTTCAGAAAAACATTGATAAAGAACGGCATGGACAGAGAGACGGCAGAGCGCCTATCCCAGGAGATTCCGGAACTCAGGATACGTGAGATGGTCTCAGAATTCGGGGGCGACGACATCCCCGGTGTCGGTGGGTTCATGGACTGAACACTTTACCCGAACCCATTTCCTTATTTTCCAAAATTTTGCTTACCCATAAATTTCCTTTTCAAGTCTTCAGCGGGTGGTATGATTTCTTTGATGGCTCTAGGGTTCAGCCCTTTTACCAGATTTATCCAGGGCCCTGCTTTGTCATTGAGTTCCCTGCCGCTCCGAAGGGCTGCCTGTTGACGATGGCTCCGGTGACATGTTAATTGATTTTTTTCTTCCACCGATCGAACGGTTGATGTACGTAAAAAAGGAGGAGGAACCCTGGGTTTTAAAAACCCCCAATAGGGGGGACCCCGGGCTTTTTTAATAATGAGGCCCCGAGAAAAGTGGAGCGGAGATCCCCAGATTTACGGAACACCCTCCCTAAGGTGTAAATCTGGAGGTTTTCAATCTTTATGTGGTGTTTATCATGAATCTCCCAATATGGATATCTCTTATCCGCCCGTATATATATAATAGAATTTCAAGATATCACCAAACTTCTATATAATTTGATAAAAAATTAGGTACAATTTCGGTACAAATTTACTTATAGTGTCCAAACGGTATTAACATTGAACAAAATGCGAAAGCTTAAACGTACGCTTTCTTACCTTCTGGATCTATTGGAATCTCCGAAAGAAGTATCGACCTGAAAGAAACTCTGAGAGATCGGTACGTTCAAGCACGTTGTAGATAATAAAGACAGATTCATAGAACTCGTAGAAGTGGGAGCCAACGTAGTGATATCGTTCTTGACATCTAAAGACGCTTCATATATAACTAGATAAGTAATCAGGGTAAACAGCGAATATCATCTTTGATAGATAAATGCATCGTCCAACCTCGAACTTAACCCTTTTTCCTACAATCCGACGTTTCTAAAATCAAATCGATTCTCGATATGATGATAATTGATATTTAAACTGAACACGAAGTATTTTATGATAAGATGAGAAAAACTTCAGATAGGTGTTCATCGAAAGAAGAAGACTCGGGAGATAAGCGGTATGCACAATATAACGATGATGAAACCCTTGACGAAGACTATTTAGAATATCGATACAACAAAGAACATAATAGAAATATAACTCGGATTAGAAATCTATTGATAGGTACATTCTGGGTATCCATGGTGATGATCTTGTGGATGTTTTCCATATATGCTATCCATATGTTCTGGAATCCTTTGAATGAGTCAGGGGGATTATTCTCTGTAAGCGTATTGGGTATTGCCTCGGTATTTACTTTTAGGTCAGCAATGACTCCAACATAAAATAATCGTGTTTGAGAATCATCTTACATTGTTCAGGAGCGTGAATTTTTTCTTCGATCAGAGGGCTCCCTCGGTGAGTGCGGGTGTTTTAATCTTATGCCTAGCTATCTTTGGATTGTTCTACACCTCCAAGAGAAGAAAACAAGCGTAAACTTAAAATCAGATAATGAAATAGCAGTTGTCAAGCCGCAGTAACTCAGTTGGGAGAGTGCCACGCTGAAGACGTGGATGTCGCCGGTTCAAGTCCGGCCTGCGGCACTACCAATACATTCAAGTTTTGATATCATGCATTTGACAAGAGAGGAGGAAAGGACACTCGACGGTGAAGAAGGTGACGGTCCAGCAAAGGCCATGGAGCTGCTGGTAGCACTGGGTGAGATATATGATGCGGACGAATTGATACCCATAGAATCGGCTCAGATCGCAGGTGTATCTTACAAAACCATGGGTGATGCAGGTCTGGAATTTATAGAAGATTTTTCACGGAAGGTGGATGTAAAAGTAAGAACGATGCTGAACCCGGCAGGCATGGACCTGCAGAACCCCATGAACGAGTCGGATGAATTTAGAGAGAAGCAAAAGCGGTTGATCCACGCCTACGGCAGGATGGGGATCGAGGTCTCATGCACGTGCACCCCGTATTTTGCCGGCAACAGACCGAAAAGGGGCGCCCATCTAGCATGGAGCGAGAGTTCTGCAGTGTCTTTCGCCAATTCAGTTCTAGGTGCCAGGACGAACAGAGAGGGCGGCCCGTCTGCACTCATGGCGGCCGTGATAGGAAAGACACCGGATTACGGTCTGCATAGAAAAGAAAACCGCGCTCCAACGGTGGTCATCGAAGCTGAGAAGGGGACTTCATCGGCACTACTGGGGCATATCGTGGGTAAAAAGGTAGGAGAGGGCATCCCGTACTTCCAGGGGTTCTCACCTGACGAGGACGAGCTGAAATCTCTGGGTGCCGCCATGGCTGCAACCGGTTCAGTTGCTCTATATCACGTTCAAGATATAACACCCGAAGCAGATGACTTCGATATCAAAGATCTGAAGACGATACATGTAACAAAAGAGGATATCCAAAAATTGAGGGATGAACTTATCACAGAAAAAAAGCCCGAAGTGGTAGTCATCGGATGCCCGCATCTGTCCGGAGCGGAGATAAAGAATATTGCAAAAAAACTGAAGGGGAAGGAAAAAAGAAAAGATAGCCCGGATCTAAGACTGTACACCAGCAGGTTCGTTAAGGAACGGAACCCGGAAGCGGTCAAGATAATAGAGAGATTCGGAAGCGTGATCGCTGATACCTGCATGGTTGTGAGCCCGCTGGAAGATGAATATTCCGTCTCAGCCACGGATTCCGGTAAAGCAGCTACATATCTGCCGAAGTTGACCGGTCAGGAAGTGCTCTATGCGGATAGAGAAACTTTGCTGGAGATGATGATATGTTGATCCGAGGTAGAGGGATCTCAGAGGGTAAAGCGAGGGGAAAGGCGGTCGTTTTGGACAGCCGAGTGTCGTTCCTCGGTGATGTTGACCCGGATACAGGTTCTGTGAACGGGAGGGATATAAGAGATTCTATATTGATCTTCCATTCCGGTATCGGCAGCACCGTTGGTTCTTACGTGATATACCAACTGAAGAGGAACGGAAACGCTCCTAAGGCGATGATCAACGAGAGCACAGAGACGATAGTAGCCGCCGGGTCGATAATCTCGGATATACCCCTTGTTGACGGCATCCCCATCGACATATTCAAGGACGGAGACGTGGTCGAAGTCAACGGAACAACCGGCGAGGTCGATCTGAAGGGAGTAAAAAAACAGCCGGTGGTGACATCATTTCTCATGAAGGACGGTAAAGTCTTGTTGGTGAAGAGGGGTGACGAGGTCGGCAGTTATAAGGGAAGATGGTCTGCGATCTCGGGCTACATGGAGGATACACCGAGAGAACAAGCGGAGAAGGAGATAGAGGAAGAAACGGGCATGGAAGTGGATTATATTTCATCGGGAGAACCGGTATATGTTCGCTACAAGGACAAGGTATGGGAGGTTCATCCGTTCATTTTTAAAGCTAAAGGGGCGGTAAAACTCAACTGGGAGAACATCGAGTACAGATGGGTAAAACCAGAAATGATAAGAGAGATGGACACCGTTCCCAAACTATGGGAAGCATACCGATCAGCGAGGTCTTGATATGAAGGTAAAAACAGGAGAAGGGATCAAGGATATGAGAGCGGTTTGGATGAAAGAAGATAAGGTGGAGATGATAGACCAGAGATATCTACCCGGAGAGCTCAAATATTACATCGCTCAGGATCATGAAGATATTAAAAGATCGATAAAGGAGATGATGGTTAGAGGGGCACCCGCTATCGGTGTTACGGCAGCTTATGGTATGGCTCAGGCCGCCGTGCAGGGAAAGGACTTGGAAAGGGCTGCCGAAGTAATCAAATCCGCCAGACCTACGGCTTATGACCTCTTCTATGCTGTGAATTACATGCTGGAGAACATGAAAGACGACCCCGTAGCTGCTGCGGAAAAATATGCGGACGGCGTAGTCGAGAAGTGCAGGTTGATAGGCGAACACGGTGCGGAGCTGGTGAACGGCGGCGACAAGATACTGACCCACTGCAATGCCGGTGCGTTGGCTACCGTGGATTACGGTACGGCTTTGGCCCCGATAAGGGAGGCTTGGAGGCAAGGTAAGGATATCTTCGTTTTCGCCGATGAAACCAGGCCGAGGCTGCAGGGTGCTAGATTGACTGCTTGGGAGCTTTTGAACGAAGGTATACCACACGCGGTGATAGTGGACAACGCCGCTGGACACTATATGCAGAGAGGAGAGATAGATTTGGTCATAGTCGGTACAGATAGGATAGCCGCCAACGGTGATATCGCCAACAAGATCGGTACCTATGAAAAAGCGGTGGTGGCCAAGGAGAATGACATACCGTTCTATGTGGCTGCGCCGGTGACAACCTTCGATCCAGAAACAAAAAGGGGCGTTGATATCCCTATAGAAGAGAGGGGTCGGTCCGAGGTGTGCGAAGTCATGGGCAGCTGTATCATGCCCGACGGTTCGGAAGCGAAGAATCCGGCATTCGATGTGACACCGCACAGGTTCATCACCGGTTATATCACGGAGAAAGGCGTTTTCACTACCGAAGAGATCGACGATATGTTCTGATAGATATAACCGCAACATATTTATTTAACTCGATATTATTAAAAGGTGCGCATGGGCGAAGAATGGATTTCCGCAGGTGATATCGAAAAGTACGGTTACTGTCCATTGAGCTGGTGGCTCAGCTCGGAGGAGCAGGAAGTCATCGATAAAAACCTAGAGAAAGGCATACAAAAACATAAAGAATTCGGAGATAAACTCGGTGATGTAAAGGAGAAGGAGGAAAGATCAAGGAAATTGGAGAGCATCATCCTGTGGTTGGCCGTGGCATCGTCTATAGTTTCAGTCATTGGACTCACACTTTTAAATCCAGACGAGTACATACACCAGATCTTCATGGTAACTTCACTCATATGGCTTCTAGCCGCAACATTCTTACTATATCTGAGTGAACGCGGTTTATGGAAGGACGAAAGCCTGACCGCCGAGAGGGTGATATTGATATTTGCGATGGTGGCTACTATCATGGCGGTTGTCAGCTTGACCTTATACTTTGCGGATTTTACGTTGGCTAGAGTTACCCAGTTACTTTCACTATCTTGGCTGATCGGTGCGAGCTATTGGTTAAAGTACTCACTCAGTCTGCAGAGTGAAGCGGATAAAAAGAGGAAAGAACTCGATGTTCTAGAGGGTGAGGTAGAATACATAGACCGATTGAAAGAAGAATCAAAAATTTTGGCATCTGAAAGGTACAAGATCAGAGGTAGACCGGATTATATAATCGAAAAAGAAGGTAAAAAGGTGCCTGTCGAGGTGAAGACGGGCAGGGTACCTAGAGGGCCTTTCTTCTCTCATATACTCCAGGTGGCGGCATATTGCTTGTTGTTAGAAGAACAAGAAGGGGAGGCTCCACCATTCGGTATTATAAAGTACGGTGAAAAGGAATTCGAGGTGGATTACGACGAATCTCTAAAGGAATTATTGATCAAAAAAGTGGAGGAGATGAGGGAAGCCGTGGAAACCGGTGAAGTACATAGGAATCACAATCGAGAGGGCAAATGTATTCACTGTTCTAGAAGAGAAATATGTCCTGAAAGGTTGGTTTAGTTGGTAATAACATTTAATCCCTTTCTTCCATATCTTCGATCTTATCTCTTATATACTCAACGTCTCTTTTCATCTTTAGCATCTCTTCTTCAAAAACGTTGAACTCTCTCGATGAAAAAACCCTGTGGGAAATGAACATCCCTAAAAAAAGTGCACCGATTATCCCCAATATCGCTATCAAAACGAGGACGAACACGAAGGTGTAAAAGCTCGTAAGAATGTCTCTTAGGGGAAGAATACCCGTGATTATGGCGACTGCTGTAACTCCTGCCAATATAACGAAAAGTCCGACCAACAGCAATGATGTAGGTATCTTACGCATTCTCTGGTTCCTCCATGAGGTTGATCCTTTCAGTAAAGGGAAAATCGTCCAATCCTATCTCTATTGTGTCACCATCGTAATAGGTGACCTCATATATTATATCTTCTTTTTCGGATGGCTCATAGGTAGCGTTGTAATTATAGTGTTTATTGAGAAGCCATACGTCCACATTGATTGAAAAATTTTGGAATTCCATCTTATGCTCCAAAGAAAAAGAATTGTTCTTAAAAGCTATCAACTCCTCGTTGATATGCAGAGAGATATTGGAGTACCTGGTTTCTTCTATACCGTGTATATAAAAGATGATTATATCGTCTTCATCGTAATTAAGATCATAATCAACGGTCAATTTCGGTAGTTCAGATGCCGGGGGTTTAGGTGGATTGGAACAACCCGCCATCAGTAAAGTTAAAATGATGACCATTATGACCATGACATCGATCTTCATCAAATGCGTATCTGTGAAGGAGGTTTATTAAATTTATCACTGTAAAATAGAAAAAGGGTGCCCAGTCATCAAATATACTTGTAGAAAGAAATAATAGTGACCCGTAAATATACGCAGATAGACAGCTGAAAACAAGGTGTAAAACACATGAATGAAGAAACGATCGTGATCGTATCTGGACTACCCCGATGCGGCACCTCTATGATGATGAACATGCTCGAGAGAGGAGGTATCGAGCCTCTTACCGATAATGTGAGGACGGCGAATGTAGATAATCCCAAGGGCTACTACGAATTCGAAAGGGTGAAGAAACTGCCCGACGATACCGATTGGCTGCCCCAAGCTAAGGGAAAAACGGTAAAGGTGCTGGCAGAGCTCATCAAGCACCTACCCGAGGGATACAAATATAAAGTGATATTCATGAAAAGAAATCTCAAGGAGGTTATCGAATCTCAGAA
Organism: Thermoplasmata archaeon; assembly: GCA_046484045.1. GTDB lineage: Archaea > Thermoplasmatota > Thermoplasmata > Halarchaeoplasmatales > Halarchaeoplasmataceae > CAZHUM01. The sequence continues at coordinate 32,968 of JAWOBZ010000082.1, read as the reverse complement.
GAAGATGCTGAAAAGGAGGGGTGAAGATCCAGACGGCGTGTCTGACGAAGAACTTAGAAACATGTTCATAAAATATCTCAAAGTTTTAGAAAGGGAGATAGACGACCACCCTGATATGGACGTTATATATGTAAGTTACAATGATATGATCGAGACACCGGAGTTGGAAGTCGATAGGATAAATGATTTTTTGAGCGGCGGTTTGGACACGGATGAAATGCTCTCAACCATCGATAAAAATCTTTACAGAAATCGAGCTCTTGAATGAGGGAAAAGGTTATTAAAATCTACCAAATCCTCTTCACAGGTGTTCAACGATGGATGAAAAGATTCTCGTGACGGGTCCCTTCGGGCAGATTGGGTCGGAATTGGTTCCCGAATTACAGGAAAGGTACGGCAAAGAAAACGTTATCGCGTTGGGTCATAGACACATACCGGATGACTTCGATGGTGTCATAGAGATAGGGGATGTACGGGATGAAGAGTTCATGACCGGCTTGTACCATAAATATGGATTTACACAGGTGTATCATCTAGCTTCACTTCTTTCCGCCGTGGGTGAGAAGAAACCCGATCTGGCCTGGAGCGTCAATATGGACGGGTTGAAGGTAATATTGGATCTTTCAGTAGAGTATGACTCAAAAGTTTTCTGGGCCAGTTCGATAGCGGTATTCGGCCCCAATACACCCATGGAGAACACCCCTCAACACACGATTCTAGAGCCGATCACCATGTACGGTGTTACGAAGGTGAGCGGTGAACTGCTGTGTCAGTATTACTATGAGAAATACGGATTGGACGTAAGAAGTCTTAGATATCCCGGATTGATAAGCTGGAAGGAAGAACCGGGTGGTGGGACGACGGACTACGCGGTGGAGATATTCTACAAGGCGCTGGAAGAAGGTGAATACACCTGTTTTGTTGATAAAGACACAAAGCTTCCCATGATGTATATGGAGGATGCCGTAAACGGAACGATCAAGTTGATGGAAGCCGATGCCAGCGAGATAGATATTAGGATGAGTTACAATCACGGAGCATTGAGCTTCACTGTTGAGGAGTTAGAGAACGAGATCAAGAAACATATCCCTGAATTGGTGGTTCACTACGAACCGGATGAGAGGCAGAAAACCGCCGATTCATGGCCGAACAGCGTGGACGATTCCAAGGCTAGAGAGGACTGGGGCTGGAAGCATGAATACGGTCTGAGCGGGATGGTCGAGGTCATGCTGGAAAACCTAAAAAAGAAAGGGGCAGAGGGATCATCTTGAGACGTGATCAGTCGATATCGTAATGAAATAATCCTATCGAGCCGGCCATGAAGAACACGAATCCAAAAGTACCTGCGTTGATGACTACACTTAAACCTATCACGAATCCCACATAGACCATGGTCAGCCAACCTCCTATCAGTGCTGACATCCATACAGAAAATGTGAAGAACTTAGAAATTATTTTTTTCCTTTCTGTACCATCGTATCCACCTAGGTCATTCTCTTTTTTCTTATGCTTTTCCAGCTCACTATCGTTTACGGATAGAATAGATACTCCGCAGATAGGACAATCAACCCTTATATCTTCACTCTTGTTCATGTTATCGATTAATAATCACTTTTCTTATTAATAGGGGCTTTGAATGAATCGAATTCTGTATCGAAAATTGAAATACAGAAAGAGGTCACGAACGTAGTGAGTGGGCTCGGCCGGATTCGAACCGGCGATCTCCGCCATGTGAAGGCGATATCATAACCAACTAGACCACGAGCCCTTTTGCGAGTGGGGTAGTTCAAGACCACGAGGAAAGCTATGCTTTCCGAGCTGTTGGAACTTGTTCCGAGTGACGAGAAAGCTTTGCTTTCCGAGCTGTTGGAATACCGAGTTGAAGGAGGTATTCCGACTAGCGAGCCCTTTTGCGAGTGGGGTAGTTCAAACAACTCTACCAATAAATCTTTTTCTCCCTTCGTACACCAATGTTTTTATACTGCTTGCAAATCAAATAGGTGAAATGGAGCTAGATCATATAGAATATACCGTCGAATTGAGAACCCCTGTTTTTCCAACAGAGGATAAGAATACGGTGATGTTCTGTTTGGAGGAGATCTTTCCAAATACGGAGTGGGAATTTATCGATGATGAATTAACTGGAAAGACAGAAGACCTTCAACATTTCAAAGAGATCTTAGAGGATGCACGTATAAGAGATACCGCTAGAAAATATATGGAAAGCAACGTCGAGGGAGACCAATGCATCTTCGAGTTGTCCAAACAAGCCAGCTGTACCGGTAAGATCAATTTTTCCGAGCTTAAACAGCCTCTAGGTCCAGTAGAAGTCAAGATAAAATCTCCCGATATCGAATTTTTGATAGATGCATTAACGGAAACGGGTGAAAGATGATGATATTGGCAGCCAATCCGATCTACTGCTTAGATCCTTTTGAAGATGTATTAAATACGATCCAAGAACACTTTGATGGGTGGGAATTTTTGTGTGAAAAAGAACACGGGTGGGATAACAGAGAAGAGATCCGAGATTTATTAAGCACAACGGACACGGAGATCCAGATCCACGCACCCTTCAACGATATCAACATAGCCAGCATGAATCCCAGGATGAGGAGTGCTGCTGTAGATGAGATAACAAAGTGCTTCGAGATGGCGAATATGCTGGATGTAGAAAAAGTTACCGTGCATCCCGGTGTCAAATCCCCCATAGGTAGATACTGCAAAGAAACGAAAGAATTCGCCATCGAATCTTTGATAGATATCAAAATAGCCGCCGATGAATTCGGATTGACAGCACCTCTGGAGAATATGCCCGATCTGTGGGCGACTACGTGTATTACGCCTGAAGATGTAAGTGAACACCTCGATAGAACGGGGATGCCTTTTTGTTTGGACGTGGGGCACGCCAACACTGCAGGTAGATTGGACGATTTCCTATCTTTTAAACCGGTTAACATACATCTGAACGACAACGTCGGTGAGAAGGACCTGCATCTACCACTCGGTGAAGGGGAGATCGATTTTGAATACGTCATGAAAAGACTATCGGGATACAATGGTAATATTGTCATAGAGGGCAGGAGCATGGATGGATTGATCAAGAGCAAGAAATATCTCGAGGATATATTGAATAAAATTTAATATAGTTGTATAAAATATCAATAGAGAGATATATAGATGAAACATAGTGGAAGTGTGCATAAAAAATGGATCCGATCCTGATAATATATCTGCTAGCCCTGGTCTTTTTACTGTATCTCAGTGCTCGATTTTCGGGCTCTGAAACGGCATTGACCGCTCTATCGAAGGTAGACATAGCCCAGATGCGGTTGGACAAGGAGAAGAACGCAGAGATAATCGCCAAGTTGAAGTCTGATATGGACCGGACTATAATCACTATTTTGATAGGTAACAACCTGGTTAACGTAACAGCTTCCGCCATCGCTACCAAGATAACTTACGATATCTTTGGGAATATCGGTATATCGCTGGCGATCGGAGGAGTGACCATACTGCTGCTCATCTTCGGAGAGATCAGTCCAAAAGGTTTCGCAATAAACAACAAGAAAAATTATTCCCGAAGGAACGCCAAGATGATATACTATCTCTCCATAATCTGGAAACCGCTGATAGATGCCTTGGAATGGGTATCTGATGCACTCATCAAACTGATGGGTGGAGAGACCGAGGGAGACGAGATCCATATAAGCGAGTCGGACATCAGGCACCTGGCCTCTATAATGGAGGAAGAGGGCGTGATCAAGGAGATCGAGAAAGACATCCTGCACAGAGTTTTCTGGTTCGGTGATCTAAAAGTCGATTCCGTAAAGATCCCCCGGAGTGAAAGTTTCGTTCTGGACTCAAAAGTATCGATCGACGAAGGAGTGGAATTCATAAAAGAACACGGATTCACACGGATGCCGGTTGCTCGGCATGGAACGAACAAGATAATAGGTATCTTGTACAGTAAAGACCTATTGGGCGAAGAAAAGGGAGATGTGAAGGAATATATCAGAGAAGTACCGCTCTATGTAGGCAACGAAGATGATATCACGGAAGTCTTCAAAACCATGAGAAAGGAAAGGATACACATGGCTATAGTTCTGGATAACGAGAGCAAATTCGACGGGATCATCACCCTCGAGGATGCGTTGGAGGAACTCTTGGGTGAGATATACGATGAGTTCGATCAGCCGGAATAGTCCAAAAAGCTTTTTATAAAAAACCACCATCCCTTAGGTATAATCATGATAAAAGAAGGTGCACAGCTCATATTGGGAATACTGTTCATATTTTTCATCCCCGGGTACACCGCAGTTAACGCTTTGTTCCCTCGAAAGGGAGAACTGGATAAGGAATTTGACGGGCTCTACAGGCTCACCCTAGGTATGGGCATGAGCGTAGTCATAACCATCTTGGTCGGGTTTTTCTTGGGGTCTTTACCCGTGGATACCGGTCAGAAGGGGTATTTTCAGTCACCTTATATCTGGTCTATGCTGATATCATTGACGGTTTTGTTCTTCGTGGTCGGATGGTACAGAGGAGCGTACCAATGGATGGGATGGCTGCATCCGAAACTGGATAGACCCGCACCACCGGAGCCAGGGCCAGAAGGTTTTGATTTCAAGGATGAGAAAGACATACTCCACCGTATGCAGAAGCTGGCTAGGAAGAGACAGCAGCTCAAGTATCAGATCAAAGAGGCCAGGGAGAAGAGCAAGGCGCAAGCCAAGAGTATAAGGGAGCATTATCAGAATAAAAAGAAGAGAGCGGAGAAGGAACTCAAGGAAGTGGATGAAGAGCTGAAAGAGCTCGAAAAACTGCGCTCTGAAGAGATATATTAGGTGTTACCATGGAGTTCGATTACAAGATGGTGATCGTGGTGAGGAAGGACTTGAAATTATCACCTGGAAAATTAGCGGTACAGGCCAGCCACGCATCCGTTCTCTGCGCTGTTGAGAGTGAAAAACAAGGCAAATACTTCGACAAGTGGTTCCGGGAAGGACAGAAAAAAGTGATCGTCAAATGTGATGACCTAGAGCATATGGAATTCTTGAGAGATGTCGCCCGTAATAACGGTCTTACCGCTCGTATGGTGGCGGATGCTGGATTGACCGAAATCCCGCCGGGAACCAAGACGTGTTTGGGAGTGGGGCCAGGGCCCAACGAGATAGTGGATAAAGTGACCGGAAACCTACCGCTTCTGTGATAAGATGAAGACCCATATGAGAGCAATAGGCATAGACGACGCACCCTTTGATTTTTCTGATGAGGAAGTGCTTGTCGTTGGCAGCTTGGTGAGAGCACCGAATTATCTAGAGGGAGTACTATCTACCTCTGTTGATGTGGACGGTACAAATGCAACCGATAGGATTATCGAGATGATAAACGGCTCTCGATTCAAGGACCAGACAAAGGTGATATTCACGGACGGCGCGGCGCTCGGCGGCTTCAACCTAGTAGATCTGAAGAAGTTGTGGGAGGAGACCGGGATACCGTGTGTAAGCGTATCTAGAGATGAACCGAATTTTGATACGATCGAAAAGGCCATGCGTGCTCACTTCGATGATTGGGAGGAGAAATTCGAGTTGATACGATCCGGCGATATCATCGAAGTTGAAACGGAGCACAAACCGATTTATATGCAGGTCGAGGGCGAGGCGGTCCAGGAAGTCATAAGATTGCTTAAATTGTTCACGGTTAGAGGTAGACTACCGGAGCCTATCAGGATCAGCCATATCATCGCATCCGGTATCGTTCGAGGAGAGTCGAAGGGCAAGCCTTGATCGACCGTACTATTTTTTGGTAGTGGAAATATCGTTTTTACATTCGATGGAATCGAGGGCGTTGGGGATGTCCTGACTCAACTTCATAGCGTGTTCGTAGTCGTGTAATTTTATGTCTCGGATCTCGATCTGGACTTTAGATCTTTTTTTTCCTAAGAATATTTTCAGATGTACTGTATTACCGCTATCGTATTTCAGCTCGTAGTCGCGTGATCTTCTCTTTCCCTCCTTTTCTTCTTTCTCGAAATCATAAACGGTTGCGTTGATCAAAGAATCGACCCTCATGACTACGTCTTGGTAAGTTTCTTCATCCCCCGGTATCGAAGTGACCCAATCGACTTTGTTATCGTGAAATGTGTAGAATACGTAAAGCAGGTAGATGATACCTGTGCTAATCAATCCCAGTGAGGCTAGGAAAAAGCTGTTGTAGAAAAGAGCATCCCTCTCGGATATCGTAAACGAATATATCAGCAGCAGAAATCCTGGAAGCAGGAGTAGAAAAGAATAGTAATGTGCATTCTCCGAGCAATGCTCTTCTCTGGTTACCCAGGGTACAGGCGATCTGGTTATATCATGCACTTCTTGGATCACGATTACACCTCTTTTAGTTTATCTCTATATTCTTTCGCCTTTTCTTTTTTACCCATCTTAATCAGCAAGTTGATCATGAGTTTGTAAGTCGTAGTTTTACCTTTTTTATCGTTTATCTGTGTTGTCACTTTTTCTATCTCTTCCAGCGACCTTTCCGCCTTGGAATACTCACCTATCTGTATGAGTATCCTCACCTTTTCCAAACCTGCGGCTATCAACCCCCTTAAAACACCCATGTCATCAGCTGAACGCTCTACGTCTTCAAGTATTTCAACCGCCTTTTTGCTCTGCCCCATGTCTCTATGATCGAATGCCAGTTTCAACTTCTCTTTCAGTGCTCTGCCTTCATCACCCTTGGATTTCAAACCTTCCAAAGCTATCTTACGGTGAATTATACCATCGTCTGGTTTGCCTAAGTTTTTGAGTGCCTCCGCCATCAAGTCGTGTATATCGATCTCGTTGTACGTAAGCTCTTTTCTTCTGGAAAGTCTACCGTCTTTCCATACACCTTCGATGGGCTCGTAAGATTTTCTGGGAAAAGGCAGTATGCCCCTCCTTCTCCCCCTCTCTAGATTGAGGGATTTGGTGAGAAGTGAATAAGCCCTCTTGTATCTTCCCTGCTTAAGATATAATCCTGATATCTCGATGTAAATAGGGACGGCTTTGGAATACGATCCGTCTGATTCGTATGATCCAGCAGCCTTTTCGAGGTGCAGGATGTGTTTTTTGGAATCACCCTTATCTTCATACAACAGTGCCAGATTTTCGTGTATGGTTCCTGCATCTCCACCAACATTCAACGCTTTTTTGAAGAATTTTGCAGCTTTAGAGTAATCACCCAGATCTAAATAAAGCATGCCTTTGTTGTTGTAGAGTATCGGTCTCGCATCCGATATGGCATTCTTACGCATATAGGATTCTGCTGTCCTGTAATACCTCCCAGCTTCCTTGAGATCCCCTTTCTGTCTATAGGTAGCCCCCAGTTTCAGATATTCTCTTATCACGCCCTCCTTATCCCCTTTCTTCAGATAGCCGGCAAGGGCTTTTTTGTGTGTTTCTATGGTCTCTCTCCATTTTCTCAACTTTCCCTGAACCTCGGCGATCTTCTCCGTCAACTCCGTGTTTTCTCCTCCTATTTTATCACCTTTTGAGTAATAACGGTAGGCGCTCTCCCATTCTTTCCTTGCAAGATAGATATCACCCAGCACCTCGTAGAATACACTCCTTTTACGTTCTGGGAGTTTCTCTTCATGGAAATACTTGATGAGATCATCCAGCAAGGACTCGTTTATCTCGCTCAACTCAGCTATATTTTCTTTCATCACTTCCAGCGCTCTCTCGAACATCCCGGATTTTTCGTAGTGGTACAGTGTTTCTACCCCTCTACCGGGACTGAATTTATCCATCAACAAAGCCAGTTCTTTGTGTGATCCCTTCTTCTTTGATGCCGACGTGTGCTTATGGATGAAATCTTTTACGATGGAGTGCAGTGATATCTTACCGTCTACCCTTTCCTCCACCAGATGTTTATTTTTTAGATCAAGCAAAGCATCTTCTTCGTTTTTATGAAGTATCACGTCTTTTTCGATGGGTGACCACAAAAGAGAAAGTCGTTTCAGAAGTTCTTTTTCATGCTGAGTGAGAGATGAATATATCTCCGACTCTATGAATTCGTCCATGGCTATATCTTCTTTCGGATATTTTTTCACCAGCTCTAGATAGAGCGGGTGACCTCCGGTCTTCTCGTATACCTCTTCGATATCTTCCTCGAACATCTGTGAAACTTCGTCGATGGAGAGCGGCCCCAGTTTTACTTCGTGTACGTATCCGTTCATCACGTCCCTTACATCGTAGAAATCCAGCTTGCGTCGGGACATGATAACAGCAGAGGTGTTTTCTCCCTTCTTGTTGTGATCTAACAGTATCTGAAAGGTGTTTTTCAGGTTGTTCGGGACCTTTTCAGCATCGTCGAAAAATATCAGCGTTTCACGGTCGCGTGTTTTTATTATGAAATCTGAGAGTATAGAGGGCAAAGTACCTCCCTGTAAAGTTTTTTTATTCGCTCTTTTGCAGTAATCATCAAAGAAATCCTTGAGATTGGTCATTGTGTCGTAAGGGTGAAAGGAATACCATATGAGGTCCATCTTAGATTTGAATTCGCTCATAACCTGGGCGGCTAAAGTGCTTTTTCCTATACCGGCTATACCGGTTATCACCACGATAGATGATTTTTCCTTCTCCAGATGTGACTTGATCGAGGAAAGTTCTTCTCCTCGCCCCACAAAAACCTCCACTTTGGGAGCGTCCAGGATCATCTCGACATGTTTTTCTCCCTTGGAATACGGTTTTGGCTGGTAATCATCCAATCTCAGCACGTCTCTATTCCTCATCCACTCTTCGATGTGGAAGGGATCTGTATCGATTCCGTTTTCTTGGAACAGTTCCACCGCTTCGGCGATGGTCACGTTCCTTACTCCGTCTGCATCAGCTTTGATGGTACTTTTAGAGAGTTCATCGAGCAAAATATCCGTGGTCTTTTCACCTTTCTCCATGAGTAGATAGATGTTCCTCCTTCTATCGAATCCCTTCACCCTGGCTAACTTTTTCTCTACCAGCCCCTCTTCCTCCAGCGTCGTCATCTCCCTGCTGACGTTGTTCTTCCTTATGTCTAAGATCTCGCTGATGCCGTCTTGACATATTTGAAAGGGTGCTACGTAGTCCTCTTCCTTGTATTCGGATCGCGAGAGGAGCAGCAGTATCCTCTCCCTGTGGGTTAGACTGGGTTTTTTACTAGACATCGGTTTACATTTCCTAATAATACGATATAAATGATATAATTTATTGATACTTTGATAGATTTAGTGATAGAATTGTATTTTACCCTTATATAGTTAGAGAACAAAGGTATAGCAGTGATAAGATGAAAACAAAAAAATACGTGACCTTGACGATAACCTCACTCCTCCTGATAACCACAGTGTTGTCCTTCGGGATGACATCGGCAGAGGGAGACGAGTGGAAAGTCAGGGTGGACGAAGGAGAGACCGAAGCCTTGGGCGGAGGTCGATATCGATTGTTCCGATTCGGAAGCAATGAAACCGGGACCGACGCACGCTTCGGTGTAGTTTGGGGGACGGAAGAGAGCCCGAACTCCATCGTGATGATGACCACGCAGAGTAGATATCTAGGTGTGACGGATGTTTACGATAATCACGGTAAACAGTTATCAGAAGATAAGCCGATCAAAGCACAATCCATGTTGGGTGTTCGTGTAGGCAAGATATACGAGTACGACGACGCCAATGGAGACGGCATGTGTAATTTCACCATCGAGGAAAACGAAGATGTAAACACGAATGAAGAGATCTTCAAGTACGTTGATCTCAAAGATGCTGAGTGGGAATCCAGTGAACTCGTAGAAGAAAAGATAGGAGATAATACAACGTGGGAATTCTCACTGACCGCTGAGAATCTAACCTATTACGACCCACAAGAACTGCCCGAGAGAGTACCCTATCCCGGTATGGAGAACGAATCGCTCGAATACGTAACGTTCACGTTCCATATAACGGCTGGGACAAAATCGGTAGAGGGTGTCGAGATACCACAGTTCAACGTAACGGTAAAGAAATTCTTCGGAAGGCGTGTGATAACTAACGTGGAAAAAACTACTCCGTACGTAGCCAACGGAGTTATCGGTGCCTACGACATAAAATGGGACCACGAGATCCACGGTTGGGATTTTCAGCCAGAAAATGAGAATCCAGCGCTTATCATGGGATTCCAAAACATGTTCGGTAATCATATGGATAAAGGAGTCGTTCAGTGGGCGAGGCACAGGTTCATGCACAGGATCGGAGAAGAAGGAAAACCTGGATTCGAGGATAAAGAGGGGTATCACAGAACAAACCTAACGGATCCAAAACAGCACAGAGCTAGACTGTTGAGGCAGAACAGGATCGAGTACGGAGGCAACTGGTCCAAGGCGGGTAGATTCCAATGGGTTTCTAATGTTGATGTGGATGGAGAACAAACTGAAATGCATGCACAGCTCATGGGTGGATTCCCGATGGTCTTCATGGGTCCCCGCGGTAGGAATTTCATCGGACACGGACTCTACGGGGGCATGAACTATCCCGGCGGAGAGAATATATACCACGATCCGGAAGTATCCGGAAGCTCGTATCTGGAATTGGGTTCCGAATCCGCAGAACCTCGTAACTTCAGAGGATTCTTCGTCATCGGTATCTTCGTCGCAGTGGGCGTTGTCGCAGTGGTTTCCCTTCTCTACAAAGACTGGAATAAAGAGACCATCAACAGGAACCAGTACGATGTAAAGGAGAGGAAGAGAGAAGAAGACTGGAGCGACCTTTACGATCGGGATTGAAACACACGAACCCCTTTCCATCCTTCTTTTTTCATAAAAACTAAATACGGATTATACGATTCACAATAGATATTCATGCTAAAGAAAACCACGAGGTTGGGAGTGATATTTTCAGCGATCGCACTCTTGCTTCTCGTTATAACATTTTTTACACCCTGGTACACGATTAAATACGAAGCCGAGGGCGAAGGATATGGATATGACATGGACATCACGAGTGAGATAGATGCCTATTTCGGACACTACGAGGCTGAAACTACCAGCGATGGCGAAACTGATTATGATGAAGAGGATTACGACGATGCCGAACACTTCGGAGCGGTATTCAGCATCACACGTGTTTTTGTGATCATAGCGATAATAACCACGGTTATCGGTTTGGCAGCTTCGATGATGGTATTGAACAACGGGTCCAAGAAGAAGACAGCAGTACTCATACTCGCGGTCGCAGTGCTTTTCTCCTTTTTAGCACCGATATACATGATGAACGCTTTACCGGATGCTCTCGGGGAAGATATGGATGATGCCAACAGCGACATAGGAGCATTCGATTACGACAATAAGATCGACGATGACTTTTTTGGCAGTGATGATGAGGAAAGGAACGTGGCCGGTTACTCCATGGAGACCCATGTACAGTGGGGAGGCTCTACGGCATGGTTCGCAGCTCTATTTGCCTTCGTTTTGAACGTCGTTGGATTCATGATGGTCTTGATACATAGACCTGATGGACATCCACTGCAGAGTCCAGGGCAGATGCAGAGTAGACATACGCAGCAGAACTATCAACAACCGTATGGAGAAGAAAAACAGCACTACTCCCAAGATAGAGGCTGGGAAGAAACTAAAGAACAAGACGATATGATATACGATTAGTGTTGGTACGTCAATCTTTTTTCTTTCTGATAAAGATGTACGCAATGACAGCGGTGATCATCACGATAAGGGCAGCTGGGATGATATATGGATTAAGTTGGGATCCTCCATCTTCCTTTTCTATAGAATCATACACGTCGTAGTAAATCTTCCAGTCATCTCCGTACTTCTTATTCTCTCTGCTCTGCCAACATACAAGTAATTCATCTTTTGTAGATGTTACCTGTATACCTGGATGATATATCCCTCCATCGTGTTTTTCATCATCTGTAACAGCTTTGAAATCACTCCATCTCTTTCCGTTGTAATACCTCATCCCTATATCGTCACCCATGTTCCCTGAATGAGTCTCCACGTTCCACGTCTGCCAGAACACGTAGAGCTTATCGTCGAAGACCGTCATCACCGGCCAGATATCCTGGTGATCTACTTCAAAACCGGACAGCTCGGTGATATTGCTCCATGGTTTCGATTCGCTCAAACTTCCTTTACTTTCATCGTAGGAACGTATAACGACGTCGTCATCCACATCACCGGAGCTTATGCTTTTATCCGTAGTAACCCAAGCGATGTACAATTTATCTTTGTAAACTTCAAGATCAGGGGCATAATCTCTAGCATCGTTTCCAGGGTTGTACTCAACTTCAAAATCCGACCATGCACCGTCGTAACTTTTCACGACTGACATCATGTTGTTTGAAATCGTTCTGTACGTATATGCAGCGTATAGTTTATCTCCATAACGCTCTACATCGAACACGCCACCGGCTTTACCGATGGATGCTATTTGGTTAGAAAGCTCATCTCCATCGAAGCTTCTGGTAAGTAAATGTGTGCCGTTTGACCAAAAAATGTGCATAGAATCTCGGAAAACAACGGCTTTCGGAGAACTATCATCTGATGATTCACTCCTTGAAAAGGTACTCACGTCGATGATGTCTCCCCAGGAACCCCCGTCATATGCCCGTAGAACAACGTCTTTATCATCACCGACACTGGATTCGTTATCGTCGGTTATCCAGATGCAGTATAACTTAGATTTATATTCGATCAAGAAAGGTGAACGATCTTCTCCCATTTCATCTTCATCGGGAATAGAGTAGGATCTACCACGTGGATCGGATATATTTTTGAACATGATATCCGTATCACCTTCCTCGTCACTCTCCTCCCAAACAATATATTTACAGCCGTTGTATATGCAGATCATAGGATTTTCCGATTTGTTGTGGGACACGGTTTCAGTGGCAGAAGTAAACAAGGACGGAGATACTATCGATATACATAGAAGAATTACCACCAGGTATTGTATTTTTCTCATCTTTACGAGTTAGAAATATTGGAGACCCGATTTATAATTTACTTTGGTTTTTGATCAGTATAGGCAGTGAATAAAGACCCATTATGGATATCTGAAAAAAGTAGAAACTTTTGCATTCAGGCGAAAGTTTATTAAACATTAATTCTGTTGTTTATGATTCAACGCTCTCGACAGGTTAGAAAGGATGATTATTAGGGTATCTCAAAGGAAGAAAAAGGAAGAAGTCTTGGAGTTGATGGAGCCTTTAATAGCCGAATGGTTCGACAACAAATTTGAGTCGCTGACAGAGCCCCAGGGTTACGCCATCCCGCTCATCCACGAGAGAGAGAATGTCCTTGTGTCTTCACCTACTGGCTCCGGGAAGACGCTTACGGCCTTTTTATCTATCATCAACGAGCTCTTCAAAGAGGATAAAAAGGGGAGATTGGAGGATAAGATATACTGTGTGTACGTATCTCCGCTCAAGGCATTAGCCAACGATATACATAAAAACTTAGAAGCTCCACTGGAAGAGTTGAGAGAACTAGCTGTCGAAAAAGATTACAAGATACCGGAGATAAGAACGGCTATCAGATCCGGGGATACGCCGCAGAGCGAAAGGAGGAAGATGGTGAAAAAACCTCCACATATAATTATCACTACACCTGAAAGTCTCGGATTGGTTTTATCTTCCCCTAAATTCAGAGAGAGCTTCCAGGATGTGCAGTATTTCATCATGGATGAGATCCACGATATCTGCTCTTCAAAACGGGGGTCATTTCTATCTATGAACGTGGAGAGGCTTCAAGCCCATGTTCAAACGGAGATGACGAGGATCGGCTTATCGGCTACGCAGGCCCCCATCATGGAGATAGCAAAATTCCTAGGCGGCTTCGAGAACGGTGAACCAAGGAAAGTCAACGTCATCGAAGTGATGACCGAGAAGCTGTTGGATCTGTCCGTCATATCTCCTGTGGATGACATGACGCTGCTCCCCTACGAGATAGTCAACTCCAGGATGTACGACGAACTCAAAGAGATGATAGAGGAGCACAGGACCACGCTGGTTTTCACCAACACAAGGAGTGGTGCGGAGAATGTTGCCTACAAGTTAAAGGAGAGGGACATCAAGGACATCGCCGCGCACCATGGAAGTTTGAGTAAAGAGACCAGGATAACAGTGGAAGACGATCTAAAAGAGGGTGAACTGGAAGCAGCCGTATCTTCGACATCGTTAGAGCTGGGGATCGATGTTGGGTTCATAGATCTAGTCATCCAAGTCGGCTCTCCGAAATCAGTGGCAAAGGGACTACAGAGGATCGGGAGAGCGGGTCACGGTGTGGGAGAGACGTCAAAGGGTAGGATGATAGTGTTCGAGAAAGATGATCTAGTAGAGTGCACCGTTCTCACCGGTGAAGCCTACGAGCACAACATCGACAGGGTGAACATACCGCAGAACAACTTAGACGTGCTGGCTCAAGGTATAGTGGGCATGAGTTTAGAGAAGAGATGGGGCGTTGACGAAGCCTTCGATGTGTTAAGGAGGTCATACTGCTATCACGAATTAAACAGAGAGGATTATATCCAGACCCTGAACTACCTCAGCGGCGAACACTTCTCCAAGGTATATCCGAAGATATGGTACAATAAAGAGGATAGAACATTCGGTAAGAAGGGAGGGGTCCAGATGATATATTATCTCAACATCGGTACCATACCGTCTGACTCAAGCTATAGGGTCTTTTCGGAAAAGAGCGTACCCTTGGGAACATTATCCGAGAAGTTCGTAGAACGCCTTTCCAGCGGTGACGTTTTCGTGCTGGGTGGGCACTCCTACGAGTTTATACACACAAAAGGGACAAAGGTTTTCGTGAGAGACGCCGCAGGGAAAAAACCCACCGTACCGAGTTGGACCGGAGAGATGCTGCCCAGAAGCTACGATCTTTCATGTGCGATTGGCAGGTTTAGAAGGCAGCTGATGGAAAGATTGGAAGACCCCGGTGTTCTGAACTGGCTCAGGGAAAAGTACAGGATCGATAAAGGGTCCGCACAGACACTGGTCAGTTATTTTAAAGAACAGAAGAACTTCTCCGAAAGACTGCCGACGGATAAAAAGATGGTGATCGAAGGCTATGTGGACAAGAAAGACAGATACAACATCATCTTCCATGCATGCTTCGGACGGAAGGTCAACGACGCCCTCTCTAGAGCATATGCTTACATGATATCGAAAAAGTACAACTGCAGTACGAATGTATCCGTCACAGACGACAATTTCCTGGTATCGGTAAAGAAAGAGATACCCTTGGATACCGTTGTGAACCTGGTGAACACCGAGAACATAGAGAGGGTATTGAAGAGAGGTGTGCGCAACACGGAATTGTTTAAACAGAGGTTCAGGCACTGTGCCAGCAGGGCACTGATGATACTCAGGAACTACAAGGGTAGGGATATCTCGGTATCCAAGCAGAAGCTGAGATCAGGGAAGATACTAGAGACCCTCTACGAGTTCGAAGATCATCCGATCATAAAGGAAACATACAACGAGATACTTTACCAGGTGCTGGACCTGAAGAACGCCAAGGATGTACTAAGGGGGCTGGAAGAAGGAGAGATGGACATAGATGTTTTAGATTATTCTGAGATCCCCTCTCCCTTCGCCCACAACGTGATAATGGTGGGCATCTCGGATGTGATAATGATGGAGGACAGGAGCTCTCTCCTAAGGCAGTTCCATCAGAAGGTGTTGGAGAGGGTGATACCCAAGGAAGAGATCGAGAAGTTCCAGTTCGAGAGGGAGACCGTTGAGGAACACTTCTTCGATAAGAAACCGAGTTTTAAGAACAAAAAAGGGATGCTCGAAGTGATAAAGGAGGTCGAACCGATACACGTCTTCCACGAGAGGGGTAACCACATCTACCTCTACACAGACAGGACCTTCGAGGAGGTTAGGAAGTGGGCTAAAGAGGTTCTCAATGAAGAAAAGATCCAGTCTATATGGATCGGTGACTGCAAGTGGGTGTTGACCGACCACGTGCCCACGTACCTGAAAACACTTGATCAGGGAGAGCAGCCCCACGGGAGCGCACCGGTTTTGAATTCGTTGAAGGATGGAAAGAAAACCATATCGGAGATATACCACGAAACGGATATGAGACTCAAAGACGTATCCAACATCATCCGGGAGCTGGAAAGAAAAAGATTAGTGAACAGAAAGGGCATCGACGAAGAGGGCGAATACGAGTATGGACTTCTCGAAAAGTACGATGTTGATATCGAATCCGTGGAAGAGGTCATTTTGGATTACCTGGAGTACGAAGCACCTAGGAGCTTGGAAGAGATCTCCTATGCCTTATCAATACCCGAGGACAGGTCTCAGATCGCAATGAACAACCTTCTCGACCAGAGAAAACTCGTCTCGGGAAAATTGGTGGTGGGAGAGGGTGTACAGTACATGCTTCAGGAAGATTACCACGACCTGCGTTTTCCAGGGAGTGAACACGTGTCGGAGAGCAACATATCCGAATATCTAGCGGAGAAGCAGTTCGAAGAGAGGGATTCGATAAGGGAATTTTTCCGCGATTTTACAGAGACCAGCATGCCGTACGATGCGTTCCACAGGGTTGAGGACTTCAGTTTGGAGAGATGGGAGAAGATGCGCAGGAAAGGAGAGATACTCGAAGGTCGTTTTTTGAACGGAAAAGTAGGTTACATCCTAGCTGAAGATGCTCCTATGTTCGTAGGTGCCTACAGGCAAGAGGGCCTTTCAGATAAAGAAAACATCGTGCTGGACAAGATCAAGAAGGGAGAAGCGAACACGTTGAGGCAGCTGAAAAGTTCATCGGATATAGAAAACGAAGAATTGAAAGAGATCGTTCGCTCGCTGGACAGAAATCTTCATATCATCAGGAAATACACCGGGCAGGAGGGGTGGTCTTCTACGAATTATTATCAATATCTAGACGTGGACGCAAACACTACCATGTCCGCCTACAAAGAGGTTATACGGCGTCTTCTGAAAGCCAGTGGTCCGATGTCAACATCGGATCTGAGATATAAGACCGGATTCAACAGGAGAACCGTAGAATCGATACTTTCAGATTTGATATTATCCGAGGAAGCGGTGAAAATAAAGGTCGGCACATCTAGAAGGGAGTTATATTTACGAAAAGATGAGCTTGATAAACTGAAAAAAGTGGAAGGTGACGAGGAGTTCAACAAACTCAGAGTACTCTCACGTAAAGACACTTACACCAGTCCCATGTGGGCCGAGATATATTCGAGGTATGGAGACGACTGGATATTTCCTATAATAAAGAAAGGCAGAGTGATCGGCGGGATCGAAAAGTGGAAGATGAGCGGATGTATAGAGCTCAGGCACATCGATCTGGAAGACGAAGACCTGCTGGGTGAGCTCATCGATGCCATCGACGATATGATGGAATACCACAAGCTGCAGGGATATGATATAGTACGGATCCAGCACATAAATAATCAAGAACCGCTGGATATGGAGGAGGATGTACGAGATATGTTCTTAGGGGCAGGATACAGATCGGTACAGGGGATGCTGGTCAAGGGAAACATCATCGAAGACACCTTCGAAAAGCAGGAACTACACAACTATGTTCTTCACAAGCAGCACCTGTTGGGCAACAAATTCAAAAGACCGAAGGACGCCATCCGAGGCTTAAGGGGCATCCGCTCTGATTTCGAACTGAGAGACCGCACGGAGGAATTCTTTCCACTGAGATGGTTTTACAAGAGGGGCGAAGTCTACGCAGGTAAGATGATACCCCCGTACCTGATGTACGCCTTAGCAAAAGAAACTGCGGTATACAAGAATGCAAAAGACGTCGAGATAAACCACGTTATGGAAACGATCCAACAGATAGTGTTCGAAAAAGAACCTCTACCCCTGCGAACGATATACAATCTATCCCCATACAGTAAAGAAAGAACAAAAGAGGCCGTGGATGCCCTGTATGATGGACTGGCTATAACTAGGGACCACAAGAACAGGTATATAATGACACCGTCGAACGATATCGATGTAGAAGCCGCCGAGAGGCAGGTGATACGATGGATGTTCGAGTGTTTCGGTGTATTCAGCGCGGAGAGGTTATCTTCTTACATAGGGGCGGATTTCGGGATGTCGAAGATAAGGAGTATCCTGTCCGACCTGGTGGAGGAAGATTTCCTGGTTAAAGGATTCTTGGAAAAAGGTAACGAAACGGTCATGTGGATCCTGAAAGAGGGCTTAGATCAGGTTGGTAAGATACAGAACGACGAGAAGATCATCATCCCGACCAACGACAGGCTGAACTTATATTTCAGGCAGGACGTCCTGGAAAATTTCAACTTGGGAACTGCGAATATAATCTTCGACGGCGGAACCATGGTAGCTGCGTTCAAATCCAGGATCAAAAGAGGGGCTCTAGACATCAAAGAATTCGAAGGTAACGACAAGTACAAAAAGGTAATCAAAGAGTGGGCTCATAAACACAACATCGGAATAAAATCAAAGAAAAAAGAAAGAAAGGTTTCGGATTACGAGATACAGAAGTGGTATGAGCGGACCAGGGGCATCTGATCTTTTCACTCGTTCAGCGTTTCTTTTTTATCGATGGAAGACGACTCATGAACCTTTAGACTCTTTGCTCTTACCTTTTCTATCTTACATCCAGGCCCGATCTTGACGTTGTCTCCTTCTACCAGCTTTGCTCGAGTATTTTCCAGATAGATATCGTCGCCTTTGACTTCATCGACCTTGAGGGAGCCGGATTTACCGAATGAGAAAAATCCACCGCTGCCCGTTTCCACCAGCACGTCGCCTCCGTGGATCTTACCGATCTCACATTTTCCGCCGGGTTTCAGCATTATCTCGTTCGCTTTCAATGTACCCTGGATCACGAATGCACCGGCAGCGGTGAACGTTTTCGCGTCTATGTTCTTTTCCGCTTTCATCGAGCCGCTCGAGATGAACTCATCGGACTTTACGTCTTCCATGAATTTCGTAGCACCGCTGGAATCTATCTTTTTTGCATCTACGATGTTCATGAATTTCGATGCGCCCGAGAGGTTCATCTGATCAGCGTTGGTTTTCCCGTTAACCTTGATACTTCCGCTGGAATCCAATAGGCCGATCTTCGCATCACCGGTTACTTTTGTTGCACCGTGTATACGGGCTTCGTCTGCCTTCATGTTTCCTTCGATCTTTGATGCCCCTGCGGATTTGAAGTATTCACAGTTGCAACCTTCGATCTTAGATGCACCGGTCAGAGTGACTTTTTTGGTTTTTTTACCCCCTTCTTCCATTTCCACGTCTTCCAGCTCTTCCATCTCCTCGTCTTCTGGTTCTTCGACTTCGATCTCGTCCTTACTTTCGTATCTTGCTTTTATCTCCTTGTAAGTTTCTTCAGAGATCTCACCTTTAGCGAGTCTTTCTTCCAATTTATCTAACAGTTCTTTATCCATCTTTATACACCTCTTTTTTGTTTCATGGTACATAATGGGGGGAATGGTATTTATATCTATTTTGAATATAAAAATAGATATGTGCAAAAAGCGAATGGATAAGTTCAACTTGAAAGTTGAAAAAGTCTAAATATTACAGATTTATTTGATGCTTGATGAACGAATTCACGGAAGATATGCTGAAATTGTTTTCATCGTCCACGAGGTGCAGGATCATCGAGTTACTAGGTGAGGGATGGGACCATCCCGAGGACTTGGCGAAGAAGCTGGATATGACCAGGCAGGCCGTGGACAAGCACCTCTTGGAACTGCACGACTGGGGGCTGGTGGAGAGGAACGCGATATTCCCTCCCGACGGTAGGCCGAAGATAATCTACGAGAGAACGAAGCAGTGCAGGCAGTTGATCAATACACTGGAAAAAGTATCAAAAAGGTACAGGGACACCATGATCTCAAGGGCTCAGATGGAGATGGACCAGCTCGACATGAAATTAGCTGAAGGCCAGCTGTCTGAAGAGGTCTACGATAAGAAAGTAGCGGAGATCAAGAAAAGGTGGAACTACAACAGGTTGATAAACGAAAAAGATTAATATGTTCTCCGGATAGACCAGGTTTACTGATAGATCTCTCTTGAAATCGAGGTTATTGATGAACACGATCTTATAAATCGTGCAACGATTCCACTGTGGGAGCAAAGTCAAACTTTGCGACCAGTGGGAAATTGCCACGCAATTTCCACCGTGTGAACCAAAATCCTCGGATTTTGGTGAACAAGTGGGATTTTCGTAGAAAATGCCCTGGACTGACGTCCACTTATCTTTCGGACAAGTCCTCAAGATGCCACTGTGGCTTAGAGGCATAGCGATTCCTTGGTACGTGGGAAACCACACAAAAAGGAATAGGTCGCGGGTTCAATCCCCGCCAGTGGCTCTCTTTAATATTTTTATAACCCGTAGATCGGATAGAACTTCTCCTTGATGTAATCGATGTGGTAGTCCGCCTTGATCTCGTCTCCAGTGACCTGTTCGGTCAATTCGGGCGCAAGGTATTTACGACCTTTTTGGTGGATATTCTCTCTTAGCCAGTTCAGCAGTGGTGAGAACTCTCCGGACGATATCTTTTCTCTTAGATCCGGTATCTCATCCGTGATGGTGTCGAAGAGCTGAGCGGCTATCAGGTTACCCAGTGCATAGCTCGGGAAGTATCCGAACTGTCCTCCGGACCAGTGGATGTCCTGCAGTACACCCATGGCCGGGTCATCGGGAACGATACCGAAATAATCGTCCATCTTGTTCTGCCATATAACTTCGGTCTCCGAGGGCTCGATCTCGTCCCTGAACAGACCCAATTCGATATCGAATCTCAGGGCGATATGCAGGTTGTAAGTAACCTCGTCCGCATCCACTCTGATGAAGGACGGCTCGACTCGATTGATCCTGTTGTAGAACTCATCGGGATCATGGGAATCCATGGCTGGGAATCTATCCACTAAGTGAGGATATAGATAGTCCATGAATTCTCTACTTCTACCGACGAAATTTTCCCACATCCGTGATTGTGATTCGTGATATCCCATGGAAACGGACTTTCCTATCGGTGTACCCAACCACTCCGGTTTTTTACCCTGCTCGTACATGGCATGGCCCGATTCGTGGATCAAAGAGTATAGGGAGGTAAGATTATTCTCGCTGTACCTGTTCGTGATCCTTACATCATCGCCCATACCGATCGTGAACGGATGTGATGTTTTATCCAGTCTTCCATGATCAAAATTATAACCTATGTCTTCAGCCACCTTTTTGCAGAGCTCATGTTGCTTGTCCACAGGGAATTTTTTATCCTTGAAGACCCCTTCTCCAGGTTTTTTATCTTGAGAGATTATCTTGTCGACTATCTTGGATAGCTCTTTCTTCATGGGTTCGAAGACTTCGTTCACCCTCTTCGCCGTCATACCCGGGTCGTAGGAGTCTAGTAGAGCATCGTACGGCTCGTTTTCGTATCCGATGTACTCGGCTGCTTCCTTTCTTAGCTCTACGTTTTTCTTCAGATAAGGTAAGAACATCTTGAAGTCGGATTTCTCCCTCGCCTTTTCCCATGCGGCTTGGCCTTCTGATGCGGCTTTGGAGATCTTCTCGATCAGTTCTTCCGGGATGTTGTAGTACCTCTCGAAATCCCTTGTCATCTCTCTTACATTCGCTTTCTCGATCTCGCTTAGTTCATCGTTGACTTCCGGTTTGTTCAACTTGTCCAGCAATTTCTTAAGCTTATCAGATGTCAACTTTTGATGGTGAAGCTTGGATAGATATGCCTTGGTTTCAGCACGTCCGCGAACAGCACCTTTGGGCATATATGTTCGCTCGTCCCATCCCAAAAGACCTATGGCCCTCTCTATGTAATGTACTTCCTTAGATGTCTTGAGCATTTGATCGTATTCTTTCATGCTGCCCCTTATTGACTCGCCATAAATATATTTAACTAGAATTTTTTCAAAAAATTAACACTGAGATATGAACTGATACATAATTTTATATTAAAGTAATTCATTAATCCCTTTAAGTGATATCATGAAAAAATTATTGATAATTGCTATAACGGCATTGTTATTACTGAGTATCAGCCAAGTTTTCTTTGTTGGTACCGGTGGAAGAGATGTTAGGGAAGAGGATATGGTTTCCATTACATATTACGAGGACGAGGACAAGATATACCATTATGCAACGGAAGCGGAGATCGAACAGATGAAGAACGAGATAGGCATCAAAGATCCCCAGGTAAATTACAATGAGATAGTAGACGGCCACGGAACTGGAGTGGCACCGCCAACTGCGGAGTCCTGGGATAGGTACGTAGATGATCTGGTGATAGTCGATGAAATAAAAACCAGCAGAGCGATTCCGGGCCCCAGCCCTCGAGCGGTCGATCTATCAAGCGACCCACATTTCCCAGCAGTGGATACACAGGGAGGTCAGGGGTCATGTGGTGCTTGGGCAATGACGTATTATGCTTATGGGTATCATGAAGCCTTAGACAACGGTTGGAGCGACGCCTGGATGCACAACAACAAACACCTGATGAGCCCCGCGTGGACATACAACAAAGTGAACGGGGGAAGCGACAGCGGTTCTTGGATGTGGGATAACGGTTACGTAATCAGGGATTGGGGGTCTGCAACGTTTTCATCTATGGTATATGATGACACTGATCACCTTTCTTGGGGAAACAATACAGCTTTCCGAGAAGCACCCCTGCATAGAGCAGCTCAGGTAAACTATCTAGGGCATACGCCGACGGTTACAAATATCAAAAATTACATGGATAGCGGTGACCCGGTGACCTTCGTAATGGATGCAAACGAATATTCTAATGCATTTTCTGACGGTAATTACATAATGTCTGCAGCGGAGTACAGCAGTACGAGCTTCAACCATGCACAAACCATAATCGGTTACGACGATACGATAACCGACGATGGTGAGACGGGAGCTTTCAGGATAGTTAATTCTTGGGGGACTAGTTTCGGCAACAATGGTTACTATTGGCTGACTTACGATGCATATAATGAAATAGCTGGAAACAACCTCTTATACGCAACCACCATCGATGACATCATGGGTTATGATCCATCCATGTTGGGAACCTGGCATTTCAACAGCGTGCCTACAAGGGATGCGTCGATCACACTCGGTGTAGGAACAGTTGCTTCTCCTTTGGAAACCAAATCACCTTTCTTTACTGCTGATTCAGTTCACGACATGCCGACCTATCTCAGCCTGGATATAACAGAATTCCAGGATGAATTCGATGCTGGAACGACACAATTTTATGTCAATATAGGAGCGGGTACGAACAACAGTGTGATATCTTCTTTCAAGGTAGAACAGTACGATACGGTTTATTCTAGAGGTGAACCCACGCAGGTGACCTTCCAGTCAGGGGACGTACCGGCGGCGACACCGGGATATGCCAGGATAGACCTTTGGGACTATACATCTATAGGCATAAACGAAGCACTAGATAACCAGGATCTAACTTTCAAAACCGGCGGACCGGTTAGCTGGACCGGTGTCGATCATACCACCTGGACCGGTATGGATGCCATGCAGAGTGGAGATGTAGCGGATGGAGAGATCAGCTATTTGGAAACTACGGTAACTGGTCCGATCAACGTAAGTTGGTATTGGAGGATCTCTTCGGATCCAGGTGATGCACTCATTATGTATATCGACGGCGGTACTTATCGTGTCATAAACGGTTTTATGGATTGGAGGAAGGATTTCTTAAATATTTCAGATGCAAATCCACATACTTTGAGATGGGAGTACACGAAAGACAGCAGTACCAGTTCGAATGAAGATACCGCCTGGCTTGACGACATACAGACCTATCGTACTTGCGAGATCGATCTGTGGTCTTCCTCACCATCCATGGGATGGAATTTCATATCCACGAAACTAATACCTGATAATACGGACATACAGGCGATCCTAGAGGACAATAGCCACGGGATAAACGGAAACTTCGACAAAGTGATGGCATATGATTCGAATGACGGGATCTGGAGAACTTACGTTCCAGGTCGTGCACCACATTTCAACAGCCTTCACGACATAGATGAAACGACTGGATTCTGGATCCATATGACCATGGACGACAGGTTGAGGGTAGTCGGCCAAGAACCGACTTTTACCGATATCACTTTGGTCCCCGGTTGGAACATGGTGGGATACCCGAGTGACCAGCACATCAACAACGGCCTACCTCCTGAGATATCCAAAGTCGGTTTCTTCGATGAAACGATGCCGTACAACCTTAATTACGACTTCAATCCAGGGGCATTCATCTTTGAACCAAACAGAGCCTACTGGCTCTACAATTCGCAATCTTATGACGTACTGTGGAATGTGACCTACTGACATAGATCACCACTGATTGAAAGTCCAGCGCGAACTCAGAAGCATTAGATCAGCGTAAGCTCATATCCGCAAATTTAAATTATCAGAGTGATAATCCGGTGATGATATCATGAGCACTGAGCAGCATTTAGGCATGGTAAAATCATCGCACGGAGTAGAGGTGGAAGAAGTAGAAGGTGCAGAAGGGATAACGATTCAAAAGTTGATCGTTGAAAAACACGGATCAAAGAACATCAGGATGAGAAAATTCACCATGAAACCCGGTGCCTGGATGGTTCTACATGAGCACGAAAATATCGAGCATCTGCAGTATTTTTTAAAAGGTAAAGTAAAACTCACGATGGGAGATGAGGTCTACGACGTGAAAAAAGACGATATAGTGTTCATCCCCGTTGGTGCGGCCCATAAATACGAGAACAAAGGAGACGAGGAGGCCCAGTTCCTGTGCATCATACCGAATAAAGAAGTAAAAACGGATATCTTGGATTAGTTTTAAGTATTTTACAACTAGATATTGTGTTGAATTAACAATTATTAATCGCCCGCTAAGTATAAATAGTAAAAGGAAATTAAGGAAATGCTTACAAAGCCGGAGGGCTCAAAATGAGCGAAGAAGAAGAACTTGACGACCTATTTGACGAAGAAGAAGATATCGAAGACATCGAAGACATAGAAGAGATCGAGGAAGAGGAGACTGAAACACATAGAGGAGGTTTCAACTTCGGTATAATTATACTTATACTGGGTTTGATCGGAACTGTTGGAGTAACAGCTATTAAGATGACCTCTACAGGCCCCACTGACGAGTTCATGGGCATAACGAACCCAGAAGGAGTTTATGGCAGATATTTCCTCTCAGGGATGGTAGGAGGCATAGTAGTCCTTTTGATCGGATTAGTTGCGACAATCAAGATGAAGTCTGCCCCTATCGTGACAGAGGAGGAAGAATGGGAAGAAGAGATGGACGAGTTTGAAGAAGAGGCCGAAGAAGAAGGCATCTGTCCAAGCTGCGGTGCAGTGATACCCATAAGTTCAGCTGTTTGTCCCGAGTGTGGTGAAGAACTCATGCCACCCGAGGAAGAGGCCGGAGAAGAGGATATAGCGGAAGAAGACATCGATGAAGAACTAGGATTAACAGATGAAACAATAGAGTGTCCGATATGCGGAGCGGAAGTACCTGGCGATGCTGGTGAATGTCCGGAATGCGGTGAACCATTAGGTGAAGAAGGAGCTGAAGACGAAGAAGATCTCTTCTCAGACCTAGAAGATATTTAACTTCAAAACCCCCTTTCCCTTATAATTTTTTTATTCTTTTGATTGGAACAATCTATATACTTTTTCGCGTATGTATTCGATGATATCTTTTATTAGACCAAAGACTTCCTTTATGAAGATCCTACTTTTATCGAAGTACATCACTGCAGCCACTATAAGAGTGAAAAGTAGCCCTGTAGACGTATCTGACATCGATGGATAACGAGAAGCGGTTTCCGCAGCCCCGAGGTGCTCTCCGATTGATACGGTCTGTTCTGCCATCCATACACCGTAATTAAGATTAAAATCCGGGAGAGGGATGGGTCCGATGAACTGTATATACATCGATATCTGGAGATAGTAGAAATCCGTCAGGAGCGGATAGAGCAGGGCCACGCCATCGCTTAGATCGAAGATAAGAGAAGCGAAAACGTAGAAAAATGCTATCCAGGCGTAATCCAAGTACTCGGGTTTGTATCTCTTGATATATATGATTATTATTAAAGGTATGATCAAAGCGACGAACAGGTTATGAAAAAGCATACGGTGAGCCCTGAAGAATACATCCAGGTCGATAACCATGGTGAATGGAAGCATCAATAATGCCTTCCTGGTCTTCACCCTCATAGCTAGAAGGATCAGAAGGGGTATAGTTACCTGTGTAAATATGTCCATTAAATAATGTTAGGTCACCGACATATAAAAAAATTTAGATAACCGTAGGGAGTTACGTATCTGTGAAATTGAAAGAATCGATGAAAAGAGAGAAATTCACCTGGATGCTGTTCTCACTTTCATTGCTGTTCTTTCTTTTGACCATACTGTTCACCGATCCCGGCCATCCAGAGGCTTCACCGTATTGGTACATATCGGAACTCTATTGGACATTCTGGCTCGGCCTTCTTCTATCCGTTTTTTGTGTTTATACATCGATGGATGGCAGCAGGTGGATGAAGGTCATGTCCATCTTACTCCCCGTTCTATACATTTACACACTCCCTTCGATGGTACACGATATGATGCCGGTCTTCGACGTGTATCACGTTATCCCTCCAGCCCTTTCCATACTGAAAACCGGTGAGATCAATCTAGTTCAAACAAACTTCCCGATGTCTCACGTTTATTATGCATCTGGCATATCGATTCTAAATATAAACGGACTGGTGTATGCTAGACTGGTACCCACCATCATTGCTTTTGTGGTCGTTCTAGGGGTGTACGTTGTAGCTAAGAGATTCGATGATAGATACGCTGTTTTTGCCCCTCTTATCTTCGTATCTCTTAATTGGTACATGGAGTATCACATGGCAAGGCAGGGATACGGTGTGATGCTCTGGACGGTCTTCTTTGTTTTTCTTTTCCTGGCGGTATATGAAAGCGATATTAAGTTAGGGTTGTTGGCTGGAGTCCTGCTCATACTGATAATACCGTCCCATCCGGGGATCATAATCATCGTTTCCTTCAATCTCATATTTTTGGCCGGGTTCAAAATCGTAGATAACATCAAAAGAAGAGATCTATCTCAATGGTCGGTCTTTCTCTATCCCGCGGTATTTTTTCTTACCCTATTCATCGCATACAAATTCGTGCCGGAGATCAACGAATTTTTAGGAACCCTTATCGAACAGGTTCAACAAGGAGGATTTCAAGGATTCGCATTGGGCGGTCCTCCCAGCAGCAGTCAAAGCTACCTACTCACCAACCGGATAAGGATGGCCATGGGATTATTCCACAGTTTATTCGGATTTCTTGCTTTGATCTTTATATTCAAGAAAGGGGAACAAAAAACCATCGTCATGGGAAGCTGGTTTTTAGGATGCTACCTGTGGTTGGCCTACTCGTTCACCCACAACGGTTACCTGGTCGAGAGAAGCTTCCTGACCTCCGTTATACCCGCTTCGATAATGATACCGTACCTCATAGATAAGGATAATCTACCATTCAAGAGATTCGACCTTGACCGTGCCCTAAGCATCACAACCGTTCTTATGGTGGTGCTCTTCCTTTTGTTCATCCCGATAGCCAAGAACAGCGTGGATGCGATCGAGACACCATCACGCTCAGCTTTCGATGCTGGTCGCTTCGCTCAGAATAATATGGAAGGTCGGGTTTACATGACCGACACACACGAGGGCATGTTCAGATATCTCGAGGCCACTGCTAACTCATCGGTATCTTTCAGATCAAGAAGAGCGGGAGCGGCAGAGAGATACGAACTCGGCATGAATTTCGGTTACAGCGTACCCGCTACAAGCAACCCTAATGTTTCTCCACTATTGTTCACAGATTACTTTCTGAACTACTTCACTGTGAGGTATGGTAACGAAACCGTCGCTAAAAACATGAGAGTTTATGAGAAGCAGGTGTCACGATTGAGCGGTAATATATATGATTCTGGTGGTGCCCGTGTTTATTCAAGGGTGTGATATATCGCTCTCTCGTAGTCCGAGGCGATGCGGTTCCAGTCGAACTTTTCTACGCGCGACGGATCTACCTTTAGCGACAGCGCCCTGTGTAATTCTCCCATGAACTCCTCATCGTTTTCGTAGGGAAAAACACCGTCGTCCTTGCTGAATAGTTCATTTACGACGGGCATGTTGGTAGTTAATACAGGCACTCCACACGCCAAATAGTTCAATACCTTGCTGCCCATGGTGTATTCGTTCATAGCCCACGGCTTTCTCGGGTTAAGCCCCACGTCCATGGCCGATATGTAAGGCGCTAGATTTTCATAGGAAATTCCACCGCTGAAGACCACGTTATTTTGAATATCATGATCCTCTATAAGCCCTTTCAGATCTTCGACATAGTTGGTATGAAGGGAGGGTCCGACGATGAAAAGAGTAGCCTTTTTATATCGATCTATTATCCATGGAAACATAGATATTATATGTTCCAAGTCTATCCATTTTTCCAAAGAGCCGACATAGCCGATCACGGGTCTGGTAAGGCGGTATTCTTCTTTGATGGATTTATCTTTTACGGGGTACAATAAGGAACAGTCCACACCGTTATGAACCACTTCTATGGGAGACTCGGTTTTATCCTGGAGAAAGTCTTTAAATCTACTCGTAGTGGTTATCAAGCCCTTCGCTTTCTTTATTTGTAGATCCATCAGATGATCCGCAGTCAGATGGACTAGGTGATCTAGTGGTGGATGATAGTATGCTGACGCACTCTCTGGTAGATGGTCAAGGTAATCGATAATAAAAGGCGTGCTTAAAACATTCAAGATCGAACTGGGAATTATGTTGGACGAGATTATCACATCATATCCACCGCTTATCTCTGCGATCTTTTTCCAGTGTGATAACGATCTTTTAAGATAGTAACTCTTGACGCCTCGTCTTCTGTCAGAATCCTTATCCATCTCGATAAGTTTACAGTTGGTCTCACGGATCGGCTTGTTGAAAATCTTAAACTCACAGACATCGATCTCATGCTTTTTTGCCAGTCTATCGAATACGAAGTTAAGTCTGTTCGGAACGGGATGACCGAGCCAGTCCGTAGTCGGTACGACCAATATTTTCATAGATTCACGTTATGGATTAAACATCGGTTCTAAAAATGTTTCGTGTGATATACCTTCTAATTCGCTTCAATAATTTTCCAGGAACCAATCTACCGTCTCTTCCAGTCCATCGTCGATGGAAACCTGGGGTTCGTATCCGAGTTCATTCATGGCTTTACTCACGTCACAGTAACTTCGGTATATCTCACCGGTTCTCTCTTCACCGTACGCGGGTTCGGGAACTTTGATATCGTCCACCTTTTTCTCCATGATATCTTTGATTTTATAGTAAAGTGAATTGACACCAGTCTCTTCCCCGGTTCCCAATTGGTAAAGGTCGAATCCCGGTGATGAATTGATCAGTGAAAGATAGACTGCGTTTGAGATATCCTCGGTGTGTATAAAATCCCTGGTCTGTTTTCCATCTCCGTATATTACCGGTACATCACCGTCCAATATCTGTTTGATGAACTTAGCCACGACGCTGCCTTTATGCCATGAATTGGGCCCGTAGACGTTGGAGAATCTCAGTGCTGATGTACTCAGGTTGTAGCTGCCTGCAAAGGCGCTGCAGTAACCTTCACACGATAATTTACTTGCACCATAGGGAGACAACGGTTGAGGGACCTTACCTTCGTGAACCGGCTGTTCTTGATCTCCAAGAGGTGCGGCGGAAGATGAAAAACTGACGGCTTTGATCCCTTCATCCACAGCCATTTTAAGAACGTTTATGGTGCCCATTATATTGATATCTGCGTCCTTTTCCGGGTCATCTATCGATTTCATAACATCGGTCTGGGCGGCTAGATGTACTGCATAATCACACCCGATGATGGCGGGTTTTACATCTTCTTCAGAACGAATGTCACCCCGGTGAAAATCAATACGGGTTTCGTCGTAATACTTTAAACTTTTAAGATATTCTAACTTGCCTACACTTAGATCGTCAAGAACGTTCACATGCCAATCCGTTTTTTCCATAATAAAATCTATCAAGTTCGTTCCTATGAATCCGCATCCGCCAGTGATCAATATTTTTACCATAGTAATCCTCATTTTTCCTAAATTCCGTACTATCTATCCTGTGTTATATATCGTGAAATATATCTTTATATGTCTATCTTTCCCTCTTTCTGTAGCTTCTCCATGGCTTCGTCTTCCTTTTCTTTGAGGCTTTCTTCATCTTGAAGTATCTGTTCTACGGACCTGTTCTGCTCAAGTAGAAGTTGTAGTCTTCGGTTCCTCTCTTCAGCTTTCTCCCTCTTCATGCTGACCACTTCACTCTTCATCTCCATGGCTCTCTGGTGGTAATGGTCAGCTCTCTCCCTTACCTTCAAGTATTTCTCGTGCCATTCATCGGAGACCTGGTTGAGTTCGTGCAGCTCCCCGTACAGTTCCTGCACCTCTTCATGGTACTTTTGGGATTCCTCGGAGTATTCTACGACTTTTTCATGTTCTTTATCCGCCTCGGCGAAGAGTTCGTCTATCTTCTCGTCCAGGTTCTTTATTTCGGTCAGGATACTGTCTTGTTCTCCTAGTAATTGCTCCTTTTCTTTGAGTTCCTCTCCCTTGTCCCTTATCTCATCAAGGAGTTCCTTCTCATCTTTGACTGACATGGCGGTCGTCTGCTGTTTTAGTTCCAATGTCTTTATCTTGGTCCGCAGTTCCTCCACACGTTCTTTTAGGTTGTCTACGACCTTGCCCCTTTTCTCCTTCTTGAACTCGATGAGCTCTTTCGCTTTGGCTTGAAGTTCGTTCCTCTTTTTCTTGTGTTTTTTCGCTTTCTTCACCAGTTCGTCCCTTTTTTTCTTTTTCTTCTCAAGTTCTTTCCTAACTTTTTTCTTCTGCTCGTTAACGCCGTCTCGTTCCTCTCTGAAGAACTTGGCCTCTTCGTTGAGCTCATTTCTCTTCGCAATCAGTCCTCTGAATCTCTCTTCGGCATTGCGGATTTCCTCACGACTGACTCCTTCTTCTTCCTCATCGTCTTCCATCAGTATTCAACTCACTTATTAATCGGCAATCGATATAAGATTTTCCTTTCATATTTTCAAATTCTCATTGATATAATCATAACCTCTTCCTATTGCTCTTAAATTCAGTTCGACGTACTTCTCAGGGAACTGTACCTGCACCGTTCTTTTCAGGGCTTCCAGTGAGATGACATCCGTTACGGCGGCTAGGGCACCCAAAAGCACTATGTTGGCCGCCTTGGCGGTGCCTATCCCGTCTGCTATCTCACCGGCTGGAACAGCAAATACGTTACCGTCGATATCTGGCACATCGGCGACCCGTGTGGAGTCAACGATCAGATTGTCGACCTTTCCTACGATATCTTTCCATTCGTCCAAAGTTTTTTGATATAGGAGTATTAGGTAATCCGGCGTATCGATTATCAACTCGTTTACTTCGTCTTTATCCGCGATTATATCTGAGAATGCGATCCCGCTCCTGACGGCTGCAGAATATGAACGTGTTTGTATGACCTCGTATCCTTGATCCAGTGCTAGCGATTTGGCTAATATCTGCCCCGAGAGAACGGTCCCCTGTCCGGCCCATCCCCCTATCCTGATCTTGATCATCTAGGTTCACCACCCAACTCTTTTATCTGTCTGTATATCTCCTGGCACAACTCCGGTCTATCGATATCCCTGATCCTGCCCACGTATATCTTATCGCTGTTTTCGTCTTTACTGGTATTATCCTTGTACCATTCCAGCATCTCCACACCGGACATCCCCATCTTCTTACCCGTTCTCGTTGGACACTGGCTGAAGACCTCTATGAATGACATACCCTTTTTATCAAGGGCGTACTCCACTTCCTTAATCAGGTCTCTCATATGGTAAGTCGTCCATCGTGCCACGTGGGCAGCACCGGCTGCCTTGACTACTTCAGCTACCTGCATCCCGCTACCTGGATTACCGTACGGTGTGGTTAATGTTTTCTCACCGTAATCGGTGGTCGGGGCGGCTTGTCCTCCCGTCATAGCATACAGACCGTTATTTATCATCAATACGTTCAGATCGATATTGTTTCTAGCTGCATGTATCAGATGATTTCCTCCGATGCCGGCACAGTCACCGTCACCGGATACGACTATCACGTCTAGATCTTTATTTGCTAACTTGACTCCCAGTGCGTGTGGTATAGCCCTTCCGTGTGTGGTGTGCAGTGTATCCACTTTCCAATAGGGCGAAGGTATCCAGGCAGAGCATCCGATCCCGGAGACTGCCACGATGTTGTCTTTATCGATATTCTTATTCTCCACGGCTCGGGAAAGTGCATTGAGGACCATACCGTCTCCACATCCAGGACAGAAGGCGGACGGGTAATTCCTAACGTATTTCTCTCTTATCTCACTACCCGTTCTCATGCTGACACCTCCTTGATCTTTCCGTAGATTTCATCGATGGTGGGCAGAGAGTTAACCCTGTCGTGGATGTGTAGTTTCTCTCTACCGACACACCTTTCAACTTCCATACGGTATCCACGTAGAGAGAGCTCTACCAAGAGGATATCAGCTTTCTCTCCCAGCTCTCTGAGCTTGTCCTCGGGGCTGGGCCACATCACCTTGGGTCTGAAATATCCTACGTTCAATCCTTCCTTTCTGGCTTTTTTGACCGCACCCAAAGCGGGTCTGGACATCGATCCATAGGAAACAACGACAAGGTCTGCATCTTCCGTCCATCGTTCTTCGTACTCCTGGATATCTTTCCTGTTATCGTTTATCTTAGCGTTCAGCCTTCTGACCAATCGATCCTGTGTATCGAAACCGGCTGTGTCCCTCGTGCCGTCGCCCTTGTGCGTCGAACCGGTAACCATCAATTCGTACCCCTCGCCGAACTTCGGCATGGGTGGAACGTGATCTTT
>JAWOBZ010000077.1:0-15006 GCA_046484045.1 Thermoplasmata archaeon | reverse complement strand
TCGAGCGGTGGGAAGGGTTTAACGGTCCAAGATAAAGGGAACATACTCAGCTACTGCCGATCCTCCATCTTAGAATTCAACCCACATCATCACGGCATCGACGGCGCCAACGAGATATCTGGTTCCGGTATGACCTATCTCGTGTCCGAACATTTAGGAGACAATACCGATCTTACAAAGTTAGCCGTGATCGGGGCGGTGGGAGACCTACAGGCATCTGAGCACGGTAAATTGATCGGCAAGAACAGAGAGATACTTGAGAAAGGGGTCTCCGAAGGATACATCTGTGTGAGAAAGGACACTACGATGTATGGTTTAGAAACGCGGCCGATATCGAAGGTACTGGAGTATGCCAGCAATCCATCCCTGCCCGGCTTGTCCGGTGACGGTAACGCGTGTATCGATTTCCTCGACGATCTCGGTGTATCAATGAAGAGTGACGGCGAGTGGAGGCGTTGGTACCAGTTATCCAAGGAGGAAAAGAGAACGATCTTATCCGCTGTTGCGGAGAAGATGCTCAACTTCGGTTATCCGAGTTCGTACGTAGATTCGCTGTTCGGCGAGGTGTACACGTTTCCTGATGAGGAGGAGGGAACCATGGTGCACGAGGCAAAGGAGTTTTCGACTTTGCTGAATTCATGCGGCAGGTACAAAAAGGGAAACATCGGACTGAAGGTCTGTTTAGGCGATCGAGATGAGTACTACGACAAAGCCATGCAGCTGCTGAAAGGCCATCAGAGGGTCTTGGTAGACTGTTTGAAGATAGTAGAGGACACCGGCATAACCGAAAGAAAGAACCTCCAGTACTTCCACGGCGGAGACCGAATTCCGGACACGGTTCTGGGTACGGTAGCAGGGATGCTCATGGGCTCTGGCGATGTAGATAGAAATCTTCCGATCATCGGGTTCGCGGAAACCGAAGATGAAGAGGGCATCAAGGTGTCTTCAAGGGGAACGAAAGATCTTGTGGAAAAGGGACTTGACCTTTCCGAAGTCATGTCAAAGTGTTCGGCGGCAGTGGGTGGTGAAGGAGGAGGTCACGACATCGCAGCGGGTGCCTTCATACCAGAGGGAGAAGAGGATGAATTTATTCGAAAAGTGGAAGAGATGATAGACGAGCAGTTAACATAATTATTTTCACCTCTAAGATCAATTCAATCCATAATCGATTGAAGTTCTTTTTCGCTTATAACCGCCCAAAGGCCAATTCCTACATATTTGAATATTTTTAAAGAATCCTGTGATAATTCAATACTCTCATCAATACAATTTTTATCCTTTTTTGACTTTGCATATTCGTATAGAAACTGTCCTCTGTTCATATCATTTTGAGTGAAAATTTCATCACCCTTATTAAAATAACTTTCAGCTTCCATACCATAATCGGTATAATAACACTGATAGTCTGGATACTGGCGATCCTGTAAAACCCCCCTCGTCTTTTTTCACAAATTTTATTAGAAGAAACTCATCTCTTACTAGCCGATGAAGAAAAAGGATTATCTCTGCTTGACCCAACTTTCGCCTAACAAGTACGTAAGGGTCCTACTGATGCTCGCCGGTACCTTCTTCGTTGTTATAGGTATGATCGGCGTCGTTCTCCCGATACTACCCACCACTCCCTTTTTGCTCTTGGCAGCAGCCTGCTACTCCAAAAGCTCAAAAAGATGCCACGACTGGCTTCTGACCAACAGAGTTTTCGGTAATTACATAAGAAATTATCTCGAGGGCAACGGTATACCCATGAGGGTCAAGATATATACGATAGCTTTCTTGTGGGTCATCATCTCCATATCAGCATTTTTCTTTGTGGAGATATTCTGGGTGCGGATACTATTGTTCGTTATCGCCACCGGAGTGACCATACACATCTTGACTTTAAAAACGTTGAAACGCTAGCTCTAAAAATATTTAAATACGGTTTTTATCTATGTACATCAAGAGGGAATTCCATGGAAAAAGAGAAGAAGAAAAAGAAGATGACAACAAGTACGGGTAAACCAGTTGACAATGACCTTAACTCTATGACTGCAGGTGAAAAGGGTCCCGGATTGATTCAAGACACGCACCTTTTGGATAAATTGGCACATTTCGATAGTGAACGTATACCGGAACGTGTAGTACACGCTAAAGGTGCCGGTGCCCACGGATACTTTGAAGTCACCAACGACTTGAGCGAGTACACCAGAGCCAAGTTCCTATCCGAAGTTGGCAAAAAAACCGATGTCTTCGCCCGTTTCTCCACCGTGGGAGGAGAGCGTGGTTCCGCCGACGCCGAACGTGACCCCCGAGGTTTCGCGGTAAAATTCTATACCGAAGAAGGTAACTACGATATGGTGGGCAATAACACCCCGATATTCTTCATCAGAGACGCCATGAAATTTCCTGATTTCATACACACCCAGAAACGAAATCCCAGGACCAACCTAAAGGACCCGAACATGTTCTGGGACTTCCTTTCTCTAACTCCGGAATCCGTACACCAGGTGACCATACTCTTCTCCGACAGAGGCACCCCCAAGAATTTCAGGCACATGAACGGATACAGTAGCCATACCTTCATGTGGTACAACGAAAAGGGAGAATACGTATGGGTCAAATATCATTTCAAGACGGATCAAGGAATCAAGAATCTTACAAGAGAGGAGGCCGCTGAACTGGTGGGAAGCGACCCGGACCATGCCACTCGAGACCTATTCGAGAGCATCGAAAAGGGAAACTATCCTGCATGGAACGTGGAAGTACAGATAATGACACCGGAAGAAGCCGAGAACTATCGCTTCGACCCCTTCGATATCACCAAGGTATGGCCCCATGAAGACTACCCTCTTATACCACTGGGACGCATGGTTTTGGATCGTAATCCTACAAATTACTTTGCAGAGGTGGAGCAGGCCGCATTTTCACCTGCCAATTTCGTTCCCGGCATAGGCCCATCTCCCGACAGATTGCTCCAAGGTCGTCTGTTCAGCTATCATGATACCCACAGACACAGGCTGGGTCCAAACTATGAATTACTGCCTATCAACGCTCCTAAATCAGAAGTAAACAACTATCAAAGAGACGGTCCCATGCGATCGGACGACGGCGGCAGCGGACCCAATTACTGGCCCAACAGCTTCCAAGGACCGGACCCGGATCCGGACTATGCACTACCGGACATAGACATCCATGGTATGGCGGCGAGACACGAATACGAGGTCGGTGATATCGACTTCGTTCAACCAGCGGCACTCTTCAACAAGGTGATGGATGATCAGGCCCGTGAGCATCTCATAGGAAATATCGTGTCCCATCTGAGCGGAGCTCACGAAAACCTACAGCTAAGACAGACCGCGCTATTCTACAAAGTCGATCCGGAATACGGCGGCGGTGTCGCCGAAGGCCTAGGTCTCCCCATGGACGAAGTCAAGAAGCTGGCGGAGATGTCACAGGAAGGGCGTGTAAAGGCTACGACTCTTTGAAGGATCAATTCTAGGTCTGAGTCTAAATCATGAGTGGAATACTGTTACATGTGGACGGAGCATTCCGCGGAAAGGACGGCGGAGTCGCATCTTACGGTTACATTTTGAAGAAGAACTCTAAAACCATACGGAAAGATTACGGTTTATTTCTCGAAGAGCGAGTTACAAATAATTACGCCGAGTACATGGCTCTCATAAAGGCTCTGAGATGGATAAAGGATTCCGATCTGGAATTTCAACGTATCTTGATAAGGTCGGATTCCCAACTGGTGGTCAACCAGGTGAACGGAGATTGGTCCGTCAGATCCGGTAATCTGAAGGATCTGCATAAAAAAGCCCGTGAACTGATCGACCACTTTGAAGATCTGGGAAAATCCGTCCGATTGGAGCACGTTGTTCGGGAGAAAAATACGGAAGCCGATGAACTCTCGCAGATGGCTCTAGAGGACCACTTTCTAGCTAGAAAGCTGAAGAAGAAAGATAAGATATGCACCGTTTGTGGAAAAAGGATGGTACTCCGAGAGGGAAAATACGGTAAATTCTGGGGATGCACCGGCTACCCGGATTGCAAAAACACGGAAAAACACGGTTGAAATAGAAAATTTTTTAGGCACTCCGTATCGAATCAAGTTCCTTTTCACATATATCTACCCACAGATATATACCCATGTCCTGAAATGTCTTTAATGAATTCTCTAGAAGTCTTTTTGATTCATCATATTCATTCAATAACCTTTTTAATACGGCATATTCATAACTTAGCTGCCCTTGATTCATAAGGTCTTGGGCATCATCGAATATCTTTTTAGCTTTGTTGAAGAATTCATCAGCCCTTTTGTACTCTTTTATCTCTCGGTTTATTATACCTTGAAATTTAAAACCGATTCCGAGCTCGATCTTGGCATCCAGTTCTCTAGATAATTCGAGCCCATATTCCACGTGCTCGATAGAAGATTCGATTTTATCTAAATAAAGATACACTTCAGATAACCCGTAGTGATTATAGATCAACCCTCCTCTGTAATCCAAATCTTTGCATATGTCCAAACTTTTTTTATGATATTCCAAAGCCTTTTCATAGTTCGATTTCAAACGGTGTATTTCGCCGATGTTGATATACACGAGTCCATTGGCCCTTTTATCCCCGATCTCCTCGTCTATCGATGCACTTTTTTTGTAATACTCGAGTGCTTTATCCAACCGTCCTTTATAATAATTCACGATCCCCAGATTGTTTAAAGACCAACCAATTCCTTCTTTATCCCCTATCTCTCTATCGATCTCTAAACTCCTTTTATGAAAGATTTCAGCTCTATCCAGATCGCCGATCTCCGAATAGATCAAGCCGATGTTGTTCAGTATGGCGGCGATCCCTTGTTTATCCCCCATCTTCTCCCTCAATTCCATACTTTCATTGTAGTATTTGATGGATTTTTTCCTATCTCCTTTTTGATAGTAGGCCACTCCCAGATTATTAAGCGTCCTAGATCTGCCTACGATGTCGTCAATTTTACCCCAGATCTCCAAGGCACGTTCCATGCTTGATATAGCATCTTCAAACTTAGATCGGTTCGAGAAAAGAGTGCCGATATTGTGGTACGCCTGTGCGATCTCTCTGTCTTCACCGATATCCTTAGCTATCTTTTTCTGTTCTTTAAAAATGGCCTCTGCCCTTCCATAATCACCCTTTTTCATCAATGCCCACCCCTTCTTCCCGAGCAATATGCATTTTTCCAATGTGGATCCCTCCAAACCGTTCAACCCGGTATCGAAAAAATCCAGAGCGGTATCGAAATCACCCTTTAAACTGTGTATGGCACCGATCTTACGATTTATCCTTGACCCTACTTCATCTCCTTCAACATATTCCAGGATGATATTGTAATTCCTCAATGCGGATTCATACTTTCCCATCACTTTATAGGTATCTCCGATATCTTCATTCAACTTCAGCCATCTTTCTTCTTTTTCTGAATCCCCATCTTTGACTTGTCCGATCAGATCCAGAGCCTCTTGATAGCTCTTCACCGCGTCTTCATGTGCAAATATACCTTTGCCGTGGTCTCCCGCCTTTACATAATATGAGATCGCCTTATCGATTAGACCGCCCCGTTTTGAATGGTGGGCTAATTCGCCGTAGTATCTTTCCAGCTCGTTTTCAAATAACATCTCCATCTCAGATAGTACTTTTTTGTGTAGATTTGTTCTTAAGACGGTGGGGATGGATCCATAGGTCGTGACATGTATCAACTTGTGATAGAATTGAAAATTATTTTCATCTAAATCTTCAGACCACAGGTTCACGTCCAATAAAGAATCTATACATTCTATAAGATCTATATCATCCATATCAACCATATTTTTTAATATGGGATAATACATCTTTTCTCCTATCACGCTTCCTACCTGTAATATCTTTTTACTGTCTTTTTCCAGCCCATCTATCCTCCTTTCTATCAGATCGGTTACTATCCTAGGCAGGTCTATTTTATCATGGCTTTTAGGATATTTATTATCTTTAGGAACGATTACGTCCTTCTCCATCAGGTGATCCACGATCTCTTTGATGAACAAAGGATTACCTTCTGATATCTCGTACACCAGATCAATAAAATAAACTGGTATTTCTTTACGGTTTACAGCATATTGCAATATCTTTTTGGTATCCTCCCAATCAAGTGGTTTTAATTCTATGGTTTTGAAGAGTTTTTCTCTGGACATACGCCTCAATGATTCCGTGAGATGGTCCTTTCGGGTTATGTCCTCCGGTCTGTAGGCACCTATGATCAGTACGCGGGCCTCTTCCAAATTATCCGATAGAAAATGGAGTAACTCCAGACTGGCTTTATCCGCCCACTGCAGATCATCGAGGAAGAGTAAAAGAGGTGTTTTTTTGGAATGATAAAGCATCTTATCCAAAGCTTGCAGGTACACATTTCTCTGTTGGCGTTTTAGGTTTTTTTCATCATCGACGTCTATCTTTTTATCGAAGCTCAATAGAACTTTATCGCCCTGTAAACCCGACGAGCTCGTCTCGGAAGTTATCTGGAGAGCCGGTAGGCTTTCCTGTAAATCATCGAAAGCCCTTTCGAAAAGAGAATATGGTTCTGTTGAATCGTAATATGCTTTTCCATATAAAAAATTGAACCCTCTTTTCGTTGCATGCTCCTTTAACTGAAATATCAACGAGGTCTTTCCTATACCTGCGTCACCCTTTATTATACAAGTGTTGGGCTCTGAATCCTTCGCTTCTTTTATCAACTCTTTGATCGTTCTGATCTCTTCCTTTCTTCCGACGAATATATCCTTCTTTTCTTCCTCTAAATAGGTTAAATCAACCTCCCCGTCCATCTCTAAATTGAGTGCTATCAGCAGAGGGTCTTTGGAGTCGATATACGTGCCTATCTCTCCGAGTTGTACCTTTTTCTCGCCGGATGCGGTTTTCAGATGAATTTTTTGATCCTCTAACTCCTCTCTCAAACCATTTGCGTAAGTGAAACCCTTATCTGTCAAAAAATATACCTTTCTTTTTCTTTTCAACCCAACAACGTGTTTGATGGTTTCTTTTGCGAATTCCTTTCCGATCAACTGATTTAGATACCTACTCACCCTGCTCCTGCTGAGTTCGACTCGATCCCCGATACCTCTTTGGCACAGACTGTAAGGAACCGTAGTGTTTGTTTTTTGATCTCCGTACCTTTGGAGGTGCAGAAGTATCTTATCCTGGCTGGAGCACAGCGGAGCCATGTACGTCAATAAATGAGATGTTATTTGATTATTTCTATGGAAAAAAAACCGCACATGTGCGCCCGAGATTGATATACCAACTATCGATGAAGTGAGAGATACTTCCGAGGTGGATAGAATGGATAACGATGAAGGTAATTATAAGAAAAAATTGTCAGTGTTTCTACTCACACTGATGTTGCTAGCTAGCACTTTTACTGTTGTGATGGGTGTAAAGATCATCCCAGATACAGACCGATCAGAAGATGAAAACGAAGTGAGGGACTTGATGAACAGCGCTTGGCCTTGTTTCGGCCATGATGTAAAGCACACTTCTCAGAGTCCATACAATACGAGTCATGTAGATGGGACGGAGAAGTGGAGTTATAACACAGGGGCAGATGCTTATGCAACACCGGTAATATCTTCAGATGGAACGATATATGTAACCTCTTGGGTCGGTAGCATGTATGCTCTGAACAAAGATGGTACGAAAAAGTGGCACTTTTATGCAGAAGGTGGAATCACCACTTCACCTGCTATTGGTTCAGATGGTACCATCTACGTTGGATCTAACAGTAACAATATATACGCAGTAAATCCCGATGGTACTGAAAAATGGGTCTTCGAAACGGGTGATTACATATGGTCCTCCCCATCGATAGGACCTGATGGCACGATCTATGTCGGTTCTAATGATAATAGATTATATGCGTTGAATCCAAATGGGACAGAAAAGTGGAATTTCATAACGGGAGATAGGGTGGTTTCGTCTCCCGCAATCGGGAGTGATGGCACGATCTATGTTGGCTCTTATGATAACAACCTTTATGCTATTAATCATAATGGTTCAGAGAAATGGAACTTTACTACTAGCTTAAACATCAACTCTTCTCCGGCCATAGCAGAAGACGGTACGGTGTATGTGGGGTCATGGGACAATAACCTGTACGCTGTGAAGTCGGATGGCACTGAAAAGTGGAGTTTCTCCACAGGCAGCGAAGTGCGTTCCTCGCCGGCTATCGGTTCAGATGGCACGATCTATGTTGGATCTCATGATAACAGATTATATGCCATCTATCCAGACGGTATCGAGAGATGGAACATAACGACAGGAGATGATGTATGGTCGTCACCATCGATCGGTTCAGATGGAACGATATATGTAGGTTCTCACGATAATAATCTGTATGCTGTCTCTTCATCTGGGATGATTAAATGGCAGTATACCTCTGGTGACTCAATAAGATCTTCACCTGCGATAGGCTCACACGGATACATCTACTTTTCATCCAGAGATAATTATATATATGCAATAGGAGGGCCAGATCCTGAAGTTACTTCCACTGAACCTGGTGCAGGCATGACTTCATCAACCACCCAAGAAGTGAGTGTAGTATTCGACCATCAGATGGATACGTCGGTAACACCCACTATCGCACAAGTAGATGGTTCAGACCCGGGTGGATGGTCATTCCAGGGATGGTCGACAACCGATGTTACCTATGATACGGTCACCTGGACACACAACGATTGGGACAAGGAATATATTACACTCGAAGTATCGAATTATAAGAACGCAAGGGGAGATTGGGGAGATCCATATCAATGGACTTTTAACACACTTGATTGGCCGTGTTTCAGTTATGATATAAAACATACAGGGCAGAGTCCTTACGATACCGGTTATGTTGACGGCACCTACAAGTGGGACTTCACAACAGGAGGAGCGGTTGAATCTTCACCTGCTATCGATGCTGATGGAACGCTGTACGTAGGTTCCAACGACAATAATGTTTATGCAATCAACCCGGACGGTACGGAGAAATGGCACTTTACCACTGGCGGCGATGTAGAGTCTTCACCCGCTATCGGTGATGATGGTACAATCTACATAGGTTCAGAGGATCACAAACTATATGCCCTGGATTCATCGGATGGTAGCGAAAAGTGGAATTTCACCACTGGTGATAGTATTAGAGGTTCGCCAGTGATAGGAAAAGACGGTACC
Organism: Thermoplasmata archaeon; assembly: GCA_046484045.1. Lineage (GTDB taxonomy): Archaea > Thermoplasmatota > Thermoplasmata > Halarchaeoplasmatales > Halarchaeoplasmataceae > CAZHUM01. The sequence continues at coordinate 5,805 of JAWOBZ010000077.1, read as the reverse complement.
ATCTACATAGGGGCTGTAAACTCTTATCTTTACGCCATCAATCCAAATGGGACTGAAAAGTGGATTTTCGATACTCATGGTTACATCGATGCTTCTCCGGCGATAGCCGATGACGGAACGATCTATATCACATGCGGTGGTACTAGATTACATGCGATCAATCCAAATGGAACTGAAAAGTGGGGTATCTGGGATCAAGGAGGTTCTCGTTCGTCTCCTGCTATAGATAGTGACGGTATAGTATATCACGGTGCAGGTAATACGTTCTACTCTACTCATCCCAACGGAACGGAAAATTGGAAAAAAGATATGAATTATAGTGTTCAAGGATCACCTGCCGTAGGAAACGATGGGCGGATCTATATAGGATGTGGTGACGGTAGCTTATATGCCTTCTCAAAAAACGGTACTATCGTGATGGCTTATAACATGATAGAACCTATCACGTCGTCTCCGGCGATAGGCGGTGATGGAACCATATATGTGGGGGGAAACGATAATCAATTGCATGCCGTAATGCCAGACGGTAATTGTAGATGGACATTCACTTCAAACGATATTATAAACTCTTCTCCAGCTATCGCATCAGACGGGACTATATATATCGGTTCAGACGATGGGAATGTGTACAAGATAGGTGGTCCATATCCGGAAGTTGTATCAACATATCCAGAAGACGTAGCGACCTCATCTATAACCAATGATGTCGAAGTCGTGTTCAACCAAAGGATGAATACTTCAGTTACACCTGATCTATTACAAATAAACGGTACGGATCCAGACGGATGGACCTTCATGGGTTGGTCGACAACTTATAAAACAGAGGACACGGCAACATGGTCACACAATGCTTGGGATAAAGAATATATCACTTTGAAAGTGTCGAACTTCTCGAGTTACCTCGATGAACTTGGTGACTCTTACGAATGGACGTTCAACACACTCGACTGGCCGTGCTTTGGATACGATATAAGGCGTACGTCTCAGAGTCCATACGATACCAGCATTGTTGACGGATCTGAGATATGGAGATTTTCTACCGGTGATGCGATCCGATCTTCTCCGGCTATCGATGGTAACGGAACGATTTACGTAGGTTCCGATGACCATATATTGTACGCCATGAATCCGGATGGAACGGAGAAATGGAGCTTTACAACAGGTGGTCCTGTGGCTTCTTCACCCGCTATCGGCATGGATGGAACTATTCATGTCGGTTCTGCAGATAATAACGTTTATGCTGTAAATCCAGATGGCTCTGAAAGGTGGACCTTTACAACAGGTGGTATTGTATCCTCTTCGCCGGTCATCGGTACGGATGGAACTATCTACGTTGGATCTTATGATAATTACCTTTATGCCCTTAATTCGGACGGCACCCAAAAGTGGGCATGGGATACCGATAGTTGGGTGACATCGTCTCCGGCTATCGGATCGGACGGCACTATCTATGTGGGGGCTTACGCCGGAGAGCTTATCGCCATCAACCCAGACGGTACGGAAAAATGGAATTTTTCCTTGGGAGATCTGATAACATCCTCGCCTGCCGTCGGCGGTGACGGAACGATCTACATCGGATGTCAGGACAGTAATCTTTATGCCGTATCTCCCGATGGAACGGAGAAGTGGAAATCAAATGTTAATAACCTGATAGACTATTCTTCGCCTGCCATCGACAGTGACGGAACGATCTACATCGGATCACACGACGATAAGCTGTATGCGATCGAGCAGGTGGACGGGACGATGAAGTGGAACTTTACAACCAACGGTAGTGTTACCTCATCACCGTCTATCAGCAGTGAGGGAACCGTTTACATCGGATCCTGGGATAACAAAGTCTATGCGATCGATAAGGATGGAATGGAGATATGGAATTTCACCACGGGAGATGACATAAGAAGATCGTCCCCGGCGATATCTTCGTCCGGACACATCTACATCGGTTCTAACGATGGAAATCTGTATAAGATCGGTCCACCTTCGCCCTCAGTCGTTTCTGTTACACCTAAAGAAGGCCTTACCTCGTCGATCTTCAATGATGTAACTATCGTATTTGATCAAACCATGGATACATCCGTCACACCGGATCTGATTCACACAAACGGCACAGACCCTGGTGGATGGACATTCCAGGGATGGTCTTCGACCAACTTGGCTGACGACACTGCCACATGGACACACAACGATTGGGACAAGGAATACATCTCAATGGAAGTTTCGAATTATTACAATACCTATGGTGAAACGGGCCAACCCTACGAATGGACTTTCAACACACTCGATTGGCCGTGTTTTGGATACGATATAAGGCGCACTTCTCAGAGTCCTTACGATACCAGTCTTGTTGATGGAACAATAGATTGGATGTACTCTTTAAATGATTATGTCATGGGCAGTAATCCCACCATAGCGAAGGATGGAACGATATATATCGGTTCATATTATGACAACAGCCTTTATGCGATCAATCCAAATGGTACGGGAAAATGGAGCTTCCTTACCGGAGATTCAGTAAGAGGCAGTGCTGCCATAGGTCCTAACGGGACGATATATGTCGGCTCGGATGACGATAATCTTTATGCGATCAACCCGGACGGCACGGAAAAATGGAAATTTACAACCGGTGGTGATGTGATATCTTCACCTGCCATCGGCGAGGACGGAACGATCTATGTAGGCTCAGCCGACAATAACGTTTATGCGATCAATCCAAATGGTACGGAGAAATGGAGCTTTAATACTTATAATATAATCTATTCGAGCAGTCCCGCTATAGGTAGGGATGGAACCATATACATCGGCAAGCATACCAGCGGAGACGATTTCTTTGCCATCAATCCAAATGGTACGGAGAAATGGAGGGCAACAGTTGGATATAGTGCCGATTCTACCCCGGCCATCGATCCTACCGGCACAATCTATATCGGTGGACTTTATGATAAACTCATTGCATTTTATTCAAACGGCACACAAAAATGGGGGTTCACAGCTAGCGACGATATAAGAGGATCACCGGCAATAGGAACAGACGGGACGATATATTTCGGCTCACAGGACAATAACCTGTACGCTTTAAATCCGGATGGTACGGAGAAATGGCGGTTTACCACTGGCGATGATATTTTTGACTCCTCTCCTGTTATCGGGGCTGACGGAACTATCTATATAGGTTCACGAGACAACAACTTGTACGCTTTAAATCCCGATGGAACCGAAAAATGGGTACTTAGTTCAGTCAACGGCGATTATTTTGATTCTTCTCCTGCCATAGATTCCGAAGGATATGTTTATGCCGTTTCTTACCATGGAGACATCTACAAGATCATCGGACCTAATACATATGATATCGAATTGACCGCAGGCGGTGAAGCCGACGGATGGAATTTCGTTTCGACCAAATTGGTGCCTGAGAATACTTCCCTGACCTCTATATTAGATGATCCTGCATATGGGATAAACGGTAGCTATGACAAGGTCATGATGAACGTGAGAGAAGATAACAAAATCGTTTACACCCAGGATTTTGAAGGTGGAACTTTACCTCCTGGGTGGGTCTCTGAACAATGGGAGATAACTCACCAAACATACGGAAATATGGAACCTGCGTACGACGGAACATACATGGCGGGCATCGAATATTATCAAAATAACGATGAATGGCTGATCAGCGAGGCTATAGATCTATCCGGTACTTCAGAATTAGAACTGAGATTCTACGATAGTTACGAATTCGGCGAATACGCAGCGAATCCGAATTACATCAAGGTATCGACGACGGATCAGGCCCCATCGAGTTTCACCGATACCGTCAAGACCTTCAGTACGTCTTACATACAGGGACGTTCAGACAACGTCTGGGCACTCCAGACGGTTGATCTCAGTGCATATGCCGGGGAGTCCACAGTGTACATCGCATGGCAGTACCTAGGAGATGACGGTGAAAACTGGTTTATCGACGATATAATTGTAGAGCAGGTAAATTACGATTATCCCGGAGAATGGAGCTCATACGTTCCCGGGAGGGCGGACCATTTCAACAACATCGACAGCTTGAGTAACGTAAATGGATTCTGGATACACATGACCGCGGACGATACGTTAACTATAGTCGGCTTAGAACCTACGAGCACCGATATCGAGCTAGCACCGGGCTGGAACATGGTTGGTTATCCATCTAATACTGACAGATCGGCCATTGATATACTTCCGGGAGAAGTTACTAAGATAGGAGTGTTCAATGCGAGCAGAGAGTACAATCTGGAATACATATACGATCTAAGTACATATACCATGACCGCCGGAGAAGGGTACTGGGTTTACAACGATGCTGACTACGTGGTCACTTGGACGGTGGAATATTAAACCTATTCCACTCAGCCCCTCTTCATCAAGATATCCATGAAGTTGACCAGGTGCTGTGAGAGTGATGGATTGTTGGTGTAGCCGCATGCTTCGAATCCAGGAGAAGCAAGCAGAGCCCGCTTTCCGTCGCTTATCATATCCGTTGCTATCAGTCTCTCTCTTCTTTCTACATCGACTCCATCGATGACTCTCTCCCCGTAGGTGGTTATTATCGTGACGGCTACTCCCCTCTTTACCGCACCTCTGAACTCGTCCTCTACATATTTGAGCACCTCGGAGAAACGCGGGGACGAGATAACGACATCTTCGTCCGTTCTCTTCACGAACTCAGCGATCTTGTCCATGACTTTCTTCTTTCCATTTATGGTGTACACGACCTGCGGTTCTCCCCTCTCGGAAAGTACCTCGTAGATGGTGTTCAGCCTGCCGAAGACTTCATCTATTTTACCGTTGAGCCGTGCCTTGATATCCACGGGTTTCACCGGTCTGTAGATCCTGGGTCTGCCCTTACTGACAACAACGTACCCTATGTCGTGAAGATGATCCAGTGCCTTGTAAACCGAGGTCCTCGGGAGTTCTGCCGTGGTGGCTATTGTATCTGCATCCGCTACACCGAGAGCTACAAGTGATGTGTAAGTCCTCGCTTGATACTCTGTCAAACCGAACTGCTGCAGCCCTTCAGATATGTGATCATATTCCTTCCTAAAATCCTTGTTTTCTACCGATTTTTTCATCATTATTAGCTCTAATCGCTACAAAATATTTAAGTCTTATCTAATTTTCTGATGTTTCCGATAATATGGTCATACAAAAATCAAGTTTACCTAAAGGACTTCCTAAAAAAACTGGATCCCTCTGTCCAGAATGTAAAAAGATCATACCAGCAACAATTAAAGAGAAGGACGGTAAGGTCGTGATCCAGAAGGAATGTCCGGAACACGGTAAGTTCGAGGGTGTCGTTTGGTCTGATGTCGATATGTACTTGAAGGCTGAGAATTGGGCCTTCGACGGAACCGGCGTGGACAATCCAAAGATAACCGGGGCGACCAGCTGTCCAGATAACTGCGGACTGTGTAATCTACACAAGAGCCATACCTGTCTAGCTAACGTTGATCTAACGAATAGATGTAACATGAACTGCCCGATCTGTTTCGCCAACGCCAACGCTGCCGGTTACGTGTACGAACCTTCTTTCGAGCAGATAGTACAGATGCTTCAAACCTTGAGAGACGAGAAACCCGTGCCGACACCAGCCGTTCAACTGGCAGGCGGAGAACCCACCGTTCATCCTGATTTCTTCAAGGTCGTAAAAGCCGCCTCGGACATGGGTTTCGCTCAAGTTCAAGTGGCTACCAACGGATTGAAATTAGCCAATATAGATGACTATGCGCAGAAGTGTGTGGATGCAGGTCTGCATACGGTTTACTTACAGTTCGACGG
>JAWOBZ010000073.1:0-12365 GCA_046484045.1 Thermoplasmata archaeon | reverse complement strand
ACCTTCATACCACCGCCGGTAGAACCAGCCGATCCGCCGATGAACATGAGTAGCAGCAGTAATACCCTGGCTAACTCGGGCCATTGATCGTAGTTCATGGTAGCGAAACCAGTGGTCGTCATCAGCGCTACTACTTGGAAGACTGCGTTCCGTACGGCGTCCATGGTCTCCATGCCCGTACCGATAATGATCAGAGCTACAACCGCCGAGAAAGAAAAGATGATAAGTAGATACGCTTGAAGCTCCGAGTTCTTAAAAACCTTCTTGATATTGCCCTTGAAAAATTGGTAGTGAAGTGAGAAGTTGATACCCGCTAGAACCATAAAGAAGATTATTATCCAGTGGACTATTGGAGAAAAGTAAGCGATACTATCAGTATGTGGAGAAAATCCCCCCGTGGCCATGGTGGTGAAAGAATGATAGACGGCGTCATAAGGACCCAGGCCGGCCCCCATCAATATTATAACCTCGCTCAATGTTAACAATCCGTAGATGTACCATAGTATCTTTGCGGTTTCCATGATCTTAGGCTTCAGCCGGGTTATAGTAGGGCCCGGTGCTTCAGCTTCAAGAAGAGACAACCCACCTTGAGAAAGTTTACTCAACACGGCAACTGACAGAACGATAACTCCCATGCCGCCGATCCACTGTAGGAATCCCCTCCATAACATCAAACTCTTGGGGTGCTGTTCCAATGGGTATGGAAGTACTGTAGCTCCGGTGGTGGTCATCCCAGACATGGCTTCGAAGAAGGCGTCTATGGGTGACGTCAAGGCTCCGGTCAACAAAAATGGGAGTGAAGAAACGCCTGCGAAGAGAAGCCATGCGGAACTTACGATCACGATAGCTTCGTTGTGGTAGAAATCCTCCGCCTTTCCGAAGTGCTCCATGGGATAACCTAGTGTCACCGTGAACGCTCCGAGATAGAGGAATAAGACGGCGTTGATGGGTATAAACCCTAAAGCGTGGGGTGCTTCGTTGAAGAAGACGGCGGGTATTACGGGAACAAAGAAAGCGATGCCAAACAATTTCAGTATTGATCCTAAATTGCCGATTACTACCTTCCACCGCATCTAAAATAGCTCCTCTACACTTCTTATCTCGTCCTTGAGCACGAAGAAAAGGACTTGATCTCCCTTCCTGAACCTTACCTTTCCGCCCGGAATTATGGTCTTTCCCTTCCTTATCATAGCGCCAACGATGCATTTAGGAGGCAGGTTTGAGTCTTCGATCTTCCTGTTGAGTACTTTTGAACGATCCGTGACCTGCATCTCCAAGATGTATAGGTCGCCGCCGTGTATCGATATGGCCTTCAGCGGGTTCAGGTCCCTAGCAAGTCTTAGCATGGTCCTTGCAGTTTGCAGCTCGGGTGATGCGGCCATATCTATACCTACAGTTTCTATTAGAGATTTCAGACCCAGCTCTCTCACAACAGCGATGGTCTTTTCCACACCGTAGATTTTTGATAAAAGAGATACCAGAACGTTGTACTCTTCAGATTTGTAAGCAGCGGTTATCGCCCCCACCCTGAGTATACCCTCTTCAATCAACAATTTTTTGTCCCTTGCATCACCTTCGATGACCTCGACGTCTTTCAGCATCTCCGCAGCCCGCCTGCTCCTCTTACGCGATTCGTCGATGATCTTTACGTTGATGCCCCTTTTGTTCAAAATACTGGCTACGTTGATGCCTATGTTTGTAGCACCTATGATCATCACACTGTCCACCTCCCGTTTACTCCTGCCCACCAGTTTTCTCATACGTTTCTCCGCCATCCTACCTTCGGTCATAACGATCAACGTATCACCTCTTTTGAATAGGGTTTTCCCGTGAGGAACAAGAACGTTGTTCCCCCTTATTATCGCACCGAGATTGATCCTAGCCGGCAGTTTTACGTTCTCAACCTTTTTCTCCTCCAATTTTGATTTCTGCAGGATCTTGAACTCCACCACGTTGATCTTACCGCCCATGGATAGATTCATGTCTATGGCAGCAGGGGTCGTTATTATGTTAGATATCTTTTTAGCGATGATAAGTTCCGGTGAGACGGCGAAATCAACACCGATCTTCCTGAACCGTTTTGACACGGGTCGTGAGATGTATTCCAAACCGTTGATACGGGCCATGGTCTTGCAGCCCGCGGCTTTTGCTAGAGAACAGGTGACTAGATTCACTTCGTTATCGTCGGTAACCGCGAAGAGGTGATTGAAGGTTTTGATTTCCAAGGAGTCCAGAAGTTCTGGACGTGCGCCGTTACCCTTGATAACTTTTATATCCAAAGAACGTGCTTTCCTGCATGCTTTCTCGTTCTTGTCTATTATGACGACGGCGTGCCCCTTTCGACGTATTGACTCGGCCAGCTCGTATCCGACCTCTCCAGCACCGATGATGATGACCTTTTTCTCTATCATTGTTGAATTACGTATAGAACTTTACTATAATAATTTATCCAAAAAATTTTGGTTTAACAGTGATTGGTGCTCGGTCAATTCGACGGTATCACCTCCACCTACTTTGAGCTTTTTCATATCATCTTCTCTTATGATGATCTTACCCTTTTCTACGAATATATCGGAGAATATACTGACGAGGATATCTTTATAGTCGGAACTCAACACGGCCAGTTCACCTTCGGATATACCTAACCTATCGAGGTCTTCCGGATTTATCCTCGCCCTGCCGTTGATCCTTATCGACCCCTGCTCTGCCTCTAATGTGAGTTCCGCCATATAGATGTATTATTTCCTAAGAAATTTAAGTAGTTTTTGCTAATAAACGAAAAGAATTATATTGATTTAAAGATATTGTTACTTTTACATGGACTTGGAAAGACTAAAGAGCGGTACGACAGTGGTCTTTGTTTTTTTACTCTTGATGGGGTCTTATTCCCTGTACATCATAACGGATAATACGGATCAATACACCAGGATACTTGAAACCGAGGCACATTTCAGTATGAGGGTCATCGACCTCGACGTTGAATCCGCTGGGGATGATTTGGTTTATCTGAATACCACTTTACAAGTTTGGAACAACGGAACCACTGAACTGGTGCTCACTCGGATCGAGTACAGCGTATATTTAAATGTTTATGCACTCAACAACTGGGTCGGTAGTGAGGGGAGTTACCTTTACCTTATCGGCGGTAACGTAGAAGTACCTCCTGGAGAAAGCAGAGTATTTCAGATGGACCCCATGGTCGTGAATGTAACGGAGTCAGATCCTATACGCAACAACATGAAGGACCCCCAAGCTCGATGGTTGTGGATATTAACCAGTGGTAGGGCGGCGATGTTCTGTCCAGAATTCGACGAAGAGGGGTGGTCTTATTCTACGCGGATCAAGTTTCAGGGCTCTACATTTAACGAACCCTTAGGTGGTGGTGGACACGGATGAAAAGATGATAGGTCGAGGTAAGGCGCTTATAACGGCGGTCTTGGTGGCATTTATCAACACATCCGTAGGAAACACGTACATTTTATCGATCAACGGTTTTATCAAACCACCGTTTTTATCCAGTGGAGATTTTTACGGTAGTTATGTCATGTACTATCGTATGTGGCTTCTCTTGATACCCCTATTTTCCTCCTTGCTTTTGGGAATGGTACTTTTCGAAGAAACGGCGGGTACGACGTTCTTCGGTGCTATCTCAGCGGCCGTCATCACTCTGGTACTTTCTTTTTTAGTTCTTACATGGATACCACAGATGATAGGGACGATCGAGTTCATAGGGACTTCGATGGTATGGTCTAGAGAGCTCGTGCTTTTCGTTTACATGCCAACGATCCCAACGACCTTCGGCGGCGCTTTTATCGGTTCTTATCTAGGGGGCCAGTTCCTGCCTGGAGAAACCGAGGGAGAAAGGAGAGAGTCCATGAGAGAGATAAGAGAATGGTTAAATTTTTTGACTATCAGAGCGAGAAAAAAGGAGAGGGAGGATGAAGCGGAATTGAAGAACAGAGATATCGACGGTTGATTTACTTCTCTGGAAATTCACCCTGCATATATCGCTGGGCGGCTTCCGAACAACCTTTGGATTCTATTTTATTTTTCAGATCCGGAGAGAGCAGCAGTTCTTCGATATTTTCCATGAGCTCAACCGCGTTCTTATCGAAGGACCAGTCTTTTAGATAATAGAAGGACACTCTACCGTCTTTTTCTCCGCTCTCGATGTTTGGATGAAAAACCTTCGTTCTCCAGATTACATCCGGAGACGAGTATGGATAATCGCGGTAAAAGTGGATATCGAATCGATGTTTGAAAGAACATCCTATCGAATCGTCTAAACGTACCGGGCCGGGTGTATCCGTCAGCTCAACTTCGACCACTACTTCCTTATTTTCCCTCTGTATATCGGAGATACATCCCCTATCTTTAAGAAATTCTATCTCGTTGTTCACCCTTTTCATCCAAGTTTCTTTGGGAAGCTTGTTTGAACTTTTTCGTGGGAAAACCTTGATCGTTGCATCATCATCAAGGCCCATCTCAGACCATGTCAGATCAACATCCAATGTCTTTCCATCGCGGTAAAGCGATATCTCATCTTCAAAATCCCAGTACTCCTGGAGTTTTTTCACGGTGTCCGATATCCTGCTCTCCGGGTCTATCACTATCTTGACTCTATCGCCCGAATCTTTTTCTATAAAGGTAACCTGAAAGACCATGAACGGTGATTGAAAGTGATAATTATATTTTTTCCCGCAACGATCATCATAGATTATGGATAGATATTTATATCTAAATAATATCCGTAAAGTATAAATCGATTGAAAATGTCATATGATTCCCTTCGAAACCTTTATGGGCAAGGATATGTATGTTATTATACAAGGGAAAATGTAAAAATCGGCCTATCGGAGATGTAGAATTTGTCTGGTAGATACTTAAAAGCGCGACAACTAGCAAAAGAGATGGAAAAAAAGGCCAAAAAGACGGCGGAGGAGAAACAGAACGCCGCCGAGAGTTTGGAGAAGGCCGAGGAATTTTTAGAGGAATCCAGAGAGATGGGATCCGACGTAGAACATATCGATAAGACAATTAATGAGGCAAAAGAATTACTGGATGAGAGGGAACTTGACGACTGCTTGGAGAAGGTGAACGAAGCCCTAGATAAATTAAAGGTGGCCAACGAAGAGCGTGTTGGTGAATTATTGGAACAAACCTCCAAGATCCACGAACTGATAGGAGATGAAGAGAGATATGAAGAATCCAAGGAAAGGCTAGATAAAGCGAACGAACTGCTCGGGGAAGATGCGTATAAAGAGGCATTGGACTCGGCTCAAGAGGCATTGGATCTGGCGAACCTGGAACTACAAGAAAAACTAACCCAGGAGATATCTTCCGTGGATTCACTTCTTATCACCTTGGAGGATAAAGGCGAAGATACCTCGGAGGTAGAAGAGGTAATCGATCAAGCTAAAGAAGCTGCTGAAAAGGATGACTTTGAGAATGCCGTGACGCTCGTCGAGGGTGTAAAAGAAAAATTGAGCAACGAGATAAAAGATTATCTGGACGAGAAGATATCCAGCGTCCAAAAACAGCAGGAGATAGTCAGGAACAGCGGAAAAGATACCGCTGAGGTCGAAGAGTTTATTAGTAAAGCTAAAACGAAGGCAAAGAACCAAGAGTTCGACAACTCTCTTGACCTTATAAAGCAGGCTCAGGGAGAGCTAAACGAAGCCATGGAAGGCGTGGTGAAAGACAAGTACGAAGAACTCATGGAGGAGATCGATAGAGCGGAGGAATTGAACGCCAACGTGATTCCAGTCAGAGAAAAGATAAACAAGATAGACGATCTGAGGCGGGAAGAAAAATACAGCGAGGCCTTTGAAAAGATCGAAGAGGGGTTCGAAAAAGTAGACGAGGCGAAGTTCCAGAGAGTACTTCAGACCATAGCGGAATCCAGAGAGAATTTTATCAAAGCCAAAGAGATCGGAGTTGATATATCCGAACCGATGGAACTCCTCAACAAAGCAAGGGATTCTCTTAAAGAAGGAGACCACAAAGGAGCTTTGGAATGGGCTAAAGCAGGCAGGGAAAAGGTAAGCGAGCTGGTAAGAGATCACGAGGAGATAGAGACAAGGATAAACAGATTGTTGGACACCATCGATGAGCTATCCGAGATAGGTATAGAATTAGATGAAGCAAAAAAGCACATTTCAACGGCGGAGGGTGCCTTGGAAGACAAGGATTACGAAAAAGCCAATAAATCTTTAGATCAAGCGGAGGAGAAAATAGACAAGTTGGGCTATGAACAAGTCATGGAGTTGGTAGAAGACCTTGAACTGCTTCTTATGACCGCAGAAGAGATGGACACGGACGTCGGCGGATACATGGATAAATTGGAGGAATCTATCGCCAATACGAAATCAGGAAATTATGCTGAAGCGGGTCGGATAGCATTGGAAAATTCGCAGGAGGTCGAAGAGATCATTGGAGAAGGTTTCGAGAGCCAGATAGAATCGATTTTGAATACGGCTGAGAAGATAAGGGAGGAAGTAGAAGGAGAAGAGGACCTGAGTGAATTGGAGAAGATCGAAAACAACGTCGAGGATATCCGAAAGAAATTCGAATCCGGTTCATACAAAGAAGCCATAGAACAATTGAACGAAAATGCTGAGATGTTGAAACAATGGCAGGTAGGTGAAGCAGAAGAAAACTTGAGAAGGGCACGGGAACTGGTGAATTTGATAGAAGAGATGGAGGAGGACGTCGATATAGAGAAGTACAGAGGTCAATTAGAAGAAGCTGAAACCGCACTAGAAGAATCCAATTTCTCGCAGGTGATAAAGAAAACCAACGAGACCATAAATGATCTAAATACCAAGATAAGGAAGTCCACCGAAGATAAATTCGCTTCGGCTAAGATGGAAGTGGTCAAGGCCAAGAAAGCCGGCGTCGAGATAGAAGAGTTAAGAAAGAAGCTTATAGAATGCAAGAAAAATATAAGGAACGAAAATTATCTGCCGGCCATAAAGCTCTCGATGAAGGTAGAGGAAGAATCGAAGAAGATAAGAGAGAAAAGAAAAACAAGTTATGAAAGGATATCTGAACTTTCATCGAAATTGACTGAGTTGAAAAGGAGCGGTTTCAGAGGGGACCTAAAACCTGCAAAAGATATCTTGTTGAAGGCTAAAGATAGTTTCCAGAACCGAGACTATACACAAGCAGAAAAATTAGCTGAACAGGCTGATGAAAAGATCGGTGAGATAAAGAACCGCTTGACATTCCAACGCAGATTCTCGGAATTAGAAAAGAAGATTGATGTAGCGGAGAGATTAGGTTTGGATATAAGCGATCTGGAAGCCACGTTAGATGTGATAAGATCCGATTCTAAGGAAGGCAAGGTAGAAGAAGCCCTCGACAAATTAAAAGAAACACGGGATGACATAGACACCAGGATGAAGGAATATGTCGAACCGGAAATAAACAGAACAAAAGATATCATCCAATCGGCCAAACAAATAGGTATTGATGTTTCCGGCCCAGAGAACATTTTGTCCGATGCTGAAAAGGAATGGGAAGACGGAGAGTATGAGCATGCGCTTAAAACCATCGATAGTTGTCAGCAAAGGATCGAAGAGATCAGAAACAAAAGCAAAAAAGCGGCTGGAGAAGTAAAGAAAGCCAAGGAGAAACTGGAAGAAGCGAAGGACCTACATGCCGACGTAAAGAAAGCCAATGAAATATTGGATGGGGCCATGGTCGCTTTAAAAGAGGATAGATACGAAGAAGCAATAGATAAGTCATCTCAGGTTTTAAAGGAAGTGGATAAAGCTCAAAAAGAGCGGGTTAAAAAACTTCTCTCTAGCTTCAGAAATAAAATAAAGGAAACGAAAAAAGAGGGTGTGAATACAGCTCTTGCGGACAATCTGATGAAAAGGGCAGAAAAAGCCATGGAGCGTAAAAAGTTCAGGGAGGCCATCAACCTAGCCATGCAGAGTGAAGGTGAATTAGAGCGGATAGAACTCCAGCAGGATATCGCCAAGAGGAGTATAAATTCCACACATGAAAAACTCGAGAAGGCAAAAGAGAAGGGCATAAACGTGGGCGATGCGGAGAACCTGCTCAACCAGGCGAAGCAGGCCTACAAGGGGGGATTCTACGTAAAGGCCTTTGATAACGCCGTGAAAAGCGGGGACAAACTCAACAACCTGATAAGAACGTTCGAAGAATCCGAAGAATTGATCGCCAGGATAGACGAATTTATTGAAAAGACTTATGACATGGATATAGATGTCGAAGATTTAAAAGAAAAGTTGAACGAATCCAAGGCATCTTTCAATAGGGGCAGGTATGAGAAATCGTACTCGGAGATCAAGTCCGCTGAATCCGAGATGAAGAATCTAAAACCACAGATAAAAGAAGTCTTGAATAAAGTGAGGGATGATGTTGAAAACTTTTCTCAAAAGGGAAGGGACGTCGGAAGGGCATATGAGATAATCAAGAATGCCGAAGCAACGTTAGAAGTCGGTGAGATCAATAGTGTGATCGATATGATTCACGAAGCCAAAGATGAGTTTGGAGGAGGAGACTACGACGATTATACCAACTGTATAAACGAAACGAAGTCACTCATCGAGAACGCAAAGAAGTTCGGTGCACAAGTTACCGAAGTAGAGTCTTTGGTCGAGGAAGCCGACACATTAGAGGATGAAGACATCACTAAAGCTAAAGAAAAAGCTCATGATGCACTGGAAAAAATTGAGGAAGCGCTTGAGCCTTACAGTCCGAATATCGAGATAGAAGTTGATGGAAGGGTCTCACCGGATTCTTGGAGTACCATCACGATCACCCTGAAAAACGAGGGAAAGGGAGTGGCCAAAGAACCGAACATAAAAGTCGTCGGTGCTAGAACAAAGGATATAGAACTGCCGGATATGTTAAAAGCGGGTGAAAATGTATCCGTGGATTTAGAACTTAAACCTGAAGCGGACATTGTAACGATAAGGGGCAGCGGTCTGCGTATATTCGATAAGAAAGAACTCGATTGTATCGTGGATATCGAACCTTCTGAAGGTACATTCGAGGTAGTGAAAGCAGAGGGTGACGAAAAGTGTTCTATCTGTAAGGGGAGCATAAAGAAAGGTCTGGATATGATAAAATGTGAGTGTGGAAAGACATTCCACAAACCATGTGCAGAAAGAAAGGGTACCTGCCCAGAATGTGGGACTCAGTTCAAAGAGAAGGAAGAAAAGAAGGAAGAAAAGAAAGAGAAAAAAGCACACAAAAGGGTCGCTCTCAAGATATGACGTGATCGATATGGAATTGATGATCCATACATGTTGTTCTCCGTGTTTGACGTACACCGCCGAATATTATTCCCATGATTTTGATATCACGGCTTTTTGGTTCAATCCCAACATACATCCGTTCAGAGAATACGAAAAAAGATTGAAATCTCTGATGGATTATAAGGAAAAAACAGGCTTGAAGGTTATCTACAAAGACGAATATCCGTTGAGACGATTTTTAGAAGGGGCTTTGAGAGCAAAAAACAGATGTGAATTCTGCTATGAATGGAGATTGAGTGAGACCGCCAAGGTCGCTTCTGAGGAGGGGTTCGACGCATTCACAACGACGCTTACGCTCTCCCCTTATCAAGATCATGAATTGATCAAAAAGATCGGTGGAAGAGTGGGAAATGAGAAAGGAGTGAAGTTCATATATTCGGACCTCACAGACGGTTTCTACAGAAGTCATGAGATAGCTGATGATCACGAATTATACAAACAGGGCTACTGCGGATGTATATTCAGTGAGATGGAGCGCTACAAAAAGGAGATAACATGAGTAGATTTGAAGGTATAGAAAACAGTTTAGCAACATATTTAAAACATTAAGTATATTAATTGAAGCAAGAATGAAGGTGCTACTATGTCTCAAGAGATAGAGATAAAAAATCTAACAAAAACTTATGGTGATATGACTGCGGTTAAATCATTAAATATTAATGTAAAGAGGGGAGAGGTCTTTGGATTCCTAGGTCCGAACGGAGCCGGTAAGACAACAACGATTAAGGCAATAATGGGATTGATCAAACCAACATCTGGAGAGGTGAAGATCAGGGGTTTAAACGTCCAGAAAAACAGACGAGAAGCAACCATAGGAGTGGGATATCTGCCTGAAAACATCTCTCTCTACAGCAATCTGACCGGTAGAGAGGTTCTGAGATTCTTTGTAGAACTGAGAAACGCAGATGGTGATGAAATAGAAAAAAAGTTAAAGTTGGTAGGGCTAAAAGGAGCTGCTGATCGAAAGGTAGGTGAGTATTCGAAGGGTATGGTACAGCGTCTTGCTTTCGCACAAGCCGTGATAGGCACACCGCCGATATTGTTGCTAGATGAACCCACATCAGGCTTGGACCCCCAAGGTACTGCTCTCGTTAAAAAGGTAGTAAGTGATTATTCTGACAAGGGAGGTACGGTATTCTTCTCATCTCATATACTGCCCAATGTACAGGAAGTAGCGGATAGAGTGGCTATAATTACATGGGGTCGGTTACGTGCAGTAGACTCTGTTGAAAAGCTGAGAAAGGAGCTTGAGATACCTGCTAAACTGGTCCTAGATATTTCAGGGAATTACGAGGACGTGAAAGAAGTCTTACTAAAAGATGGACGGGTAAAAACTCTAACTGGAGGTGGGAACAGGATCATCCTGACTTGCAGTGATAGAGATAAACGAGATCTCATGAAACTGATAGAAGACCAAGGGTTTGAGATACTCAATTTCTCTACACAGGAGGCCAATCTCGAGGATATCTTCATGAAGTACACAAGAGGTGATGGACGATGAGCGGAAGTAGAAGGAAAGCACAGTACCTCCTGGCGAAGAAAGAATTCATGGATAAAGTCAGAAATAAATGGGTCTTGTTTATAGGTATTACTTTCGTTGCATTAATACTTCTTCTTTCAGCATATGGAGGTGTCCAGAGCAGAAATGAAGCGGGTTTAAAAGGTTTCGAATTCACCATGAAGGTAGGATCATCGATTGTAGTATTGCTGATATCGATCGTCGCCGTAATAATGGGATATAAGACCGTGGTGGAGGAGATTGAATCTAGATCTATAGCCCTGGTTCTGGCTTCTGAACTGAGTCGAGAAGATGTCATATTGGCAAAATTTGCAGGTCTATCATCGGTCCTTTCAGTTTCTATTTTCGGAGGTCTCGGTATTGGTGGTTTGATAATCGGGATTACTTCGGGATTTGGTGGAGCTATTGATTATCTGGGATTTATCCTGTTCTCTGTTCTCTTCGGATGTGCTTACATTTCTATAGCCATTCTGATGTCATCTTTCGTGAGTAGTACATCCAGAGCCTTAGCAGGGGGTATTTTCGTTTGGATTTTTTTCAATATGATATGGGATCTCGTACTTCTGGGTATTCTTATGGCGACCGGTTGGAGCTTCCCCACAGATTTATCCACAACGATAACTTACCCGGATTGGTATTGGTTTTCAGGCGCTTTCAATCCAAATAGTGCGTACGGTACCGCTATCAGTAGATTGACTGGGTCGACTGGTCTTCCTGAGTTATTGAACTTGCCTTTGTTGTTTTGCGTTTTGATGATGTGGATAATAATACCATTAATCATAGCAATGTACAACTTCGATAGAAAAGACCTATAGATGTCCGTAAAGATGTCAATCCTTTCTAAAAAATTCCCCGGAACCGCCTCTCTCCTCGATTTTTTTAACCGCTTCCTTTGATAGACGTTCGAAATCGTCTTCGGCGTCCTTGTAATTTTTGGAACGTATATTCACTCTGTATCTGGGTGCTGCAAGGTAACTCACTTCGATCATGGACTCGTCGGTATCATCGAAAGCCGACATCGCGTATTTTATGTCTTCTACACCGTTTTTGTTCTTTGAAGTCAATTTGAGGAATCCAGTGATGCTAACGTAAGGGGGAGATATATTGTCCAGAGCTACATCCACGAACAATTTCGCCCACTCTTCATCGAACCCCTTTTTCTTGAGTATGTCCTCGTCCAACGTACAGGCTTCGAATGCTTTGTAGAGACTCCCGAATTCATCTATCAGATCGAAGGCGAACTGTTCGTAGCATTCGTCCATGGTCGAGTCCAGTTCTTCGCAGACGATGTTGAGAAGCTTCTCGGCTTTTTTGTGGTTCTTCCATGCCTGGATCTTTTCCCTGCGTTGGTGTTCGTTCACCTGTTTTAAAGAGAGATCTATGTGACCTTTCCTTTTATCAACATTCAATACCTTACAGACCCTCTTTTGCCCTTCTGTTATGTGGTCTCTTATCCTTTTCACCCAGCCAGATGATATCTCTGATATGTGGATGAACCCCTCTTTTTCGCTGTACTCTTCCAGGGTTAAAAAGGCTCCGAAGTCTTTCACGGT
>JAWOBZ010000067.1:0-20131 GCA_046484045.1 Thermoplasmata archaeon | reverse complement strand
ACATCTCTCATTTGTGACCACTTTAGCTTTTGGAAACATTGTCAAAATGAGCGGTATGCTGCCCGAGTGGTCCTGCTCTGCATGGTGTGAAACTACGTAATCTATGTGACCCACGTCCATCTCCTTTAGATTCTCCAACAGTACATCTTCTTTCCTGGGATCAACCGTATCAACCAGGACCGTCTTTTCACTCCCCTGGATCAGGTAAGAGTTGTAAGTCGTTCCGTCCGGAAGCGGTATCAATTCGTCGAACAGCTCTCTATCCCAGTCGGTGGCACCGACTTCGTATATGTTATCTTTTAATTTTAAAACTGCCATATTATTCTTCCACCTTTGTAAATTGAGATTTGGGTACTCCACATACGGGACAGACCCAATCGTCCGGTAGTTCTTCGAAGGGGGTACCTTTGGGTACGTTCCCGATTATATCTCCTCTCTCGGGGTCGTATATATAAGAACAAACATCGCAGCTGTATTTATCCATATTATATCTCCTATGATGTGAAGTGGGATTGATAACAAATATATTACTCCATTTAAGGTTTTTCGATATTTTTTAGTCCGTGATGACCCTACATTTTTATATTTAAAATATATTCCTATACAATATGGAAGGAATTAGTATAAGCGGGCAGACCTTGTATACCGATGAGAGTCACGGAACAGCCCAGAATAAGATACATTCCATACTAATGTCAGAGGGTTTCGATATCAAGGGACAGTATCAAGGGAGCCCCATATCAGGCAGCAGTACGCTCAACGAGATCGAGGTGAACTTTTCTCCCTACCAGAACGGCACCATGATAAATATCGAGCACGGGATGACCATGGTTGGACTTTTACTTACAATAATACTGCTCTTCGCTGGGGCCATAGGGATCGTTATCTTGATACTCTGGTACATCAAGTACGACAAGATGAAGGGAGAAATGGGGCGGGCTTTCCCTGCTTACATACCTCCTCCTCCACATCAGCAGATGCAGCAACAGCAGAATTACGGAGCTCCGCCACCACAGTAGTGATTCATCTACGGTTGATGACCGCGATTATCAATGCGGTAACAACGAATGCTATCAAAGCCCAGAGTATGCTTCGCGTCAGCAAAAAAACGATTATCGCGATTATCGTCGATGGAAGGAATTCGAAGATCAGCTTGAATACGACGGCTATGACCAGGATTATCACTATCAGCACAAGGATGGCTGCACAAGCGACGAGTCCGAGACCTAAAAGCAGGCTCATAAAGTAGTATCTATCTTCTACACTATAACCATTGCTACAGAACTTAAAACGTCAAAGTTTTTATGCACATAGTACATAAGTGAACACTAGTGAGTATCATGTTGGACGAAGAATCTGCAATGGCCATGGTGGAAAAAAACGTGGATAATAAGAACCTAGTCAATCACATGTTGGCAGTGTCAAAGATAATGGAAACGCTGGCCTCGGAAGTGGATGAGGATGAAAAAAAGTGGAAGATATTGGGGCTCGTGCACGACGTTGACTACGAGGAAACGAAAGACGATCCCGACAGACACGCCCTGGTCTCCGCTGACATGCTGATAGGAAAGGTGCCCGACGATATCGTCAGAGCCGTTAAATCCCATAACTTCGAGCAAACCGGTGTGGAACCGGATAACACTATGGAGTACGCTCTGATAGCCGCCGATGCCGTGTCTGGATTGGTCGTGGCAACGGCTCTGGTCATGCCCAACGGCAAGTTGGAGGAAGCCAGGCCTGAATCCGTGATCAAAAAGTTCAGCGACTCTTCTTTCGCCAAGAACATAGACCGCGATAAGATACTTTACTGCGAGAAATTGGGGCTGGGTAGGGACGAATTCTTGACCCTCTCCCTCAAAACTCTCCAGGAGATCGACGACGAACTAGGCCTATGATCCCATGGAGAAAAACTACACGTTAGAAAGACCTTCTTGGGATGAACTGGAAGAACTGATAGAAAGGTACGGCGAGCCATTCATCATATTCTGGGGATACGACATGAAGGACATCGAATATGTAGATGATTATCCGCCCTGCAAGGGGGAGGCGGTCCTGGAAATAATCGATGAGGATAAGGTCGTTGGAGTAAGACATCGAGGTGGAAATGAATTCGTTCTTCCCATGGGGAGGGTATGGGAGAGCGAAGGGTTCATGGAGGGGGCTGTCAGGGAAGCAAAGGAAGAAACTGGATTCGATGTCGAGCTTTTAGAATTCAAAGAGATCAGGAAATTGGAGTTCACCTTTTCTAACGCAATTTTGGAAAGATGGCATCTGCTTTTTACCGCTCAAGTTATCGGTGGCGAAGGTGTTCCTCTAGATAAATATGAGATCGAGGAAGTCAAACTTATGGATGACGTTCCCTGGGCCACCGAATATTATTAGTATTGTGATCATTTTTTCGGTTCTGGATCCAAATGGTTATGTTGTTATTTCTAACTTTGTTTCCATATTCGATACCGACAACATATTAATATAACTCAAATCGATTTCATATTTATGGGTGAAGCAAACATGGAAGAAAAAAACGAATCTAAAGAAAAACAATACCGCCTATTGGCCGTTGATGACGAAAAAGATTTCTTAGATATAATGAAAAAAATGCTTGAAAGGTCGGATGAGATAGATTGTGAAGTCGATACCGAGGATAATGGAGAAAGCGCCCTGGTTTCCATCGGGGAAAACGAATACGATCTGATCATAGCCGACCAGAAGATGCCTGGGCTGACTGGTAACGAGCTGCTGACTCGAATAAAAAAGGAACACCCCGATATAATTAGAATATTGATCACCGGTTATCCGAACAATGAAGCAATGAAGAAGGCGATAAACGAGGCAGAAGTACATCACTATCTGGAGAAACCAATAGAAGAAGCCGAATTGATCGCCACTGTCAAACGGGAACTAGATAGAAAATATGAAAGAGAAAATTTGAGCATGATCAAAGTTGCTGATTTGATGGATACCGAAAGGGTATTTAATGATTTTAGAGAGAGTTTTTCAAGCATTTCCAAAGATAGTCCCGGTATCATATCTGTACCCGAGTCCCCTGGAAATAGACAGAAATTGATCTTTGAATTTCTCACACAATCCAATTTCAATAAATTCTCGTACGAACTAAAGGAGAATCAGGATCTAAAGGAGATCTATCAAGCCAGAATCGACGATGTCCAGGTATTCAACAATCGGTACTTCGTCACGGTCTCTGTCAAGGTATGAACCAGAGTAAAATCGAGATCATCTAGTGATTATATTTCTCTAGAAGTGTTCGAACTTTATCACTTGATTCCCTGTCGCCCTGCTCATCGTACCAAGCCAAAACCTTTTCTGCGAATTTCTCGATCTCTTCCTTGGGTACGCCCTCTTCCAGCTGGAATTTGTCTATGCCGCTCTCTTTCAGCAGTTCTTCCCTGGTCGAGTAAGGCATATCGCCCACGATAGAGGTGCACAAGAATACACAATCTAACAGTTCTCTATGATCATTGATTTCGTCTATGGATAACGGATCTTCTACCTCGTCCATCTTCTGACTGGTCTGGTACACTGTCCTGGACGCGAGTTCCTTGAACGCCCGGTTGACCTGTTTACCTGTTTTTGCGGATGTGAAAAAGTAATAATCGAAATGTTTGTAGTAACCTTCTAGGTCGTCCTCGGTTTTGAGTTCCTTGTCTTCGAGGTCATCCTTGTTAATTGCCAGGATGATCGGTGCGTTCTGCCTCGAGAGTGAGCGGTAACGTGGGATCCATTCGTCCACTAAGCTGTCCAAGGTGTCTTTCCTGGTAGCATCTACAACGGCTATGGCTCCGTAGGAACCTTTGAATGCACCCTTCTGGACAAGGTTGAAATTCTTCTCCCCCATGATATCGTTGATCAGCAGTTTTACCTGGAGGCCTAACAGCGGTACCTTCTTGGTGTAGGTGTTCATCCCTATGGTTTTTAGGTACTCATCCCCGAATTGGTTCTTCACGTATCGAATCACAAGGGATGTTTTTCCCACACCTGGATCGCCCAGTAGATTGACCTTCCTCTTGACCTTTCCTAGAAACATGATAACGGATAGGAGAATTCACGGAAGGGATTTAACATTTTCTCCGATTTATCTTGGTTTTATTAAGTTAAATTTCTTATTTATACGTATTATGATGTACGAACTCTTCTAGTTCTTTCCTCTCTGGTCTCTCCTTCTCGATCTCGATCTGTTTATCCGTCATGAGTTCCGTGGTTTCTTCTGTGTGTTCTCCCACGATCACCAGCGTGATCAACCTGTACTCGTCTGGTATGCCCAGTATCTCCTTGGATTTTGTCTCGTCGAAACCCGCTATGGGGTGGGCTACAAGACCCAGCTCGGTTGCCCGCAGTATCATCAATGCGGTCGCCATGCCGGTATCGAATAAGAAGTACTCTCTTTCTTTTACCACGCAGTCGTCATCCTTTTTACTGAAGACCGCAATAATCAAAGATGCATTTCGTGTCCACTCGTTGTTCGAGGACATCACCTCCTGCATCTTTTCCAGCGTATCTTCGTCGTAAACGAAGACGTAGTTCCACGGCTGGTAGTTGAAACACGAAGCGGACAATCTCGCAGCGCCGGCCAACTCTTCAACGAGTTCTTCATCGATGTCGACTATCTTCAACGCTCTGTACGCCCTTCTTCTCTCTATCGCTTCTTTTACATCCATCATTCATCACCGTAGATTATCTCTTTAATCTTGTTTAATCGTTCATCACGATCCATACGATCTCTCACCGGGTTCCATCCCCCGTAGAGCTCTTCGTGGTATACCGGTTTCTTCTCTTTATAGAGAACTCCTATGGGCAGCTTTTCTTTCATCTGTGCCAGCTTCATGGCATCGAAGACCGTCTCCGCGGGTTCTTCCAGTTCGTAAGTCAACTCGTTGTACTCCTCGTAGGTGTCGTGGAACACAACGCTGGGCTGTAGGACATCTATGAGAGCAAAACCTGGATGTTCGACGGCTTCTACTATAAGGTCGGTAAGATGTGGTATATTTCCGGCATATCCCCGTGACACGAAACCGGCACCGGCGGATAACATCAGTACAAGCGGGTTCAACGGCGGTTCGATACTGCCTCCGGGTGTCGAAGGACCTTTGTATCCCTTCTCGCTTGTAGGTGAGAACTGTCCAGTGGTCAAAGCGTAAGCGCCGTTGTTATGGACCACGACGGCTATATCAGCGTTCCTTTTGGCTGCGAAGATCAGGTGGGATATCCCTTCTCCGTACGCATCTCCGTCTCCACCGAAGGCGATCACCTTCATATCCGGGCGGGCGAACTTCATCCCCTCGACCGTGGCCATCTCCCTGCCGTGTATGGAATACAATCCACTAAGTTTAAGATAGTCGAGTATCTTGCCGTGGCATCCGATACCCGAGGAAACAAGTATCTTCTCCTTACCGATGCCTTTCTCCTCTAACTTGGGTACCGCTTTTTTCACTGCAGTTAAGATCCCGAAGTTACCGCAGCCGGTGCACCAGGTGATCTCTGCATCCGTGCCGTAATCTCCATTCATCTAGAGCACCTCCTTGAGCTTCTCAGCAAGCTTTTCTGGCTCGAAGGGCCTCCCGTCGTACCTCTTGATCACCGCGGACGGACGAAGACCGATCTTATCTCTCAACAGCGTAGCGAATTGGCCCGAAACGCTCTGCTCTACGATTATAGGTCTTTCATCGTTGTACTTCTCCAACTCCCAGATCGGCAGTGGCTTCAGATACTTGGGCTGCACCACGGTTGCATCAATTTCTCCGGCAGAAAGCGCCTCTAGAACGCTGGAAGTCGTAGACCCATATGTCATGACCACTGGCCCTGAATCACCGAATACGTTCACCGTATTCATGTCCTTCAACTCCTTCAACAATGCCCTTTGCTTTCTCTCCCTTTTATCGTGCATCTTGGTGATCAACTCAGCATCCTCCGTTGTCACTCCGTCCTCCCTGCTCTCGTAGCTGTTCCATCGGATGAGATCATCTGAAGGTGGAAATTTCATAGGTGATACACCGCTCTCGGTCAATTTATACCTCATGTATCCCCCATCTTCGTGCATCAGTGGTGGTTCATATTCAGTATCTCTAACATCGATATCAACTACCATACCGCTCTCGGATAAGTGTTTCTCGGTCAACAGTATCCCGGGTGTCTGGAACTTCCAAAGTAGATTCAACATCTCCGCGGTTAAATGAAACGCTTCGTTCACGCTGCATGGAGATGCCACGACTCTGGGGAAATCTCCCTGCCCTTGATTCAAAGCCATATCCAGATCCGCCTGCTCCGTGTACGTCGGTACCCCCGTTGACGGCCCCGGTCTAGAAGACAGAACGAAAAGTACTGGAGATTCGGCCATTCCGGCCAAGGAGAAAGCTTCCTCCATCAGCGCAAAACCTCCCCCGCTGCTTCCTACCATAGCACGAGCACCTACCACCGTAGAGCCGATGGCCATGTTGGCGACCGCGATCTCGTTCTCCGGATGCACGACCGCAACTTTCAGCTCGTCCTTATGGTCCGCTAAGAAATGGAGTATAGACGATGCGGGTGTCATGGGGTATGCGAAGTATATATCTAGGCCTGCGGCACATGCGCCGAGTGCCAGTGCTTCGTTTCCTGTCAACATTGATCGCTTTTCATCGCTTTTTTCCAACTTGAACTTACTCTTCAGTTCATCATCCAATCCATCGTATACCTCTTCGGCGAAGGCGATGTTCTCTTCCGCGCCTCTGCTGTATTCCTTTGCTACGAACTCCTTCATCTCTTCCTTGTCCATACCGATAGCAGAGCACAGCACCGCGATGCCGGCAACGCCCATGATAAGATCAGGTCTCGAGTACTCCTTTGCCATGGAACTTAAGGGGACGGCGATATCGCCACCTCCTACCTCATCAGAGTTGTTCACCACAACTCCTCTTCCGGAGACGTGGTCTTTGTGTTTCTCGTAGCTCCTTTCATCCAAATTCACAACTAGATCCGCCTTCATGTAGTGACTGTTGACTTCATCCATGGATGAACTTACCACGGAAAAATTGTGGCCCCCGCGTATCAAGCTTTGGTAGTCGTCCATCTCGAATGTGTTCCTACCCATCCTTAAAAACAATCTAGCTGCCGTTGTTCCGGCTTTCTTCACTCCTTCACCTGCTTTTCCACCTATCAAATACGTGAATACTTCTTCTGTCATATCATCATCTCGATCTTACCGCTCCCGAAAAGGGAGGAAAGGGTTTCGGTTATTCCTCTTCCTGTGTCTCATCTACGAAAACTCTCTCTTCCATCTTTTGATCGTACATCATCAGAGCACTGGTATCGTTTCCGATCATCTTGAGTTTCTCGACGATGGTCTCCGCGTTATCCTCTTCTTCCACCTGCTCGTCCACGTACCACTGCAGCATGTTGTATGTCGCCCTGTCCTTCTTCTCTTCCGCTAGATCGACCATATCATGGATCCGGCTGGTCACGTATCTCTCGTGCTCCAGGGCATCTTCGAAGGCATCCAAGGGATTGTCCCACTCGTCTTTGGGTTCGTCTATTGCACTGAGTTTAACTCGACCGCCGCGTTCCTGCAGGTAATCGTAGAACTTCATTGCGTGGCTCATCTCTTCCTGGTACTGGATCCTCATCCAGTTCTCGAAACCAGCCAGGTTCTTATCGGCAAAATCCGCTGCCATTGCCAGGTACAGGTAGGCGGAGTATATTTCCGCGTTTATCTGTGCGTTTATCGACTCTACCATTTCTTTATCTATCATATTTTCAACTCCTAAAATTCCTTGAATTTATCGCTGGACACACCGCAGACCGGACACTTTTCCGGTGGTTCATCTTGATGGGTGTATCCGCACACTGGGCAGATATACAGCTCTTCCATCTCGATATCCTCGTCCTTATCGACTACGTTCTTCGCCTTTTCGTACATCTTGGAGTGTATCCTCTCGGCTTCCAGGGCGTAGTGAATAGATCTCTGAGCACCCTTTTCTTCCTCGAGGTGTGCTATCTCGTGGTAAGCGGGATACATCCAGTGGACTTCGAAATCCTCGCCGTCCATTCCCGCCTGTAGATTCTCTACGCTGTCTCCGATCATATCCAGCTCACGGGCGTGATTCGTCGCATGAACTCTTTCCGCGTAAGCGATTCCTTTGAACAGTCTAGCTAGATTCTCTTTTCCTTCTCTCTCGGCCACGTCGCTGAAGATCAGGTACTTCATGTGCGCCTGTGACTCGCCTGAGAAGGCTTCTTTTAACGATTTATCTGTCATCTTTCCCATTTTTTCACCTATTTTGTGTTTTTCCATAATCCGTGAACGTTGCAGTAACATCTAGCCGCAACGATATCATCTTTAGAAATATTGAACTTTGATTTCGGTTCGTCAGCGGGATTCAGAAACTCTCTATGTGCACCTTCTTTGGTTATCACTTCGATCCACTCTATGTAGTGCTGATCCTCCATGGGATGCTCCACCTCGCCCACTTTGACTTCGATTCCTTCTTCCGTACTTTTCACAACCGGAAGATGTTTCTCGTTTCCTTCTTCCTTCATTTTCTCTTCCTTCAACTCCATGGGCTGTCCGCAGCAGACCAGGGTTCCCTGGCCCGTGTGCAGTACTTCCACTACGTTTCCGCATACATCACATCTGTATATCTGCATCATTTTCGTCATCTTAATCTCTCCAAGGTAAATAGTAAAAAATAAAAGGGGTTTACTGTTCCTTGTGGCAAAGCCACCAGTCGTAGCACTTGATCTTGCCGTCCTTCTCGTCCTTCTCTCTCTTCTTGATCGTGTCCCAATCGCTGGCAGGCGGTAGTATAAGATCGTCGCCGATTAGCTCGTTCTCGGGCCAGTTCGCCGGTATGGCTACGCCCTCTTTTGCGGCCATCTGGAATCCCTTGATCATCCTGATGAACTCGTCCATGTTCCTACCCAACTCGGCGGGGTAGTACAGTATAGCTCTGATAGTTGATTCCGGGTCGACTATGAACACTGCTCTAACAGTTGCCGTACTGCCTGTGTGGTGTACGAGACCCAGCGTGTTCGCTATTTTACCCTGTGCGTCCGCGATTATCGGGAAATCTATCTTCAGATCCAGATTCTCTTCTATCCATTCCGCCCATTTCAGATGAGCGTGGACTTGGTCTATGCTCAATCCGATCAACTCCGTGTTCAATTTCTTGAACTGGTCGTATCGTTTCTGGAAAGCATAGAACTCCGTCGTACATACGGGAGTGAAATCACCTGGATGAGAGAACAGGATGAACCATTTGCCTTCGTATTCTTTCGGTAGGTCCAACTTACCGTGTGTTGTCTGTACCGTCATCTCCGGGAACTTGTCTCCTATCAGCGGCATTCCTTCATCTTCTTCCATTTTCATCTATCTCCTTTTGTTATTTTTTCAATCCTATAACTTCAACTCTTTTTCGTCTGTCCAGAGCCCGTGTATGTTGCAGTACGAACTCGCAATTATGGTGCCCGGTTTCTCCGTTTTGAAAACCGCTTTAATCTTCGGCTCAGTGTAAACCGTACTGGTATCTGGTCCCTCTCCGGATGCACCGTGTGACCTGAACTCGAATCTTCCCAACTCATAGGGGAACTTTTCTCCCTCAGGGTGGAAGTAGAGTTCTATCCACTCGATATGATGCTCCGTCGTATTGGGATGTGCGATCTCCTTTCCCACCGATGCCATCACCTCGATCTCCTCACCTTCTTCGACGTTTCCCTTTATCTCTATCACGGGTACGTGCTTTTCCGTCTTCCAATCATCGCTCTGGTATATTCCATTCATCTTTGCCATATTTTTCACCTCTCTTATTTCGTATCTATTACGTCTAATATCTCCTCGATATCCGGAACTTGTTTTATCGGATAAACCTTGGAGAATATCACTTTGTGATCTTCATCCAACAATATGTTGGCCCTCTCGGAGAACCCGTCCTCTTCTCTGAAGAGTCCGAACTGTTTGATGGCTTTTCCGTGAGGCCAGAAATCGCATAGGAGCGGTGTGTTTTCGATGCCGAGTTCTTCCGCCCATGCCTTTTTGCTGGGGACGGAATCGACGCTTACACCCACCGCAACCGTATTCAAATCTTCAAATCGATCATAGTTTGCCTCTAACGATTTCATCTGGTCCGCACACACTTTGGTCCATGCCAGCGGATGGAACGAAAGCAGAACTTTCTTTCCTTTGTGATCCGACAGTTTGAAATCGTTGCCGTTATGATCTTCCAGGGTAAAATCTTCTGATTGCTCACCCTCTGCCAATGCTTTTTCCGTCATATATCTCACCATTTCTCACATTATATTACGGGTATTAGTATTTAATCCTCGATCTTCTCGAACTGGTCCTTGGGCGCTCCGCAGATCGGGCAGACCCAGTCCTCTGGAAGCTCTTCGAACTTCGTTTCCGGATTCACTTCGTTCTCGGGATCTCCTTTATCTTCGTCGTACACATATCCGCATACCAAACATTCCCATTTTGCCATATCTATCATCTCCATCTACGGCCCTATATGCATCTCGGGCCAATATTCATCGAACTGTTCGAACTCCGCTATCCTTTCACTCTCTGATTCCAATATGTTATAGTGATTCTGCTCCATGCCAGAAAGGTACTCCATGGTCCTAACGATCTCGTCGTCCTGTCCCTCTTCCTCTGCCTTCTCCGCTATCTTTTTGTAGAAATCCCTAGATGCTATCTCGGCATCCATGGCCTGCTCGATTATCTCGGAATCCTTCATGTTGTCTTCAAATCTAATGAAGGGCATGGGTACCGGGCTTTTTTCGGGAACGTGAAGTTCTTTTCCACCGAAAGACCTTTCGTGTATCATCCTCACGAACCTTTCGTGCTTTTCTTCCTCAGCTGCTAAGAATTGAAATCGTTCTACCGTAACGAAATTATCCGATCTCTCGGCCATGTACTCGTACACTTCTCTGCTGTTTATTTCTGATTTAACAGCAGCAGCTAGAAGATCGTCGAAATCCATTTCTTTTATGTCCATTCTAATCTTGCCTCCATATTATTTTTAGTTTGATTTTACTACTAGATTGTTCCAATTTCATGGTTATATCCACCTACATATTGCGAATTATATAAACTTTTTGTACGAAATTCGCAAAAACTTTATTAATAAGCATAGTTATTATACGATTATATGGTAAAAATCGACGATACAGACAGGAAGATACTGAAAATACTTGATGAAAATTCCAGGAGCACTTACACCGATATCGCCCAAGAGGTGGGTGTGAGCGAAGCGACGGTTAGGAACAGAGTGCACTGTTTGGAGAAACACAACATAATAAAGAAGTACACCATAGAATTCAATCCAAAGGACATCGGATACGATATGGTATGTATCTTAGGGTTGAACGTGAAGCCGCAGTACATTTTAGAGGCCGTCGATCAGATCAGAGATTTTGATGAGGTGAGATGGGCGGCTAAATCCACCGGTGATCATATGGTGATGGCCGAGATATGGGCTAGAGATACCGAAGAGCTGTCTAAGTTGATCAGCGAGAAGATCGGAAAGATAGAGGGGGTCATGGATATGAAGCCCGCCATCTTGCTGGAAAAAAAGGATAAAAAGTCTGTGAGCATAAACCCTAAGTGAGTTAGATAGAAATACGGATTTATTAGCAGTGATGTCGGGTCGGAAAGATGAACAAGAAACTGATGGATATCCACTATGATGAAGAGGGGGTTTTCCTATCCCGAGAGAACAGATTCTTGGGTAAAGTCAAAGACAAAGAAGGTAAGATTTTATCGGTTCACATCCGAGACCCGGGGAGGCTAGAAGAGATACTGTATCGGGGGAACCGGGTACGAATCAAAAAAGCGGACAACCCCGACAGGAAGACCGGGTGGGACCTTATAGCGGGTAAAGTAAAAGATCAATGGGTATTGGTGAATTCCGGATATCACCGGGAGATAACCGAAGCGATATTGGAAGATGACGGGTTGAATCCATTCGGTGGATACGACTCTTACAAAGCGGAAAAGAAGCTCGGCGAGAGCCGGATCGATTTTTTGATCGAAAAAGGAGACGAGCGAACATGGGTCGAGGTGAAAGGGTGCACCCTAGCTAGAGATAAAAAAGCTCTTTTCCCTGACGCTCCTACGAAGAGGGGGGCACGACACGTACGAGAGCTGATGAGGGCCGTAGAGCACGGAGATTCAGCAGCGTTGATCATCTTGGTTTTCAGGTCGGATTCAGAATGCTTTGCGCCCAACGAAGCAACGGATCCTGAATTCGCTAGGATTTTCCATGATGCCTTAGAAAGAGGGGTCTCCGTTCATCCATTGGTTCTGCAGTACCTTGATGAGGAGATTTTTTTTCATAAAAAAATACCCGTGTGCCCGCCCACGTGAAATATTTTAATAGCCTGTAGTGATTACATAGCAGTGATAACATGAGTAAAACCGAAATCAAGATCCTCAATCCTAGAAGAATTGAAGAGGGGGCGGGTGCCGACGTCTTACGGTTATTCCCGGGCCCTGACATAGAGCACTTCGACCCATTTGTTCTCATGGACGAGTTCTTCGTTGAAGCCGGAGCGGGATTTCCCATGCACAAACACGCTGGGTTCGAAGCTATAACGTACATGATCGAAGGCGGATTCAGACACAAAGACAATCTTGGCAATGACTCCAAGGTAGATGCAGGGGGCATACAGAAATTTAACGCCGGAGATGGGATAAAACACGAGGAGATGCCTGTGGGTGAAACCGGAAGCCACGGTTTCCAGTTATGGGTCAATCTACCCATGGAATACAAAGATTCTGAACCAACTTATCAAAAAGTGGAATCGGATGAGGTTCCCGAATGGGAAAGCGAAGGCATCAAGGTAAGAACGGTTGTGGGTGAGGGATCGCCCATCGGGATGTACGCAGACATGCTTTTCTTGGACGTACATCTGGAAGAGGGAGCCGAGTACGATATGGATATACCTAATCACTTCCACGGGATATTGTACACATACGAGGGGAGTATGAAAGTGAACGGTAAGATGCTCGATACTCACCACGCCATGTTCGTCAAAGACAAGAGCGAATTCCAGATGATGACCGATGAAGACACAAAGTTCATCATAATCGCTGGAGAACCTCTAGAGGAGTCGATAAATATCAGGGGTTCGATAGTAGAATAATTTAAAGGTTTGACAACATGTCAGGGATAACTTTCTTCAGGACCGGGGACTTGGAGCGGATCAAGGATTTCTACATCAACGAGATAGGGATGAGCACCTGGGTCGATCAGGGTTCGTGCATCATCCTTAAGCACGGTAATATGCTTCTAGGTTTCTGCGAAGGAGATGATGCTGAAACAGAGGGGGTAGTCACCTTCTTCTACGACGAGAAAGAGCGAGTCGATGAAATGTACGATAAATTGAAGGATAGAGCAAAAGACAAACCCAAGGAGAACTCGACATACAACATATACAACTTCTTCGCCGAAGATCCAGATAGAAGATCTATCGAATTCCAAACCTTCATGCACGATTTAGAACCCTATCTCGATGGAGAGGAGTTGCTGCTCCGCAGACGGTCGATAAGGGATTACGAGGAAAAAGAAATCGATAAAGATACCCTATGGAAGCTCTTTGAGCTCTGCAGGTGGGCGCCCACTTCCATGAACTCAGAGTCATATTACTTCGTGCCGATCCACGACCGTGATGTGCTTGAAAAATTGGGGACTATAAGGGGTGCAAGCAGTCAGCCCATTTCTAACGCGCCTATGGCGGTGGCGATCTGCTCCGACCCTGGAAAGACCAAGAGAAAGAAGCAGGACGGCTGCATCGCTGCGTATCATTTTATGTTAGCCGCTAAGCTGTTCGGCCTCGGAACCTGCTGGATTGCTGATATGGATAGAGATGAAGTAAAAGAACTGATCGAAGTCCCGAAAGAGCATTACGTAGCTACGGTAACACCACTGGGTTACCCCGTATCGTTACCGGATGCACCGGAAAGAGACCCCGTCGAAGATTACGTTAAAAAGCCAATCGAATGAGCTTCATCATTTAAACACTTCACCCGTTTCCATGTACCAGAGAACTAAATCTAGATGACCGAGTGGGATACCCACTTCTTCGGAAAAATCGCTCATCCTTTCTTCGATGGCAAGATATCTTTTTACCGCCAAGGATTTCGGTATATCGTCGATCACGCCCAGCCTCTTTAAATTCTTCAGTATGTGTCTGTCCAGTATGGCAAGGTCATCACCCTTTCCTATATTGCGTAAAAAGTGGCTCGCCTCTTTGTATCCCAGCCCCTTCACGTTCTTCACCAACCATCTCCGGGCCTCTTTTTGATCGTTTAAATCGTCCAGCCGATCTCTCAAAGTGCAGCCGTTGGGATCCATGAACTTATCCCTGGCCTCGACGAGGTAACCCGCCTTGTTGTTCCTGAATCTGACCCTCTTTATCTTCTCGGCAAGCTCTTCCCTTTCTGCGTCCATGAGAGCGTCTTCTTCTTTGAGCTCCAAAACGGTTTCCCAGCAAACTTGTGCCTTGGACTGTGGCGTGAAGAGGCAGAAAACGAGTTCTTCAAAAAGTCTAGAATCCTCTCCACTATCCCATATCTTTTGGAACTCTCTTGTTCTTTCACGTATTATCGGCTCAATCTTTTTGTAGATTTCCTTCAACTCTTGGATGGTGAGTTCTTCACTCTCCACCTAGATCACCTTCTATACTTTTCTTGAATCGTTCTACATTGGTCGTTGGTTTTCCACAGGTAAAATCCGTGCACATATAAACCGTTGGTTTTTCGTCGATCTTGTTCATCCCCTCTGCGTACGGAGCAACTTCTGTAATCTTTTCAGAATTTTTTAGTAATAAAACTGCGGAAGGTAAAAAGCGGTTTCTTACTACGTCCAGCATCTCCGTTGTTACTTCATCGTCCCTGTCTCCAACTATCACTATCTCAGAACCTGGATTCATCGTTGCAAACAAAGCTGAGAGTAACATCGTGTGTTGGGACGGAATCCTCATAAGGTTTCCAGAGAACGCATCAATCAGCTTTTGAGCGTATTCGTCGAACTCGGTTTCACCGGTCAAGTGTGCTAGCTTGGAAAGTATGAACAGTGCGATGGAGTTGCCGGATGGGATGGCACCGTCGGAAACTTCTTTAGTTCGATAAGGCAGCTCGTGTGATCTCTCGGATGTGAAAAACAGCCCTCCGTCTTCACCATCCCAGAAAAGTTCAAGCATGGTTCTGGTCAACTTCACCGCTTTTCTAAGATAACGGATATCGAATCCCGCTTGGTAGAGTTCGAGAAGGCCCCAGATGAAGAACGAATAATCCTCGAGATTACCATCGACCTTTGATTCTCCCGCTATGTAAGAGTGGAGAAGCGTGTCTCCGTCTAAGAGTTCCTGCACGATAAAATCAGATGCTCTTTTTGCACTTTTCAACAGCACTTCATCGTCGAACACGAATGCAGCCCTAGATAGTGCGGCTGTCATGAGACCGTTCCAATTGGTCAATATCTTTTCGTCCACCTCGGGAACTGACCTTTTCTCCCTTGAATCAAGAAGCTTAGTTCTCATCTCTTCGTACTCTTGAATCGTCAAACCGTGCTTGTCCAGAGCATTTTTTAGATCGTTCTTCAGGTAGAAGACATTCTTGCCGGTTTTCTTACCTGTTGCCTCGTCTTCGAAATTGCCCTTTTTTTCCGTGTTGAACATTTTTTTGATGAGTTCGGCTTTTTTTCCCAAGATTTCATCTAACTCCGATTCGCGCCATGTGTAATAGGCACCTTCTCCTTCTGGAGTATCGGCGTCCTGGGCGGAGTAAAATGCACCGCCTGGAGATGTCAATTCCCTGTTTACGTAATCGATTATCTCGTAAACTGTTCTTTTAAACAACGATTCACCGGTCGCCTGGTACGCTTCGGTGTATGCCAGCATCAGCATGGCTTGGTCGTAGAGCATCTTCTCGAAGTGCGGTAGTTTCCATCTACTGTCCGTTGAGTAGCGGTGGAACCCGTAGCCGATGTGATCATAAACTCCTCCACATCTCATCTTTTTAAGGGTGTTTTTGACCATCTCCAACGCATATTCATCGTCGTTCTCTTTCCAATATCTCAAAAGAAACAGTAGGTTATGGGCCATTGGGAACTTTGGAGAATTTCCGAATCCGCCGTTCCGTTCATCGTAACGATGTTCTATCTCCCTGAAACCCTGGTCGAAAATGTTCTGCGTCAGTTTTGGACTAGATTTTGAACCACCCTTCTCCAGTGCAGCCAATATTCGTTGTCCGTCCTCCTCTAATTCCGCCCTTTTGTTCTCCCACATCTGCTTTATTCTAGGGATGAGTTCGAGCATGCCGGATCTGCCGTATCTCGTCCGTTTAGGGATGTAGGTCGCTGCGAAGAACGGCACCTTTTCAGGGGTCATCACTATGGTAAGCGGCCAACCTCCGCTGCCCGTCATTGCTACGGCTACTTTCATGTAGAACGAATCCACTTCCGGTCTTTCTTCTTTATCCACTTTGATATTTACGAATGTATCGTTCATCAGCTCAGCTACTTGGTCATCCGTGAAGGATTCATGTGCCATCACATGGCACCAGTGACACGAAGAGTATCCGATGGATAGGAATATCGGTTTGTCCTCTCCTTTGGCTTTCTCAAAGGCTTCATCGCACCACGGGTACCAATCGACCGGGTTATCGCTGTGCTGTTGGAGGTATCTGCTCTTCTCATCTTCTAAGTGATTTTTATCTGAACTCATGTTGATCTTTCACCCACTATGTCGACGATACTTTCCAGCAGTTCGATATCGTCCCCGGTGAACGGGCCTTTTTCATCGGAATCTATGTCGAGCACGCCGACCACGTTTCCATTCGAGATGACAGGCACGACGATCTCAGACCTGACCGATAAACTGCATGCCAGGTAGTTGCTCTCCTCGGAGACGTCCTGGATCACCAGGGTTTTTCTTTCTTCGGCGGACCTACCGCACACCCCGGTTCCAAAGGCTATGTTCGTGTGTTCGGTATCATCACCGGTAAAAGGACCTAGAACTAATTCATTTGGAACGCCGACCAGATAAAAACCCACCCATCCATAGTGGTCGATTTTGTCATAGAGAAGGTCACATATATCCTTCATCAATACATCAAGATCCTCTTGCCTTTCAGCCATATCTCGAACCCTGTTCAGAACTTTCTGGAATTCATCTTTCATGCTATCGCTTTCCTCTCTATTCTTTCATATCTTCCCACAGGTTGAACGCCGTCCTCAGATGCGGTATTGTTATTGAGCCACCCACGATCAGAGCAACGGATAAGACCTCTGTAAGCTCTTCATCGCTCACACCCTCTTCCTTACACCGTATCAGATGATACTGGATGCAGTCGTCGCATCTGAGAACTGTTGAAGCGACGAGCCCGAGCATCTCTTTCGTCTTGGCAGGAAGGGCTCCATCCTCGTAGACCTTGGTGTCCAAGTTGAAGAACCTTTTGATGTTGATATCGGCGTTTTCCAAGACGATGTCGTTCAGTTTTTCCCGCTCTTCCCTGAACTCCTTAGCTGTTTGATAACTTTCGTTACTCATGAGAATTAGAAAGTACTAGGATGTAAAAATATTGTAGGGTGTTTAAATGCAAACATTTATATCACAGTTGTTTATGGTTATGCTAAAAAAACACAAAAGCGTTTGGATCGTGATCAAAATGGAAGGAAACAGCGAGCTGGAAGAGATAAAAAGGAAAAAGTTACAAGAACTGATGAGCAAGAATAAGGAAGATAAAGCACAGAGTCATCTGGATAGACCCATAGAGGTTACCGACGATGATTTTCAGAATATGATTAATAAATACCCTATGGTCGTAGTCGATTTCTGGGCTCCGTGGTGCGGTCCGTGTAAGATGGTGGGTCCGGCTATTGAACAGTTGGCGAAAGAGTACAAAGGAAAGGTCGTTTTCGCTAAATTGAATGTAGATAACAACCATATGACCTCCTCTCAGTTCAGTGTATCCAGCATACCTACCATGATGATATTCAAGAACGGAAAGGTGGTGGAGAGGATAATCGGCGCTCTCCCGAAACCACAGATAGAACAGAAGATAAAGCAGCATCTGTAAGGCTTGTGGATGTGCCGGAAAGAACAGGCCTCTGATTTATTTCAATATATTCCCATTAAACTTTAATAACATCTATCTTTCGAAATAGATGCATCCATGTCCATAGTAGTGAGCAATCTGAAGAAAAACTTCGACGGAACGCAGGCATTGAGGGGCATCTCTTTCAAGGTCAAACAGGGTGAGATATTCGGTTTGCTGGGACCCAACGGTGCGGGTAAAACAACCACCGTGAAGATACTCTCTACCATGCTGCTTCCCGACGGCGGAAGTGCAAACGTGGGTGGATACGACGTTGTCAAGAAACCTAAGGCCGTCCGAAACATAGTGGACATCATCACTGCCAGGGATAAATTCTACAGGAGACTCAACGGCTACCAGAACATTCGTTTCTTCTCCAGCTTGTACCAAGTGGACGATTGGAAGGAGAAGATGCACTACTATGGAGAGAGGCTCGGGCTGAAGGAAGAAGATTTCGAAAAGAGACTCGGGGATTACTCGACCGGCATGAGGCAGAAGCTGAACCTTATCAGGAATCTTATACGTGAAACGCCGATCCTATTTTTAGATGAACCTACACTCGGATTGGACCCCTCATCCAGCAAGAAGTTCAGGACACTGCTCAAGGAGATCATGGAGAAGGAAAAGAAGACCGTTATATTCACCAGTCACAACATGTACGAGGTGGAGGAACTCTGCGAGCGCATCGCGATACTGAAAGAGGGCAGTATCACCAGCATCGGTGAACCTAAAGCGATGAAAGACAGGATATTCCCGAAGAGGATGATAGAGTTCGCCTACGCCGATAAAAGTGAATTCAACATAGAAGATCCATGCATAGATAAAGTCGAGATGAAGGAAGGTATGTACCAGGTCTACTTGGAGGGGGGAGAACACATCCACGACATCATCGAGAAGATAATCAACAGCGGCAGGGTGTCCAAGCTGTCAGTAAAAGAGCCAACGTTGGAGGAAGCTTTCATCAAGCACACCGAGGAAGGAGAGGTCAAGAAGGGGGTTTGGAAGTGAGATTTAAGATCAAAAAATATCTCGTCATAATATGGGCGTTCCTGGTCAGGGACTGGCAGAGGCGCTGGTCGTACAAACTCAACTTCATCGCCATGCTGCTTTATCCCATCATCTGGGTGAGCGTATTCGCTATACTGGGTAAAACGGTAGATGACGCTGGGGCTATGAATATAGCAGGAGGATTCTCAACGTACATAGTCACCGGTATAATCACCTGGAGGTTCATCCGTGTCGGCTTCTTCGATTCCTCATGGAGCATAAGATGGGAGCAGCACATAGGCACGTTCAAGAACATCTACATGATACCACACCATCTGCTTGTTCCCGTCTCTGCAACCGCCATATCCGGATTCACCGTGTCTCTGGTCAACTTCGTAGAGATGTGGCTTGTTGCGGAATTCGTATTCGGTATACATCTTAATCTGACAATTGCTTCATTCCTGTTCTTGGTACTCGCTTGGATGTCGATCATCGGATTCGGGTTCGCAATAGCCGGTATAGCGGTTCTTTATAAGGAGATCCAGGCGGTTTTCACCGTAATCTTCTTCTCTTTTCAATTTTTCTGCGGTGTTTTCTTTCCGATATCGGTGCTCCCCGGAGCCGCACAGTACATCAGCAGAGCGATCCCGATCACATACGCGCTGCACGGCATACGTACCAGCATGACCCAAGGCTACATCCCAATGAAGGATATCCTGATAATGCCGATATCGGGACTGGTTGGCATAGTTATCGGACTGGTCACCCTACATCTGTGTTTGAAAAAGGCATTGAAGGAAGGTAAATTGGAGAGGTACTGAGTTTACCAGCGTTAATGAGTATATGGCTTGAGTAAAAAATTGCTTGTTAAAGAGCCTGTCCGAGAATCATCTAACGAAATAGCTTTTTGAACAAGGGGAAAATACTTTATTCTTTGAACACTTCTGGATATATAAGTGAAATCATGGCTAAAAAGTATCGAAATTATGATCCGGAACAGAGTTTTTTATTACCACCCGACATTCGAGATTGGTTACCTGATGATCATCTAGCAGTATT
>JAWOBZ010000113.1:0-7053 GCA_046484045.1 Thermoplasmata archaeon | reverse complement strand
GGATGATCAGTGAATACATTCGAAGCACCACCGCATCCTCCCGAACATCCTCCGGAAGCGATGGGATGCGTGTATCTCGCCTTAGAACCGTCCTCGTAGAGCTCGTAGTTGACGTTCTGCCCGTTTATCCCGAACTCGTTCGGGAAATCGAAGGAAAACTTATGAGTTTTCCTGTAGACGTAGAGGTATTTTACCTTGACCGAGCCGTTCTTTCCTATGCGTCTTCCGTCTACGCTGGAATGTTCTACATTCCACCTATCACTCGGCTGTAGACCTCGTGAGAGAGTGTATCCGTAAGTTACCACCGGATCTGATGAGAGTGTGTCGCCGGTCGATGTGGTAGTGGATAAATCATCACACAGACCGAAAAGCTTTATTATGATTACGTACATAATGATTATGTTCATAATATGTTCCACGATAGAGAAAGAGAGTTGAATACGCTGGAAAAGGCGTTCCAAAACGAACAATCAGAGTTCATAGTAATCTACGGCAGGAGACGGGTGGGTAAAACGTCCCTAATCAAGCAGATGGCGAAACACCATCCAGTCATCTACTATCTAGCAGAAAAACTACCTCTAGAACATCAGTCTAGGGATTTCTCCCAACAGGCCGCAGATGAGTTCGATCGATATAAACCCGACATATCCGATTGGAAGGAAGCCTTCGAATTCACCTTCGACCTTTTCGACGAACGTATCATCATCGCCATAGATGAATTCCCGTATCTCATTCAAGGTGACGACAGGACACTTTCGCACTTCCAAAAACTTTGGGACGAGTACCTCATCAACAAAAATATAGTGCTCGTACTCATCGGTTCCAGCATATCCGTCATGGAGAACGAAGTCCTGGACTACAAAAGCCCACTTTTCGGTAGAAGGACGAAACAGATGGAAGTAAAACCTCTTACCATCCAAACTTACAAGGATTTCTTACCGAAGTACAGTTGTGAAGATCTGATAAGAGTCCACGGAGTGTGCGGAGGTATACCCGCCTACCTGAAGCGATTCGACGATTCTGAGAGCGTTTGGAAAAACATATCGGACAATTTCTTCGACCAGGACGAATACATGTTCGGCGAGCCCGATTTCATCCTTCAACAGGAACTGAGAGAGCCGTCCACTTACAGGATGATCTTAAAGGCGATAAGCGGAGGAAAGCACAGGGTGGGCTTGATAGCCGATGAGATACACAGACCGGTCACCGACCTGCCCAGATACCTCTCGAGGCTGGAAAGACTCAGGATAATAAAAAAGGAAGTGCCCTTCGGTAAATCCATTGAAAAATCCAAGGATACGAGGTACAGGATCAGAGACAATCTCATCTCCTTCTACTTCAGATACGTCTATCCACATCGAGGTCTCATAGTTAAAGAAGACTCTAAAATTCCCATGGATAAGATAAAAGGTGATTACGACCATTATCTCGGAAGGGTGTTCGAAGACATCGTCAAAGAGAACATCCACAAACTTATACCTGACATCGTAAACTACGGTCGATGGTGGTACAAAAATGAAGAGATCGATATTATAGCGGAAAGTGAAGATCGACTCTTCAAATGTGAAGTGAAATGGAGTTCGCTGGACAGCTCCGAGATATCGAAGATACTGAAAAAGTTGAAGGATAAGAAAACACCCTTCGATGATAACCGGGATGTTTCCTACGTTATAGTAGGTAGGGAGACCGATGATTTCGAAGAAGATAACGTCCAAATTTACAACCTAGAAGATATTTTTTCCTTGAAAGCTTAGCTCTGGTATCACAGATCCCTCGATAAGCAGGAGTCAGTCCTGCTCTAGGATAGTGATCACCATCACCACTCCTCTGACCTTGGCTCACATCAGCCCGTTATCGGTCTCGATCGATGGTCGGTTCCGTTTTCAATCGGGTAGGCGAAAAGGGAGTTGAAGTGTTTTTGTGAGAGGGGATAGTTTACCAAACTGTTCCCCATCCCATAGCCCACCAGCGGGTGGGTGTAGAAGATGTTAGGACCCTTCGTTTAGTTCTCGTAGAGAACGTAGATTCTCTTGTATAGAACTTTATGGTTTCTTTTTATAACTATAAATCCTATAAGTAAATAATATAATTAAGAAAACGGCGAAAACTAAAACTACATGTAATGGATTTCCTTCTTTATAAGAACAATTCATAATCAATGTATTTAATACTCCGATCAAACCAAATAGGGTAGTTATAGTCAAACTTAAGAGTTCTAATTCTATCTTTTGAACTTCCTTTCTTATTGAATTTGTTAATACCAAACCAAGTACCAATCCCAGTAGAGATATTAATGGTAATAAATCTAATACTTCCATTTTGATCACTCAATGCATTTATAGAAAGGTTGGCCAGATACCCAAGTTTGCATTATTACTAACCGTTGATTCCTATCATGACAATCAGTTACTTT
Organism: Thermoplasmata archaeon; assembly: GCA_046484045.1. Classification (GTDB taxonomy): domain Archaea; phylum Thermoplasmatota; class Thermoplasmata; order Halarchaeoplasmatales; family Halarchaeoplasmataceae; genus CAZHUM01. The sequence continues at coordinate 4,640 of JAWOBZ010000113.1, read as the reverse complement.
TGTTCTTAAATATTCAGTCTCTCCAAGTACAAAACCTACAGGTTCATATATTAAACCACCTATTATAGCACCTAAAGATAAACTGGCATCTACTTCCCATCCTCCACCACCAATTAGAGAATATAGATATTCTGTAGCTTCCCTATTACATACTGTATTAATCCCCCAATATTTAAGTGTAGATTTACATCTAGCTCCTGGGGGGGCTGTTACTGTTTCTCCTCCCCATGTCTGGCTTTCAACACAAATACCATAACATTCATAGTAACAATCTACATCTCCTTTGCACGAATCCATACATTCTTCTCTACACCATGTCATCCATTCCTCTATTGACATTCCTCCGCCTCCTCCATAATCCATATAATTATTTAGATCTCCCTCTCCGCCTGTATTATCAACAGTTCCATCTGTAGTGTCAGTAGTGCCTCCTCCCGTTCCACCAGTGGAGCCTCCTGATCCACCTTTAGTTCCACTGCTTGAACTACTACTTGAATAGCCTCCACCACCATTGACCATCGCAAGCTCATAATCATGTATCATCCCGCTCGGGTCTCTATTATTCACTGGATTGTTATTACAATAAGCGTACCTGTTCGCTCCTGCTTGATTACCCATCGGGTCTTGACTCATGAATCTTCCCTGCTCCGCAGAGTATATCCTCGCCCGGTTATAATATTTTCCGCTCTCGTCGCTTAGTCTTCTTTACCTTATATATCACTACCGCTGGAATTGCAATTATGAGAAGGGGTGTTAGGGTAAATCCAGGGGTATTACCATTATCTTTATTTTCTATATCATTCCCTCCATGTATAGCATATAGTTTTTTATCATAAGAACCGAAATAAACTGTCCCATCCGGTCCGATAGATGGAGATCCCCAGATCGGCCCCTCCGTAGTGTAACTCCACCTTTCAGTTCCATCAGGGTTTACTGCGTACAAGGTATCAGTAGATCCAATAAGTATAACACCATTTTTGCTGATTGCAGGGGAGGATGTTGTAACTCCAGAGTTACCAAAAACCCATTTTTTCTCTCCATCTGGAGATACTGCGTAGAGTATCTTACCCTTGTCTAGGGTTCCTTTTATCAAACTACCAAAATATATTGTACCATCGTCCCCCACTGCTACCGATGAATCAACATAACCCTTGGTTGAAATACGCCATTTTTCTGTTCCGTCGGGATTGATGGCATATACCTTTTCATTTCTACATCCAACATAGATAGTTCCATCATGTCCAATAGTTGGTGTAGATCCAGTGTAGTACCCTAAATCATAAGTCCATTTTTTAGTTCCTTCTTTTGTTAGAGCATATATAGTTCCATCGTGGCAAGAAATGTAAATCGTTCCATCATCAGCAATTGCGGGCGACGTAGGAATCTTATCAGATGTTGTATATTCCCATTTCAGCGTTCCATCTGGATTAAAAGCATACAAAATACCCCATTCATTCCCTACACCAGATCCTACATAAATTGTTCCGTCTTCATCGACTATCGCGGAGGAATAAACTGGTCCACCGGTATCAAAACTCCATTTCACCGAACCGTCAGGATTTATTGCATAAAAATTATTATTATAAGAACCAACATAGATAGTACCATTTTTATCGATAGCTGGAATCGTTTCAATACCCCAATTGGATGAGATTTGAGTTTTCCATTTTAATGATCCATCACTGTTTATTGCATATAAACTACCATCTTGATTCAAAGTACCTACGGTAAGATATATGGTTCCATCTTCCCAAATGATTGGCTGAGAGGATATTACAGTTTCTGTTTCAAAAGTCCAATCGTTCGAGCCATCGGTTTCGTTTAGTTCATATGGACATCTACCATCGTGTTTTGAATTGCACTGGAACACCCGATTCGAGCTTGTTTCATTTGATGTAATTGTCGGAGAAATAAATAATAGAATGCATATTACAGAAAAGATAATTAAGGGAATTTTAACAGTTGTTCTATTTTTCATGACTTACACCTTTTATGGTTCAATTGGAGTAGGCTGAGTTGCTCGATCTATTGATTCATTCGTATCTTCAATTAAATCTTGAAAAGTGTAAGAAAAACCATTACAAGATATATATGTAATTCTGTAATTTAGCCAATCAACGATCATTGTTAATCCATTTGCAAGATACCCACATAAACAAAATGGAACCGCTCCGGCAGAAACAGCTACATAGCATCCTGCGATTGCTTCGGGACTTCCTGCATTCCCACATGTATTCGCTGCGTCTTGGAAATTATTACACCACATTTTTGCTTTTGTTTTAGTCCAAGTAAATTGTATATAAGAACCAATTATTTTATATTCTGGAATATAATCCAATAATGCTTTTTGTCTAGATTTAAAAAATTCAACAACAGAGTTAGCGAATCCTGATGCCGAATTCTTTACTCCCTCCCCATAATTTTCTACACCTTCATACGTATCCTGTCCAGTCCCTGTTCCATGGGTACCCGTTGCTACAGGTGGTTGATTTATTTGTTGACCAACTTGCTGAGTTCCTGAACCACTTCCTGAATAACCTCCTCCACCACCATCGATGAGATTTGGCGGCGGTTGATTGATCAGCATCCCGCTCGGATCTCTATTGTTGGTAGGATTATTCCCGCAGTACGCATACCTATTCGCTCCTGCTTGATTACCCATCGGGTCCTGACTCATGAATCTTCCCTGCTCCGCAGAGTATATCCTCGCTCTGCATTTTTCTCATATTTTCTAATATAAATAAATGTAATTATCCCTAACAAAATAAAAATAATTATTCTAATGATATATGATATGGATTTATTAAAAACAATGAAAATATAAACCATTAATATAGATAGGTAGATAAATAAAAATGATAAAGAATAGGAAAAAAATAGGAGTATGCTTCTTTTAGTCGGATGTTCACTAAATAATTCCTTTAAAATATAATTCCCTTTATGAAAGAAGAAAAATGTAACTACCGGTATACTAAGTATCATCAGATTTAACCCACAACAAATTGTGTTAGAAATGGCAGTAATAATATCTTCACCACCATATTTAATAGGCGAAGAAGCATCAATTTGTAGAATATCAAGAATATTATTTATTGATTCAGAGATATTATTTTTAATAAAATCGCTTTCTACATTTTTTGGATTGGTTTTGTAAAAAGCGTTTAATTTAATATAATAGTACCTACAGTATATTTTAATATTGTTATCAAAATTATAAATATAAGCTACCGGTCCAATTTTTTCATCTTGAAAACATTTCAATGCTCTTTCTCCATTAAAAGTTGAATTTTTTACATCCCATAGTGAATTATTATGGATGAGAGTGTATGAACTACTTTTTGTTAAAAATCCTTCTCCTTCGGTTGAAATCTCACATCTCCCATATATCGATGATACTCTTCTTGGATAAATTTGAGTGTGAAAAATAATAGTTAATATCATAACTATTATTATAAAAACAATGAGGACAAAAAATTTTTTATTTTTTTCCCTTCTATTCATTCTTATCACATCGATTAACTATAATATTTGTCACATATATATTCACACGAGTATATTTCTGTAGTAGTAAATGTAAATTTCCACCATCCACGTTCCACTTCATGCCCCATATTTCCTTTCCTCCAACCCTTCATACAATCGTCAGCATCCTTTTTCGATGGAAAAACTTTTTCTCCCTTTTTTAATACTTCATGCATGACAGCTGCTAACATATCAACTGCTTCTTTAGAATAACAAATTGTGTGAGCTGTTATTTTTGATGTACCAGATTGCCTAAGTGCACAACCTGTAAAACAATGCCCCCAAGCAGCGCTTTTTTCATGGTAGTAGTTCATCGCCCAGTCGATACATGCCCACCCAAAGACCCACCAAGAATATGTATTATCCGCTGGAAAATTTAAAACCCAGTCATACCATTGGTAACCTCCTTCACTCGAAGCTGCTTGTTTAGCCATTTTTTCTATATTTAAATCTACAGTGCCACCACTTGTGGAGCCTCCTGATCCACCTGTAGTTCCACTGCTTGATGAACTACCTCCTGAATAGCCTCCTCCACCACCATCGATCTTAGCCAGTTCCCAGTCATGTATCATCCCACTCGGATCTCTATTGTTGGTAGGATTATTCCCACAATAAGCGTACCTGTTCGCCCCTGCTTGATTACCCATCGGGTCCTGACTCATGAATCTTCCCTGCTCCGCAGAGTATATCCTCGCTCGGTTATAATATTTTCCGCTCTCGTCGTCTAGTCTTCTGCCCGCATACTCGTACGGGTTCTCTACTGCTTCTATCTTGACACGAGGCTCGCCGAAGGGGGTGTAGCGGTACTGGTTTTCAACAACTAGTAGTTCCATTCCTGGTACTACACTACCCGTTACTAACTCGGTCACACTCCCCTGACCATCATATAGATAGTAGTACTTCTGTCCGTCTCTCTCCATGGAGATCGGATGATCAGTGAATACATTCGAAGCACCACCGCATCCTCCCGAACATCCTCCGGAAGCGATGGGATGCGTGTATCTCGCCTTAGAACCGTCCTCGTAGAGCTCGTAGTTGACGTTCTGCCCGTTTATCCCGAACTCGTTCGGGAAATCGAAGGAAAACTTATGAGTTTTCCTGTAGACGTAGAGGTATTT
>JAWOBZ010000105.1:0-2645 GCA_046484045.1 Thermoplasmata archaeon | reverse complement strand
TGTTTTAAAGAGAGATCTATGTGACCTTTCCTTTTATCAACATTCAATACCTTACAGACCCTCTTTTGCCCTTCTGTTATGTGGTCTCTTATCCTTTTCACCCAGCCAGATGATATCTCTGATATGTGGATGAACCCCTCTTTTTCGCTGTACTCTTCCAGGGTTAAAAAGGCTCCGAAGTCTTTCACGGTTTTTACGTGACCCAGTACCAATTCACCTTCGCTGGGCCAGTTATAATCAACTTCATCGTCCGCCATCATTCGACCTCTTCTACGATCTCTCCCGTTAGGTCAGCCTCTCCACCAGTAGGTTCAGATAACTTGGCACCGCAGACGAGGCATTTTACCTCCATCGCAGGCTTTCTGAACGTTATCTGTTCATTGCTGCAGTCAGCACATTTTACCTTGATGAACGAAGATTTTTTCTCATCCATAATATCACTTAGTCCGTAAATTCAAATCTCCTGGATCGTATACATCTTTTCTGCCAGGTCTTTCCGCACTCGACACATGTGTACTTGAGGTACACTCTCTTAACTGGTTTGCCTGCACCGGAGGGTTTCGACCATGGGAAACCTCCGTATCCAGAAGTCACCCTTCGGAACCTTCTCTGTCCCTTTCTCAGTTCACTTCCGGGTCGATTCTTACCTTTGGATATCTCCATCTCAGTGTGTGTGTCACAGTTTGGACAATAATCCTTTATTTTACGTGGTCTTTTCATACTGATTGGATGGATTACAGACTATACTATTAAAACCTTATCCTTCATCCCAATCGATTTCAGCCCTTTCTAACTGTTTCGTAACGTAGGATTTGATGGATCCTTCATCAGGATACGGTCCCATGATCTTCCCGTCCTCCATGACCTTCTCCAACATGGGCTCCATCGTTGAACCGCACGGGCATACGGGTCCTGTATTCTCTGCCCATCTCTGCATCCTGTAATTGAAACAGTCCAGACATCTGTACGCCTGTTTTTTGAAACTGAATTTACCTCTCTTGGCTGATGGTTTCCCATCTTTTTCAACGATGTCCATAGCGTAGTTCACGGTCCTAGCGTTCGATATGCTCGTTCCCACGCCGAACCCATCGACTCCGGCCTCTCTCAACGCTGGTATAGAGCGTTCCCTCTTGAAATGAGTATATATCTATGTTCTTCCCCTCCATCAATTCCAGAACCTCGTCTAGACCGCAGAAGATAGCCCAATCTTAGGGGTCCGGAAAAGTTTTAAAGATATAACGAGGATACGAGAAAGAGGATAGAATGAAAGAATGCCCGAGCTGTGCGAGAAAGTGTCAGGACGATCTTAGTAGATGTCCAACATGCGGTTATCCGTTCGAGGGGTCAGGACCGGATGGACTTCATAGAGAAGGGAGTAATAAATCTTCGATAGCCTCGGTGATGATGGTTTCGTCGGCGATAATCGGCATAATTTTCATATTGACCATCGCATTCGGATTTTTCGGTGTGGATATGGCGGAGATGGCAGAGTCTCAATATCAAGGTCAATATGAGGAAGGTCTATTCACCACGGTATTAAACGTATGCACGGTGATCATGGCCGCTATGGCGGTTATTCAGTTGATCGGAGCGTATTTCGCTTATAAAAAGCGAAAGTGGGGGATAGCCCTGTTCGGCGCCTTTGCTGGCATAGCTTTGGTCGGATTTTATGTTTCGATAGTCTTATCGATCATATCAGTGATATTGTTGTTCTTGGCGAAGGACGAATTCGTTTGAATATTAGGCGATCAATCCGACGAATCTTAAAGGTTAAATAGATAACTAGTATTTGCGATAAAATGACAATGAAAATTAGAGGTGTAAGGTAGGTGGCAGAGAAACTTGTCTGCCCGATTTGTGGGACGAAGATAGATGAAGAAACCGGTAAATGCCCAAATTGTGGATTGACCAAGAGTATCATCGAGATGGAGAGCTCGATGGAGGACCTCGTAGATAATGAAGTCGAAGAGGTTGTTAACGGTTTTGAAAAAGATCTATTGGATATGGGTGAGGACGAGCTCTACGACGTGATGAAGCAATTCGGGTTGAATTCTAACGTCGAAGAAGAAAACGGGGAAGAAGACGTAGAAATAGTAGTCTTCGAATGTCCTATCTGTGGTTCCGAGGTGGACGAGAACGATGTTGAATGTCCGACATGTGGAGCTATATTCGGAGAAGCGGAGGAGAATGAAGAAGCAGAATTTATTGAAGAATTCGATAGGGCAAAACGGGAGCTGGCAAAAATAAGAGCGGGTCCGATATCTGAAAACATCGTCAAGGATCTCGTTAAACAGGCCGCCATGGCGGGCAAGGAGGGAGACTACGAAAAAGGTATTCTGAGATCTAGAGAAGCTTTCGAGATGTGCAAAAGGATAGAGTCTTTCATCGATATTGTAAAGGAAGCCAAGAGCCATCTTAAGGAGATCAAGGAAAATGGAGGGGATTATAAAACCCATCTAAAGCAATTGATGGAAGCACAAAAGGAGCTCGAGAGAGGCGAGGTTGAAGATAGCATAGAAAAATCGAAGATTCTTTTAAAAAGATTGAAAGAAGAATAAAAGCTTTTTTTAACCGATGGTAAGTTATATATACTACACCAGGATGCACGCCCTCATGCAGAGGGAAAAGCAGAGTAAGACAAAAGA
>JAWOBZ010000101.1:0-13332 GCA_046484045.1 Thermoplasmata archaeon | reverse complement strand
CTTTTGAAGTTGGCTTTTTGAGATATTTTTTTCCACAACAATAGTAGTTTTTCATGTGTTTTCGGGTCTGTTTCTATGCCTTCAGGTAAACTATCTAATAATTCAACCAGATTTTTTTCTAATATCCCAGTGGATTTAACCGATTTGATGCCGAATAATGATATGGGTTTATCTACTTTGATCGTTTTTTCCATATTATCAGTAAATTCATCTATGAAATCATATTAGAATTTTGTCATCATCAAATGAACGTGTTTAATTGAATTCGTCATAAAGTGTCTTATTCAACTCTGATCATTCTGAAAATATTTTCTTCCTGTCAATTTTTCTATTGTCTTTCTCCTCTATCTTAGCTTGCCTTTTCAGCCTCTTTTATATCGATGATATCTTTCTTTACCATCTTCCTCATGATGGTATCGAATGCAATAATATCCACTCCTTTGTTTTTAGCGACCTTTGCTGCGATCTTATCCATTGTAAAGAAAACACCCCCTCTCTGTTTAGCCACGGCGATCGATTGAAGTTCACCTTTCCTATCATGATCTGATCGGACCATTTTCTGTATAGTTCTTTTTCATCTTTGGAAATATTGATAGTCTCGATCTCCCTTTCTTTCAATATCTTATTTGGAAATTTGAATCCGTAATCTAGAGGTCTTTCGAGTTCGTCTTCAACTTTGGGAGTTATCACGACGGTACTTTCCTTATATAATTGTAAAAATTCGACTACTAGTTCACCTTTAGCGAGTACGGAAGCCGCGTCGGTATCAAGAATAAGGAGATTATCCATAGGAATATCCGCTCCTAGTCATTTTGTTCTTCGCTTAAGTAAGTCTTTACGGTTATCCCTCGATCTCTTAGTTCTTGCTTAAAACTTTCTGAGTCGATCTCAGCTATTTCAGCAGCCCTCATCAATGAGATTTTCCCCTCCTTATACAGCTCGATGGCTATACGTAATTTTTTCCGGTGGTTTTTCCTCAGAAATGTCCTGAAGGCATCTCTGATCACATCGCTTTTAGAACTATATTCACCAGTTTTAACTAGAGCATCTATCTCGTTATTCATGAGCTCAGGTATGCTTATAGAAACGCTTTTACTAGGCATAAAATAATAAATATTGCCATTAATTATTAATGTTTCGGTCGGTCATGGTGGGAAAACAACGTTTAAAGAAAGTCGATACTTAAAAACCATCCGAAACTGTTTTATCACCTCACTTTTATATCCTTTGAGATAGGAGGAACAGGACTTGCTCACCGTGAGTACGAGGGTCGGTCAATCGCCTATCTCACCTGTTCACACGATTTCCTTTTCTCGACAATTGTAATCAGCTCAGAGGTCGAGATCACCTTGACTTTATCTTGGTTTTTCAGCCTTTTTTCATCCGACCAAAGATATGATTCTTTCGCGATGGACAAAGCGAAATATTCAGTATCATCTGGATCTGGACACACATCATTCGCTTCTTTCAAAACGGATTCGAATTCTTCCTTCGGTACGATATCCATTCTTTCTTTGAATATACTCAGTACCATGTCCATCTCTTCTCTTGATAGACCCGATTTTTCCTTTATCTCTTCGATGTGCTCTTCAAACTCGGTGAAAAGAAATTCTGGTACCATAAGCTGAAGGTGATCGGAAAACAGTAATTCTCTGGTCTTACCATCAACTATCAGTGCTGAAAAAAGGACGTTCGCATCGACTACTAAAAACATCTGTAACTACTCCAGGTCAGTGTATATCTCTTTGTACCTTTTATGAAGAGATCTGTTCACTTTCCTTCCAAGCTCCTTGGCATCTTCTTCGGTCAGTTCACTACCAGCAGCGATATTGTTCAGTATGGACATCTCCGATATTTTCTTCCTGATCGAATCTCGTGCGACCTTTGACCAATCTATGAAATGTGCCTTATCCATATCCCTCTTCAGATCATCGGGAATCCGTACTTTTATATCAGACATGTTTAAATCCAATTGATTATAGGTTATAAATAGTATATATATCTGACGTTATGGAGTTAGAATAATTCTTTTGCACCTTTCCGAAACTATTTTATTCCTTCACCTTTATACCTTTTGAGATAGGAGGAACAGAACTTGCTCGCAGTGATATGTAGCATCAACCAGTCACGCCCCCACCGCACCGAGCAAAGACCATAGGGATGTGCATCAAGGGAGCCACCGGACCACCTGCAAGCTTATCTGGATAGCTCATTTATTTCCACTTCTGTTCTATATGCCTTCCGACCCCCATTTATAACCATTGCAATATAAAAACCAAACCAAACGCCCTCTGCACGCAAAGGACGTTTGCCCACCCCCATACACCAGACATACAACTAACACCGCCCACCTTCCACCTAACCCACCCCACCCGAACCAAACGAAAACGCCGTGCAAAGGACGTTTGATAACCCCATAGATTTTGCAAAGAACGTTTGATGGATCGCATGCGAAGAACGTTTGATGGGCTGGATATCTGAAAAGAATAATAAATAAACTTACCAGCAAATTATCTTTTTAATAAGTCCTCCATATTTGATATGCGTACCCTACGGTGATGGTGGGAAGAAAGATAGCGATAACAGATGGATTCCATTTACGAAAAGATGCTTTCTTTATCAACGATGATCAAGCTATCATTTTCCTCTATCTTATGTATCAAATCACGGACCTCTTTTTCCTCGATAATCTCATCTTTCCAAAGTTTCCTCAATATTGTATTTAATCGTACATGAGCGATCCCATTTCTTTTACAGTAATTCAAAACCCTCCTTTCATTGGTCACGATCAAAGCATCTCTATTCAAAGCTATGGCGACGCAATCCCTTTCCCCTCGTCCAAAACTAGACGGTACTTTTTCTAGAAATTCTACTTCATCCTCTCTTATACAGGATATCAAAATCTTACCTTCCTTGATCCCTTTCAATATCTTTTCCGCATGAGAATAACCGAGTTCCTCGGCCCTCTTCACTTCATCCAAGACGTTGGGTGAGATGTGCATCTCTCCCAACACTTTTTCAAGAAGGTCAAGACGATCTATCTTAGCGAATGTAGAAAGGATATTGGTGTCTACTAGGATCATCTGTGTTCCTCTAGATTCTTTGACTCCTCTTCCAGTTCTTCCTTACTTCCGCCAGGGCTTCTGATCTTGATACCCCTATCTTTCAAGATCTCTTTTAATTCGAACATATTCATACCGGCTATCTCGGCGGCTCTACTCAGAGTAACTTCACCTGATTTATACAGCTCGATGGCTGAAGCTTGTCTCAGTTCACTTCGAGTTTCGAATAATACACGTATAGCATCTCTGACCACTTCTGATTTATTAGAGTAGTATCCGGCCTCGACGACGGCTCCTATCTCCTGCACATATATCTTGGGCAAACTGTAAGCACTTGGCATATTCATCACTATATGATAATATTTGATAATATATTATATACTTTTCCCTGGATAGTTGGGTAGTCGGTTCCTCCGAAACTGTTTTATTCCTTCACTTTTATACCCTATGAGACAGGAGGAACAGAACTTGCTCGCCGTGAGTAGCAGTATCAACCAGTCACGTCCACACAGGGTGAGAGCCAAGACTCTAGGGATGTGTGTCAAGGGAGCGGGTACGGTGTCCTCTGGTGTGAAAATAATTCATTTAAAGAAGTGTTCAACCATCTTTTTTGTTTTCCACACTTCAACCAAATCCTGTTCTTCGAAGTCCCCGTCATCCGACCATATGTAAGCATCCTTTTTGATCGCGAGTGCCAGGAAGGGTACGTCTTTTATATCAGTATCACCTAAAATTTCAGTAGCCTGCTCCAGTTCGGTTCTATAGGTTTCTTCGGGTGCGACCAAGATCTTATCCAAGAGGAGCGTGAGAATATTATTGAGTTCCACTTCACTCAATCCCGATTTTTCCAAAATGGTTCCTTTATGTTTTTCGATCTCGATCTCAAGAAAATCTGGGGAGTAAAAATCTTCGTTCAACTCGATTATCAACATTCTTGAAACACTGTTCTTTAAAAGGGCAGAGATCAAAACGTTGGTATCGACGACGAATTTCATCCGATCAATCCATGCCTTTCAGCCATACCTTTTTTGATGTCTTCGCTGATCTCCAATGCTTCGTCTTCTGTCAACTCACTCTTCGAGGTGATGGAGTCCGCTAGTTCGATACGAGATAATTGATTTTTGATGGCTTTTTGGATCAACACATCCCAATCTATCTCTTTATGTTTCTCCATCCGATTTTTTAGGTCATAAGGTATCTTAACGGCTACTGTTGGCATTTTGATTACCATGTTATCAATGTTGATAATCTTTAAAATAGGTTTCGGTGGTTTAGATCGATCGCCAGAAAATTCCATTATGTTCCTTCTTTCTAAATTGCACCTTTCCGAAACTATTTTATTCTTTCACTTTTATACCCCATGAGACAGGAGGAAAAGGACTTGCTCGCCGTGAGTAGTAGTATCAACCAGTCACGTCCACACAGGGTGAGAGCGAAGACTCTCGGTATGTGTGTCAAGGGAACCGGTGCGGTGTCTAAAAAATTCAAAAACGTAATACGGATTTTATATTAATAATTCTACGTCGATAGAATCAGATATTTTTCTGAAGTCACGATCGAGGGTAATTATTTTTTCAACTTCAGAGATAGATAAGGCGGACACGGCATGTATAGCATCCGCTCCAGATAAACCCTTAGTGATGGAAAGTTCAGCAACCGTGTTCATAAATCCTTTAAAATCAGATGTGTACCATATGTATAGATTTGGAAATCTCGATAGTTGGGTAACGAATTCTTCACTGTCTTCAGGGGAACTATTACGTGTTAAGAAACCTCCGATCTCAGCTATACCGAAGATAGAGATGATGCCTTCCTCTCCTTTTTCGATATCCTCCATCACCTTTTTACCTTCTTTGTGGTGTGGATCATCGGGAAAGTATGAAGCGATTATGATGGATGAATCAATGTAGTTCATCATCTCACGCTCTTTCTATCTTTTAGGAATTCGTCCACGGGACTGCCTTTGAAGTTGGCTTTTTGAGATATTTTTTTCCCCAACAGTAGTAGTTTTTCATGTGCTTTCGGGTCTGTTTCTATACCTTCAGGTAAACTATCTAATAATTCAACCAGATTTTTTTCTAATATTCCAGCTGATTTAACCGATTTGATGCCGAATAATGATATGGGTTTATCAACTTTGATCGTTTTTTCCATATTATCAGTAAATTCATCTACGAAATCATATTAGAATTTTGTCATCTATAATAGCTAGGACAAAAGTGATTTATAATATGTCAATTATATTGGGGCACAGGAGGAACAGGACTTGTTCGCCGTGAGATGCAGTATCAACCAGTCACGTCCGCACCGCGTCCGAGCAAAGACTCTCGGGATGTGTGTAAAAGGAACCACTGGGCCCCCTGCAAGCGTAAACGCTGGCCTATTCCAGTTCTCACTTCCCTTTAATGACATTGACCTTACCAATTCTACTGCTCAGAGTATAAGCACTCTTGCTGGTACACCCCCACTGCACACTTCGAAACCCTGCAACCCCCACAACTTATCATTCTCTCAACCATTCGGTCTGTCCAACATCGCTGAACACAACTACAGCATCTCGGGTAAGTACGAGATGGTGAACAACAGTGTTTTACTCGGTGAGGGAACACAGCACGCTAGATACCTACAGCACGGCATCTACTACAACGGAACAGACCCGACCAACGATGACACCGACCAAGATGGTCTGTTAGATGGTGACGAGCTCGGCACGTCCAAGACAATCGATACCAACGGAGACAGCGAGACCCTGATCCTGGACCCGACCAACCCAGATTACGACGGGGACGGCTTACAAGATGGACAGGAGGTCAACGGCTACGATGCGACGTACTTCGAGCGGGTTGGAGATGATAACGAGGAGAGGAGTATACAGATCAACGACGCCGACCCCTTCGCAGCGTACAAGCTGGAGGACGGTACGTGGCTCGACACCGACGGAGACGGTATCTACGATATCGCTGAACAGGACCCGAAGAATGAATCAGATCGGTTCGATAAAACGAGCAGATTCTACACGGTTTACGGAGATGGTGAGGAGACTGACAAGCAGTTCAACCAATTTACCGTAGAACCGTTCAAACCTGGATTGGATTACCTTTCTATAGATACCTACGGTAGTGACGGTGCTTACGCAACTATAGAACTGCACGTAAACGACACCGCCGGTATAGACTACGTCTATCTGAAGAACAAGGATAATCAGAAGAGCATCAAGCTTTTCTTATCCGACGCAGTACCACTCAGTACTGACGGTATCTACGAGTTCTCAACTGATTTAGACATACAGTATTGGAACGACTATATCTACGATGGTTGGGATCTTAAGGTCAAGATCGTTGACATTAACGGAAATACTTTCGAGAAGGAGAAACACATCAAGAGCGAATTCGGTCAGGCGCTGAATCTTATGGGCTTGGGATGGATAGGCGAGATGCTTCAGGATGCTTGGGAAGATGCGAAGGGGCTGGCGAGTGCGTTCTTGGACTGGTTGAAAGATCAGGTCGGGTGGATGTTCAGTAAGGTGTTCAACCCGATCATCGAAGGGCTGAAGAACTGGGCTGAGGGGATAAAGGATGCGATGATTGAGTTCTTTGATGAATTGGTCAAATGGAATGAGGTTGATGGTGATGAAAGTGTCGATGCTACGATGACTGCAGGTACTGCACTCATGTTATCATTAATTGGACAACAGGATAAAGCTGAAGAGATAATGGACGTAATGCAAAAAGTAATGAATTTCATTAAACCATATCAGAAATATATAAGTCCCTTTGGATTAGTTGGTGTATTAGGGAATCTACTTGGCACACAAGTTCCTGCTATAGGTAATTTCTTTAATACTTTGAAGGATGCTGGTGGAAAAGCTATGGGGTGGATAATTAACAGGATTTTTGGTAAGGAGAATAGTCTTTTTTCCTTGCTTGGGCTGACCGATAAGAAAATTGATAGTAGTGGATTTCCAGATTTAACTCTGGAGGGAATTAGAAATTTTGTAAATAATTGTGATCTATTAAAAAATAACCCACTGGTTACTATGACATTAGATGCTATTGGTGATGTTATTAAAAATTATGAATCTACTTCTAGTAATGGAAACAGTATTTGTAGCTTAGAAGGTTATTCGTTATTAGTTACTTGGTGCGCTTTGTGGTTTGGAATAGGAATGATGGCTAAAGGTTTAGTAGGAGTTTTAGGTGGAGAAAGTGGATATGGATCCTTATTGATTGAATCAATTGTATTTTTATTTACTGAGATTAGTCTTATGGGGGGAGAAGGAGCATTATTATTTTCAGGTGCGGGTACTTGGATTACGTTACTCTTTGGATCAGTTGCAACTATAACAACTCAAGACCCTTATACAAAAGGAGCAGCACTTATAGAAATAATTTTAGCTTCAGCTGGGTTTTCACTCTCAGTTGTTTGAATAGGATAGGTGATTACATGGAGGATAAAAATAGATTGACTGGAAAAAAAATTAAAACTTATAAAATTTTTATATTATATCTAAATATCATGTTTTTTATAGGCTTGATTTTAATTAGTTGGTATTCCATACCAGTTTCTTTTGGCGATGGTATTAATTTCTTAGATATTCTTGGTATAACTTTTCTTGTAATAATTTTTTTAATTGGTTATATTCATTTTTTTTTCACACAATTCTATTTGTATAATTTAACTCAAAAAAAGATGAAATATTCTTTAAAATTTCTAGATTTTGCTATTAAAAAGAAACCTTATGGTGAAATTAAGTTCAGCAATATAGAAAAAGTTTGGAAGATCGCAACAGATAGAGGCGTTTCAGTTCTTCTAAAAATATACACAAAAGATGGTAAAATACATTATATTGGGAACGAGGATTTACAGGGAGTTTTTCTATATGAGTTGAAAAAAAGGAACCTTACTAACCTAATCGATGAAGAGAGAAAAGAAATATCTATGATCGATGAATATTTATTAAGATTGAAGGGTGGCAAAATAGTACAAAGGTGATTATATGGAAAAGGATTTTTGTCTAAAAAAATATTATAAAATTACAATTTTGGTGTGGTCAATATTTATTATTTTATTCACTGTCTCAACTTATTATTTTATCAAGTATAGACCTGTCGTTGAACCATATTTAGAATGGTGGTATCCTTTGATTTTAACACCCATTTTATACGGTATAGAAACATATTTTTACAGGAAAAATAAAATAAAAGTTAGAAACAATTACCTTGAGTTTCCAAGACCTTATACAAGAACAAAGATATCTAAATTGAAATATAATTCGATAGAAAAAATCGTTGTGAAATCAGATGATGATATACCATATTTATTTTCAATAATCGACCAAAGGGAAAATGAATATAAAATATCTAATTTTGTTGGCAAGAAAACTTCAACTGAAATGTTTGAAATATTGGATAAAATAATAAAAAGGAGATCACTTGATATCAATACTTTAAAAATTTAATATTTTCTAGTAGATTATTCCGAAACTATTTTATCACCTCACTTTTATACCCCATGAGACAGGAGGAACAGAACTTGTTCGCTGTGAGTAGTAGTATCAACCAATCCCGCCCCCACCGCATTCGAGCCAAGACTCTCGGCATGTGTGTCAAAGGCTCGACTGGACCTCCTGCAAGCGTAAACGCTGGCCTATTCCAGTTTTCACTTCCCTTCACTGAGAACAGCTTAACCAATTCTACTGCAACCCGAATCGCCGGTTTTGGAGGTACACCCCCACCTCACACTTCGATACCCTGCAAAACCCATGATTCATTCAAGAAGATAAACGACGGCGGTAGTAAATACAAATGGGATTACGATTCACTCACATTCGTGAAATACGGTAACGGTAAGAAAGTGAACGGTGATGACGGTGATTATGACAACGACGATATGAACAATACACAGGAATTGGAAAGCCATTCCAATCCGGTATCACCCGATGCGGACATGGACGGTATCCCCGATTCATATGAATTAGAACACGCCGGATTAAATTATTTGGATGATACTGACGCTTCCGACGATGAAGATGGCGACGGTCTCACGAACTTACAAGAGTACAGGTACATGATACCGGAGAATTGGAACCCTGGTGTGGACGGTGCATGGGACGGAGGTACAGACATAAGCAATCCTGATACGGACAACGACATGATGCCTGATAAGTACGAGATATTGTATAACCTAGATCCTACGTTAAAAGCGGATGGTGATGGGGACTTGGATGAAGATGGTTTGAACAATACCGCTGAATATCTCTACGGTATTGATCCAGGTTACTCTTTCGCTGTGGACGGTATCTACTGGGAAGGAACCAATCCGTTAGATTGGGATACCGACACCGATGGATTACCAGATGGTTATGAAGTTGAATATGAGCTGAACCCCTTGAATAACGGAACGCACGACTTCGGTTATGATAGTGCTACAGGCGAATTCGGGGAGCTATCAGTACGTCAAGACTGGACCCTCGGTCCACACAACGATACGGACAACGACACTTTGAGCAACTTAGAGGAGTACCGCTACGGAATGCCCGATTCTTGGAACGAAGATACGGACGGAGCGTGGACCGGCGGTTCCAACGCAACCAACCCGGACACCGACGGAGACTACATGCCGGACGGCTACGAGAGTCAGTACGGGCTCGATCCAACCGATGCCGGCGATGGAGAAGACAATCATAATGCACAGGGATGCGATATCGATAACGACGGTCTGTCGAACATAGCAGAACATAACTACAGCATCTCGGGTAAGTACGAGATGGTGAACAATAGCGTTTCACTCGGCGAGGGAACACAGCACGCTAGATACCTACAGCACGGTATCTACTACAACGGAACAGACCCGACGAACGATGACACCGACCAGGACGGTCTTTTAGACGGAGACGAGCTAGATACTGCTAAGACCATCGATACCAACGGAGACAGCGAGACGCTGATCCTCGACCCGACCAACCCGGACTACGACGGCGACGGCTTACAAGACGGGCAGGAGGTCAACGGATACGAGGCGACGTACTTCGAGCGGGTTGGAGATGATAATAAGGAGAGGAGCATACAGATCAACAACGCAGATCCGTTCACGGCTTACAAGGATATCAACGATGATTGGCTGGACACCGACGGAGATGGGATACCGGACGTCATCGAACAGGATCCGAAGAATGAATCCGATCGAACCGCTATAACGAGCAGATTCTACACGGTTTACGGAGATGGTGAGGAGACCGACAAGCAGTTCAACCAATTTACCGTAGAACCGTTCAAACCTGGATTGGATTACCTTTCTATAGATACCTACGGTAGTGACGGTGCTTACGCAACTATAGAACTGCACGTAAACGACACCGCCGGTATAGACTACGTCTATCTGAAGAACAAGGATAATCAGAAGAGCATCAAGCTGTTCTTATCCGACGCAGTACCACTCAGTACTGACGGAATATACAAGTTCTCAACTGATTTGGACATTCAGTACTGGAACGACTATATCTACGATGGTTGGGACCTCAAGATCAAGATCGTGGATGTTAACGGAAATACGTTCGAGAAGGAGAAACACATCAAGAGCGAGTTCGGTCAGGCGCTGGATCTTATGGGTCTCGGTTGGATAGGCGAGATGCTTCAGGATGCTTGGGAAGATGCGAAGGGGCTGGCGAATGCTTTCATGGACTGGTTTATGGAACATATAGGTAGTATGTTTGCTAAAGCATTCGACTGGATAGCTGATGGGTTGAAAAATTGGGTAAAAGGTATTGTAGATCAATTATTGGTTCTCTTTGAAGAATTAGATAAGTGGGAAGTGATAGATGGTGACGAATCAGTGGATGCTGTTTGGACAGCAGGATTAGCCTTTGTTCTTTCTATATTTGGTTTACAAGACAAAGCTGAGATGGTAACCGATGCTATGAAAAAGGTATCTGACTTTATTGCACCCTATAAAGATTATATCAGTCCATACGGATTGGCTGGAATCTTAGTTAATGTTTTAGGTAATAATATTGACGCAGTAGGAGATTTCTTCGGAAAAATACAAAGTGGTTTTTGTGGACTATTAAATAAAGTGATTCCAAAGGTGATTAACCTGCTTATGGGTGAAGAAAATAGTCTGGCTTCAGCACTTGGATTGACTGATAAAATTATAGATGAAGATCTTGGTATACCTTCATTTACCGCTTTGAAGAATTTTGTTATCGAAAGTGGCATTTCAAGGAAAGGAGGTATTTTATCGATAATATTAGACAGCCTTCAAGATGTTGTGGAAACTGACAGTAGTTCGACAGAAAATTCATTGATGGGTAATGTGATAAATAATGTTTTAAGTAAAATAGCTATAGTTATCGGTGTTATCACTGCAATAGTTTGGGGATTAATAAAACTTGACTTAATAATTCCTGGTCCTGAAGACCATTATTCTGCAGCTGGTCAAGCATTTCTTTTAGAAACTTTTGGTATTTTAATAAATCTAATAACTTTAAAATTTGATAATATCATTTTTTACATGTTAGGGAACGCTGTTGGCACATCAATAATTACCGGTTCATATTTACTTTGGGGTCATAATTATCCAATTATTGCTGGTGACGGTAATATTGGCCTATTCCTTGCGATAGCTGGTAATGCGGAGCTAATTAGCGGTTGGCTCTCTTTTGGATTTATGCTGGCATCTGTGTAGGAGGTTAATAAATATGAGTGAAATTGTACAAAAATATGAGTCGCGAAGTTTCGAACCCAAAATGTCTATTTTTTGCTTTATTTTTTTTATACCCACGATTGTTCTTTTTACATATTATCTTATTATTAGTGGTTATAATGACAACATTGAGGTTTTATTCTTTGTTATTATTTTAATTGCATTTATATTCATATCATTTATAGATTATATTAAACCACGTTTACTAGTTGGTGAAAGTTTTATAGGTATACCCAAAGTAACGATTTTTTTAGGAAGAACACATAAGATTATTAAATTTGATGAAATTGAGAGTATTGAGGTGATACCTTTAAAAGAACCGAATAAACATAGCAACATCAATATGAATAATATTTTTCGAATTTATATAGTTGATGAATCAGGAAAAAAATACAATCTGCATAGTTTTAAATTTAGTGAAAAAATAATAGCAAAGAACCTTAGAAAAAGAATGGGTGAAAAACTATGGAAAGAAAAATTGTTTGTAAAACCACCTCCAAAATATTCATTAGGCAAAAAATAGTATAATTAAGGAGGAACATGACTTGTTCGCCGTGAGTAGTAGTATCAACCAGTCACGTCCACACAGGGTGAGAGCGAAGACTCTCGGGATGTGCGTCAAGGGAGCCGGTGCGGTTTCTTCTGGTCTGAACAACCTGATCCTATTCACGTTTTTGAACAATGATAACTCAACTTCGATCTCAACTTTATCGTCAGATGTAAAAACAAACCAAGAGGTGATCTATGAGAATTTGAACAACAGTATAGATTTAGTCAACGAAAAGATAACTGGATGCAATCTATTCGAATACGAGTACAACCTGGAGAACAATTACCAGACTTACTCTACCTACCAGACAGCCACAGCCCCTCAAAACATCAGTAAACAATTCAATCCGATCTACCAGAACCCCGCTTCTGGTAGGCTCGGGGAGAGCGAAGCTTTCCCCGTGGATGCAGTAGACGTCTACCAGCCCCAGATCGTGACGGATAACGAAGACGGCGGGCTGGACGTGCAGACCAAAGATTCATGGACGGGAACTCCCGGTGTATCCACACGCACGGCGTGGGCGGAGATCAGCCTGACCGCATACGATTCAGCCGGTATAGACTACGTAGTGTTCAAAAACAAAGATAATCAGAAGAGCGTGAAGATGTACCTCGACGAAGCGATAGATAACAATGATGGTACGTTCACCTTCGAGACCGACCTGGACATACAGTACTGGAACGACTTCATCGCCGACGGTTGGGATCTCAAGGTCAAGATCGTGGACGTTAACGGGAACGAGTTTGAGAAGGAAACGCACATACAGAGCCAGTTCGGTAATTTCCTGGATATCATCGGGCTCGGCTGGATCGGGGAGGCGCTGAGTGAGGCGTGGGAAGCGGCGAAGGAGCTGGCAGATATGTTCATGGAATTTGTTAAGAGTATTATTGAGAATGCTATAAAACCTTTATTTGAACCAATTTTAACCGCAATTTATTCTTATGTTGATAATTTAGTTGGTTTTATCGCACTAGCTTATGAAACGGGAGAATACAATGAAGAAGATTTAATTGAACAATT
>JAWOBZ010000065.1:0-6270 GCA_046484045.1 Thermoplasmata archaeon | reverse complement strand
TATTTTGGGATGGGGAGCTTTCTGAGATCGAATTCGTCTGATCGGTTTTTAAGGACTGGAGGTTCGTTTATGATCTTCGGTTCAACGGGATTATCGGTGGCCTCGGCAAGAAGATCTATTATCTCATCCTTCTCAACACCCAATGCTCTACCGAGCCTCTCTCTTGTTGACCAAAGGTTGACTATCAATTTACCACCTGGGAAGTCCGAAAAAAAGACGGGGTCTTCAAGATGTTTTCTGGCCTCTTCGGTCACCCTGTACTCTATGGGAACTTTTCCATCTATGATCCTCTTATCAAAATTTTCGACGAAAAATCTCATGGACATCTTCATTCCTCCAGATTCTTAAAATCCACTTTCATGGTAGTTGTGTTTACCTCTACATAGTTCCCTTCATTGAACGGTCCGGGGTTGATCGCCACTGTATCGTCGATTATCTTCATACCACTTGCAGGATCTATCATCCCATAAAATACTATTTTTGGGTTGACTAACTGTATGATCTGGTTGACATAGGGCGAACCCTCTTCAGGCTCTTCCGTTCCGGGGTAAACCGGTGGATTGTGGAAGAGTAATATTTTCTCCTGGCTGAATGTTCTCAGGTTAGTCATCCTCTGCATCATGTCTTCTTTGTATACCTCCAGTTCGAAGAAATCTTGGTTCCTGTCCCCGATCTTTCCCCCGCATCCGCTGAATATCAGTCCACCCAGTTTGACGAATTTTAGATGCAGTGGATGTATGAACGGATAATCCTCGAATTCTTCCAAAACAAGTTGATACATCCTAAAAGGTATGTCGTTCCTACCTGGAATCAACAATGTAGGTATCTCGATATCTATGAGAAAATTCAGGAAATTTTCCATCTCTCTTTTCTTATTTTTTCTCTCCAGATCCAGTTCTTCTTTGTTCTTCTCAGGTTCCCTCCCTTCCCGCTCCGCGCTCAGCATCTCCTCTCGATGTTTTTCACCCTTGGTTATCCCTCCAGGGAATACAAATACATCGTAATCTCCATCATCGATGACTTCGCCAAGAGCTTCAAGGTGTTCGGAGCTTCCCAAGTAATCGTTTATCCCGATTATATTCATCTTAGTTTACATAATGAAGGGACATATTAGAAAATTGTGATTGAAAGTGCTCAAAATTAATAAATAAGTGTTTTCTATCGGTTAATATGGAAGGTTTAAGCTACAAGGATGCCGGGGTCGACATCGATAAGGAAGAGGAAGCCGTGTCTGCTTTGAAGGATATCGTTTCCTTCGGCAGAAAGGGGATAGGAGCTCCTCTTAAGAGTGAGTTTACAGGTCTCGTAGATTTTGGAGACTACGCTCTGACTTTGTGTACCGACGGTGTTGGTACGAAACTGCTGATCGCAGACGAGATGAAGAAGTGGGACACGGTGGGCATAGACTGCATCGCCATGAACGTCAATGATACTATCTGTCACGGTGCGGAACCGCTGGCGTTCGTTGATTATCTGGCCGTCGAAGAGCCGGATCCAGAACTGATGAAAGAGATCGCCAAGGGACTGGAGAAGGGTGCCGAGCTTTCCAACATGACTCTGATCGGAGGGGAGACTGCCACACTGGGTGATATAGTTAAAGGATTCGACCTCGCCGGTACGGCTCTGGGTTTCATAAAAAAAGATGATATCATCGAAGGGGGCGGAGTGAAAGAGGGCGACAAGATCGTAGGGCTGCCAAGTTCCGGTGTACATTCTAACGGATTTACACTGGCTCGAAAGGTAGTAGAAGTTTCGAAATATGATTATCACGATGAGCTGGATTTCGGTGTGCTGGGAGAAGTACTGCTTGAACCGACGGAAATATACGTTAAAACGGTCTTGAAGGCTGTCCGAAAATTCCATATCAAAGGGATGGCGAACATAACCGGTGGCGGACTCAGGAACATCAAGAGGATCAACGGTGCGTACGGTTATGTCATCGACGATCCATTGAAGCCGCAGCCGATCTTCGATCTTCTCCAGGAAGAAGGAAATATTTCTGATAAGGAGATGTACCAGACCTTCAACATGGGTATGGGATACTGCATGGTGGTGCCGGCTGAAGAAGCTGAGGATGCCTCCGAGTTCAGCGGAGGGAAGATAGTCGGGTCAGTGGTAAAGGGAGAGGGAGTCAAGCTGCTGGATAAGGATCTATCTTACTGATAAAAAGGTTCATCAACTTTACAGTTGCAGTAATCCTTTCCCATTTTGCATTTATCAATTTATATATTCAAATATTTATATATATACCCGCCCCCTTTGTTAGATCAGTGATAAGATGAATGGAAAACCGAAAAACTCATACGACCTGTCCCCGACCCGGGTCTTCTACGGCTTGTGGAATTAAGTAAGGGGTAAGGGGGATGAAAACCCCAAAAACCTTTTCCACTTTTTACCAATTTTTTTAAATATTAGATGGTTGAAAGGAACAACAAGTTGTGTTATATATGAACAAATTCCGAGAGTTCGACCGAGAAAAAGACGGGAATTCGATTGCCCGTATATGGAAAGAGACAGGATGGCTTAGAGAGGGGAAGGAAGACAACATGAAGTCGTTCGTCGAGGGCAGTGACAGAGCCCTAGTCGCCGAGATGAACGGAGACGCTGAATGTCTGGTCGTAGATTGGAAGGGGGATATGAGATACCTAGATGAAGAACTGCCGTTCTCCTGTGTCAGCAGCGTTACCACCAGCCGTATCGCCAGGAAGCAGGGGTTCGCCGCCAAATTAACGGCTCTAGCAGTGGCTCAGGATGCTACTGAAGGTGCCGCCGTTTCAGGACTGGGTATGTTCGAGCAGGGATTTTACAACCGCCTTGGATTCGGGACCGGTAGCTACGAAAATTGGGTGAGTTTTGATCCCGGAACTTTGGACATCGATATAAAACCACGGATCCCCAGTAGATTGGGTAAGGATGATTGGAAGAAGATACATGAAGGTAGATTGAATAGGATGCGGGGTCACGGACACACCAATATTTTCAAGCCAGACTTTACCAGGACCGAATTGAGCTATAGAAAGGAGAGCTTCGGTCTGGGCTATTACGACGAAGAGGGTGAATTGAGTCACCACGTTTACATCAATCCAGAAAAGGTCGAACGTGGTCCCTACTGGGTAAGATGGCTCTGCTACCACGACAGGGAAGAATTCCTAGAACTGATGTCTCTGTTGAAGAGTATGGCGGATCAGGTCAGATTGGTAGGTATGAGAGAACCCCAGGGGATACAGATGCAGGATCTACTTAACAAACCCTTCCAGTACAGGACCATAACCAGTAAATCAGAGTACGAAAACAAGATGAGAGCGACCGCTTACTGGCAGGTGAGGATACTCGATCTAGAGGAGTGCTTGAGAAAGACCAAATTATCGGGTGAGCAGGTTAGATTCAACTTGAAACTGAAAGACCCCATCGAAGAACTGCTGGATGAAGAATCACCGTGGAGGGGGATCTCGGGCGATTACATAGTGACTTTGGGCAGGGATTCCAGAGCTGTAAAAGGCAATAAAAGTAATCTGCCCACGTTGAAAGCCTCCGTTGGAGTGTTCACCAGGATGTGGTTGGGGGTGCAGCCTGCAACCGGTCTTCATATCACCGATGAACTGGATGGTCCGGTTGACCTCCTTAAAGAGTTGGACGATGTGTTGAGAGTGCCAAAACCTCATCCGGACTGGGACTTTTAAAAAGATAGAGAAAGGTTGTATGGGCCCAGAGAGATTTGAACTCTCGACCTCCCGGTTATCAGCCGGACGCGCTAACCAACCTATGCCATGGGCCCATTGGGAGTACCGCTTAAGAGAGGGGTATAAATAAAATTTACTTCGATTCGACGAGCTTGACTAAGTTCTTGAAGTCTTCTTTCATCTCGGGGATCTTGTTGGGATCGTAGAGTCCAGCGGCTGGATGGTAGAGAGGGACGACGGTCCTTCCGTCCTTTTCGAACTTCTTTCCGTGAATCTTTGTGATGCCTGTTTTACCTATGATGGTCTTGGTGGCGTGGTTGCCCAATGTGCACATTATCTTGGGTCGTATCAGTCTTATCTGCCTCTGAAGATACGGGTTGCATGTTTCGATCTCACTTTTACGTGGATCACGATTGTCTGGAGGTCTGCATTTGACCACGTTGGTTATGAAGACTTCCTCTCTGGATAGTCCGACGTAAGCTAGGAGTTCCTCAAGTAGTTTTCCCGCTCTCCCCACAAATGGCCGCCCAATTTCGTCCTCCTGCTCCCCGGGTCCTTCGCCTATCAGCATCAGGTCCGCCTGCTTGTCGCCTTCACCGGGGACTGCATGTGTCCTGCTCTTGTGGAGTGGACATTTAGTACAGTTTTTTACCTCGTCGACTATTTTATCGAGGTTATCATCATCTTCAAACAGGGTTTTCTGTACGATTTTTACACCTCTGGTTCTACGTTCACATTAACATCGATCCCGTTCGTGACGCTCTGAGTGACGATACAGTAGTCTTCGAAGATGTCCAGGCACTTGTCGAGCTTCTTTTTGTCCTCTTCATCTATGTTCAATGTTATATCCACGTCGAGTGTCGTCACCCTCCATCTACCATCGACTCTGTCGACGGTTCCTTCGATCTCCCCCTTGAGTGCTTCGTACCCCACCCTCTTTTTACTCAGGCAGAATATCAGGCTCGCCATGAGGCAGTTCAAGGTGGCCGCTGCCAACAACCTACTCGGCGGAGGACCCCGGGCACCGCCTCCCACGTCCTCTGTTTCGTCCGTAAGTATGGTGCCCATGGACTCCTTTTCGAACTCTACTTTGAACTGGTAGTCTTCCAGGTGTTCGATATTGACGGAAAAATGTTTTTCGTCGCTCATGTTATCGCTGGTCAATTGATTTCTACATTTAATAAATTGTGGGAAGTTTCACTTTCACCTCACCCTCCCGATCACCTTTTATTACTCCCCCTTCGATGAACAACAAAGATACCATGAGAAAGGAATTAGAGGATCTGTTCCCCTACGAACCCAGGAAGAATCAAGGAGAGATAGTCGATGATATCTATTCTTGTCTGGATCAAGGGGTTTCCATGGTATATCAAGCCGCTACCGGTTCGGGTAAGACCGTCTGCACTCTCACACCCGTGCTCGAGTACGCTGATAAACACGATAAAAAGGTTCTCTATCTCACAAGGACGAATTCACAGCAGAAGCAGGTTATCAATGAACTCCGGACCATCGGAGGGTTCTACGGGTTGGGTCTCCAGGGGAGGAACAACACATGCCTTCTTGCCCTGAACGACGAGGAACTGCTGAAGGGGACTGCTGACGAACTGTCCAAGTACTGCAGTGACAGGAAAAAGGAGGTCATCGAGGCCTACGGCGAGGGTAAGAAGAATTACAGTTGTCCTTACTACGGCGGCCTTCTGGAGTGTGATATCGATGACGTAAGAGGATGGTGTAAGGACAATATACCGACGGTGGACGAGTTCTTGGATCACTGTCGAAAGAACAATATCTGCGCCTACGAGATGGGTAAAGCACTGATCCCCGACGCACTCCTGGTCACCGCTCCCTACATATATTTCTTCATGCCGTTCATAAGAAGAAGGCTTTTGGAATGGTGGGACGTCGAGATGGACGATCTGATCGTGGTGGTTGACGAGGCGCACAACCTCCCGGATTACGCTAGGGAACTCGCATCGGGGGAGATCAGCACGATAACTCTGGAAAGAGCTATCGGCGAGGGGCGGGAATTCGGCGATCCGGATATATACGAGGACATAAAGATATCCACCTTCACGCGTCTTCTTCTCAATATCCTACTCGATATAGTGGACGAGTTCGTCGTCGATGAGGACGGGCTGATACCCCCCAACGAGCTGAGAACGGAGCTGCTCCACACGCTGGGGTTGAACACCCAGCAGTTCAAATCTCTCATCAAGGACCTCAAGATACACGGAGAGATAGTCCAGCAGAACAGGAGAGATGCAAAAAAACTTCCCAGGTCTTATATTCACTCTCTAGCAGAGTTCCTTTCATTCTGGATCTCGGTGAATAGGGCGGAGTACATCAAGCTGGTGAACGGTGGAGATAACCCTAGTCTGGAAGGATTCTGCCTGGATCCAAGCAGGATAACCGAAGCGCTCAATCACTGTTGGTGCAGCATCCATCAATCCGCTACATTGGAACCCATGGACGAGTACAAGGACTCCATAGGTCTTCCTTATGATTCCGAGGTGAAGATATACGGCTCTCCCTTCCCGGATGAGAACAAATTCTCTATCTATAAACGCGGCATCACTACGCAGTACGAAGC